>NZ_JANLOA010000021.1:0-156684 GCF_025466035.1 Pseudomonas sp. 20P_3.2_Bac5 | reverse complement strand
GGCGGTGTTTTTTGGCGCAGGTTTCCCCCCGATAAGGCCCACCCTTCACATCCGCCGATTCCGCGCCAACAGCCACAGCAAATACACCCCACCCAGCATCCCCGTGGTCAACCCGATCGGCATGTTCAGCGACAGCGGAAAGCGCTGGCTGAGCATGTCCGCCGCCAGCAACAGCACCGCGCCCATCAACGCCCCGGACACCAGCGGCACGCCGGCGCTGCCGGTCAGGCGCCGCGCCAGTTGCGGCGCGGCCAGGGCGATGAAGGCGATCGGCCCGGCCGCGGCGGTGGCGATGGCGGTCAGCGCCACCGCCGCCAGCATCATCAGCAAGCGCGTGCGCTCCACCGCGACCCCAAGCTGGCTGGCGCTGTCGTCGCCCATTTCCAGCAGGCTCACCCGCCGCGTCTGGTACAGCGCCGCCGGCACGATCAACAACAGGCCCAACGCCGCCGGCAGCACATGGGACCAGGTGCGGGTGTTAAGCGAACCGGCCAGCCACAGTTGCGCGGTCATTACCTGGTCGAGGTTGCCGGTCACCAGCAGGATGGTATTGAGCGCCGAAAGCATCGCGCCGATACCGATACCCACCAGCACCAGCCGATAACCGCCGGTGCTGCGCCCTTTCATCGACAGCAGGAACACCAGCGCCGCCGTCGCCATGCCCGAGGCCACCGCCGCCACGGAAATGCCAAGCGGGCCGGCATCGAACAGGATGATCTGGACAATCGCGCCGCTGGCCGCGCCGGTGGTGAAACCGATGATGTCCGGCGAACCGAGAGCGTTGCGCGACAGCGACTGGAAGATCGAGCCGGCCATGCCCAGCGACGCGCCGACCAGCACGGCGGTCAGCACCCGTGGCAGGCGCACGCGGGTGATCACCCGCTGCAAGGTGGGGTCGTCCGCCGTGCCGAACAGGCCGGCGACCACCTGCGCCGGCGTCAGTTGCAGACTGCCAATGCCCAGCAGCAAGATGCCCAGCGCCAGCGCGGTTGCCACCAGCAGCAAACAAACCAGCGCCACCCGCGGGCGCCAGAGAAAGGAACAGCCGCCGAAGCGGAGGACCGAAGTGCTTTTGTTCATAGCGTGTTCAACCGGTATTTGCGCACCACGGCGATAAAGAACGGGCCGCCCAGCAAGGCAGCGATAACCCCGGCGGCGATTTCCGCATTGCCGCCCACCACCCGCCCGAGCACGTCGGCAGCCAGCAACAGCACCGCGGCGAACAGCGCCGAGTAAGGCAGCAGCCAGCGGTAATCCGGCCCCACCAGCAGCCGCGCCAGGTGCGGCGCCACCAGCCCGACGAAGGCGATCGGCCCGGCGCCGGCAGTGGCGGCGCCGGCCAGCAGCATCACCGCCAGGCACGCCAGCAGCCAGGTGCCGCGGACACTGGCACCCAGTGCCTGGCCAAGGTCATTGCCCAAGGCCAGGACATTGAGGTTGCCAACGATGGCGAAGGTTGCCAGTGCACCCAGCGGCACCGCCACCAGCAGCACCGCCACGGCATCAAAACCCGCGCGCTCGATGGAGCCGGAAGCCCAGTGGCGGAACTGGTCGAACACATCCGCCGGGGCGTTGAGGATGATGACCCCAGTCACTGACGCCAACAGCACCGACAGCCCTGCCCCGGCCAGCACCAGGCGCACCGGGTTGGTGGTGGTTTCGTGGGCCTGGCCGAGCATGAACACCACAGCGCCAGCCAGCCCGGCGCCAAGAAAGGCGAACCAGACATAACTGGCCATGTTCGCCATGCCGAAGGCTGCGGCGGCGCCGATCACTGCGAGGGCGGCGCCGGCATTGATGCCGAGCAGACCGGGTTCGGCCAGCGGATTGCGCGTCACCGCCTGCATGATCGCCCCGGCCAGCCCCAGCGCCAGCCCGGCGAGGATCGCCACCAGGGTGCGCGGGATACGCATCTCGCGCACGATCAGGTGCAGGTCGTTATGCCGGTCATAAGCACGCAGGGCTTGCAGCACGTCGGCGGGCGGCACGGTGCGCGAACCCACCGTCAGGCTCAGCACCACCGCCAGCGCAAGCAACGTCAGGCCAAACACCAGCCCCTGCAAACGTCGACGCCGCCGACGCTCCATCAGCGTCAGCGGCGCACACGAAGAAAAACCGACGGCCACTTAACGGAAATTCCGCGCCACGGCGTCGATCATTTCCCGTCCTGAGTAGTAGTCGATACGGAACGAGCTGGGCCCCAGCGGATACACCCGTTTGTTGATCACCGCCGGCAGGTTGGCCAGCACCGGATCGGCGAGGAACGTCTGAACATCGGCGTCGGTGGCGCTGAGCAGGAACACGCTGTCGCCGGTGATCGCCGCCGACAGGTTCTCGCGGGAAATAAAGGCCACGTCGGAACTGCGCTTGACCTGCGATTCCAGCGCCGTCGGCAGCCCCGCCACCGTGAAGCCGAGCGCCTCGATCACCCGCGCTTGCGGGCTGTTCTCGCGGGCGATGGAATAACTGCCGCCGATGTTGTAACCCACCACACTGACACTGCCGGCCGGCACCTTGAGCTGCGCGCCGACGTCGGCGGTGTAGTCGTCGAAGCGCTTGATCGCGGCGGCGGCCTGGGTTTCCAGTCCGGTCTGGCGACCCAGTTCGGTGGCGATCTGCTGCCAGCTCTGGTTCGAGTAGTTGACCACCAGCGTCTTCACGCCCTGAGCTTCCAGCTCGGCCTTGTGCTGGATCACGCTGTCGGCGCCGGTGGCGGAAATCACCAGCAGGTCCGGGTCCTGGCCGATCACCGACTCGATGTCGAACACCAGGTTCTTGTACAGCACCTGCACGCCGCGCTGATCCGCGACGTCAGCCCACTGGGTGAAGAAACCCTTGCTGTCGGACAGCCGACTCGGCGTGGTGGCAGCACTGGCCACCAGCGGCGCGTCCATGGCCAGCAGAATGCCGGTCACGCTGGGCGTGGTGGAGACGATGCGTTTGGGCGCGGTGTCCGCGGCCTGGGCGAAACCCGCCAGCAGGGCCAGGGTGGTAGCGCCGGCGAGGCGCAACAGCGAAGAAGTCGTCATGGTGAGGTCGATATCGGCAGATGGAATGCGAAGTGATACGATTTGAGAGCGTTTCGCATTCCATATTGCGGAATAAATTCCGCACATGCAATACTGCCGCGCCATCATTGCCGAGGAACCCGCCCCCATGACGCACCGCCTGCAGGCCGATGCGCTGACGTTGCGCTACGAACAGCGCACCATTTCCACGGACCTTTCGCTGCGCATTCCAGACGGTTCCTTCACCGTTATCGTCGGCCCCAATGCCTGCGGCAAATCTACCCTGTTACGCGCCCTCTCCCGCCTGCTGGCTCCGGCTGCCGGCCAGGTGCTGCTGGACCAGCGCCCGATCGGCGAGTTTCCCGCTCGCGAAGTCGCCCGTTGCCTCGGCCTGCTGCCGCAGAGTGCCACCGCGCCGGACGGCATCACCGTGGCTGACCTGGTGGCACGTGGGCGCTATCCGCATCAGTCGTTCTTGCGGCAGTGGTCGAAAGCGGATGAACAGGCGGTAAAGGAAGCGATGGCGGCGACCGGCGTCAGCGAGTTGGCCGAACGTGCGTTGAACGAATTGTCCGGTGGCCAGCGCCAGCGGGTGTGGATTGCCATGGTGCTGGCGCAACAGACGCCGATCCTGCTGCTGGACGAGCCGACCACCTATCTGGACATCGCTCATCAGGTCGAACTGCTCGACCTGCTGGCGGACCTCAACCGCCAGGGTCGCACCGTCGTCGCGGTGCTGCACGACCTCAACCAGGCCTGCCGCTATGCCTCGCACCTCGTGGCGATGAAGGACGGCGCGATCGTCGCCAGCGGCGCCCCGGCGGAGATCTTCACCGAGGAACTGGTGGAGCGGGTGTTTGGGCTGGCGTCTCTGATCATTGCCGATCCGGTGACGGGGACACCGTTGCTGGTGCCCAAGGGCCGGGTGTTGCGGGGGTAGAGCCCCCAACAACAACGTCATTCCAGCCGGCCATACCTCTCAATCACCCCTCCCAAGCCTGCCCACCCGTGGACTGGTTCACCCGCTTCGCCTCGCGAAACAACGCATCCCGGTCTTCCGGCGAATTCAGCCGGCCAAGGTCAGTGACGGTGGTCATGCAGCACACGATCTCGCCCTGCGCATCGAACACCGGCGCGGCCTGGCCGGTGACGTTGGACAGCAAATGGCTGGTCAGCTCGGCCCAGCGGCTGTCGCGCACTTCATCCAGCACGGCCTTGCTCGGCGGTGTGCCGCGGAAATGCGCGGGCTGCTGCTTGCGCGCGGCATCGATGGTGGATTTTGGCAGGAACGCCTGGAACACCAGGCCGCACGCGGTGTTGTCCAGCGGCAGGATGTCGCCCAGCGCCAGCGGGTTCACCGAGAAATACGCGCTGCGGTACCAGCGCACCAGGGTCGGACCACGCTCGGTCCAGATCGCCACCCCGCCGCTGGCCGCCTGGTGGTGGGCCAGGGCCTTCATGTGTTGCGCGGCGATTTCCACCGCGTCCACGCGCTTGAGCGCGGCGATACCGATGCTCAGTGCTGCCGGGCCGAGGTCGTAAAGACCGGTGGCCGGGTCCTGCCGGGCCAGCCCTTCCTTCACCAGGCTCTGCAGGTAACGGTGCGCGCTGGAGCCACCGGTGCCGGTAAGCCGGGCGACTTCGCCTAGGGCCAGTTCGCGCTCGGCACTGGCCAGCACCTTGAGAAAGCGCGTGGCGATCGCCACCGACTGGATGGTGCCGGAGCGCTTTTCGTTCTGGGGCGCATCGTCCAGTACGGACTCGTCTGACTTCAAATGTCCTCTCCTCGCCGCTGTCTCGCGGCTGTTTCTCAACAGGCTGGGGTGCAGCGCCGCAGGCCGGTGGCGGCGCGACGCATGATACCGATTTTGCGGGCCAGCACATCAGGCAACGCGGCGCAGAGCCCTGCGTGGGGCCGCAAACGAGCTTATCCGATCCCGGCATAAACCACATTGTGGAATCAATTCTTTATTGAGGAACGTAATAGCCACATGCTACGATCCGCTAAAGCTTAATCATTCTCATTTGGAGCGTCCCTTGAAGGCCTATTCACCCCTCACCCTCGCCCGCGGTTTCAGTGTTCTGACCCTCTCGACGCTGTTGGGCGCCACGGCGGCCATGGCCCAGGAAACCGCCGCCAGCACCAGCGCCGGCAGCGTCACCTTCGAGCCCATCCTCATCACCGGGGAAAAGATCGAACGGGAACTGAAGAACACCGCGTCGTCGGTGACGGTGAAGACCGGACGCGAGATCGACAAGGAGAAAACCGGCAGCTCCACCGTCACCGAAGTGCTCAATGACGTGCCCAACGTGATCTACACCGACAGCGTCGGCGCGCCGGTGATTCGCGGCATGGACAGCCAGGGCCCGAACAACGGCCAGAACGTGTTCTGGGGCGGCACCGTGCCACGGGCCACCATCAACCTCGACGGCCATTACCTGAATTACAACGAGATGTACTTCGGCGCGACCTCGGTCTGGGATCTGGACAGCATCGAAGTGTTCCGCGGCCCGCAGACCACCTCCCAGGGCGCCAACGCCATCGCCGGCGCGATCATCGTCAACACCAAGGACCCCAGCTTCACCCCGGAAGCCGCCTACCAGGCCGAGGTCGGCAACTACGATTCCCACCGCACCTCGCTGGCCGTCTCCGGCCCGTTACTGGAAAACGAGCTGGCCGGGCGCCTGGCGGTGGACCACTCGGCCCGTGACACCTTCATCGACTACACCAGCAGCGCCTTCCAGAAAGGCAAGGCCGACAAGAACTTCAGCTCGCTCAACGCCCGCGCCAAGCTACTCTGGCTGCCCAGCGCGCTGCCCGGCCTGGAAGCCAAGTACACCTTCTCCCACGGCGATTCCAACCGGCCCAGCCAGGAAGCCGCCGCGGCGCCGTACCACAAGCTCAAGCACCCGACCACGACCATGCCAAGCTGGGAACAGTCGACCAACACCAGCGTGCTGGACGTGAGCTACGACTTCGACAACGGCCTCAAGCTGCTCAACCAGGCGCAGTACTCGCTGTCCCATGTGCAGCGCTACACCGGCATCCCCGGCAACGGTGACGCCGACATCCAGCAGAAGAACCTGTCCAACGAAACCCGCCTGAGCTTCGGCGACCAGGACAGCAGCGTCAGCGGCGCCACCGGGGTCTACGTGGCGCGCACCAAGTCCGATGAAGTGCTGCTGTTGAGCGGCCTCTCGACCTTCGACGACACTAAGGAAAACCTCGGCGTGTTCGGCGAACTGAGCTGGCGCCTGGACGACCGCTGGACCCTCGGCACCGGCCTGCGTTACCAGGAAGACCGCATCGAGCGCGAAGGCCGCTCGGTTCTCGCGCCGACCGCGCTGGACTACGAGAAAACCTTCTCCGCGCTGCTGCCGAAAATTTCCCTGGCCTACGCCGTGACCCCGGACTGGACCGTCGGCGGCATGGTCAGCCGCGGCTACAACCCGGGCGGCGTGGCGCTGAACCTGAGCACCCGCAACTGGACCTCGTTCAAGGACGAATCGGTGTGGAACTACGAGCTGTTCAGCCGCGCCAGCCTGCTGGATAACCGCCTGCAACTGAGCGGCAACCTGTTCTACATGGACCACAAGGACGCCCAGTACAACATTCCGGTGGTGATCTCCACCGGCGTGTCGCAGTCCTACACCATCAACGCCGAGAAGGCCCACGCCTACGGTCTGGAACTGAGCGCCGACTACCGCGTGCTGGACAACCTGACCCTCAAGGCCAGCGCCGGCACCCTGCGCACCCGCATCGACAAGATCTCCGCCAACAACAGCTACGAAGCCAACGAATTCGCCCGCTCGCCGGGCTACACCCTGAGCTTCGGGCCGAGCTGGGACATCACCGACAAGTGGAACGTCTCGGCCCAGGTTCGCCGGATCGACGGGTACTATTCCGACACCGCCAACACCAAGAGCTACGCCACGGACGCCTACACCCTGGCCGATGCGCGGATGAGCTACCAGTTCAGCAAAGCGGTTGAGCTGTATGGGTACGTGAAGAACGTCTTCGATGACCGCACCGCGATCTACATGCAGCAGAACCGCGGCATCGGCGGCACCGAGGCGAGCATGACCACGCCGCGGATGTTCGGCGCCGGGATCAAGGGCTCGTTCTGATCTTGTCCTTCGCGAGCAAGCACGCGCCTACAGAAAACCTGTAGGAGCGAGCTTGCTCGCGATCCGTTATTGGCCCCACAGGAACCCCGTGATGACCCAACGCAAACTCCATATCGGCCTGTCCCTGGCTCCCACCTGGCTCAGCGGTGACGGCTGGCGCCAGGACAACAGCAATATAGAAGGTGTCTTCAGCGCCGGCTTCGCCATCGACCTGGCCCGCCGTGCCGAAGCCGTGCACCTGGACTTCGTGTTTCGCCCGGATGTCAGTTGCCTGACCACCGAGATAATGGAAACCGCCCCCGGCTTCGCCAGCCTCGACCCGACCGTGCTGCTCGCTGCCGTCGCCCAGGCCACGTCGCGTATCGGCCTGGTGTCGACGGTGTCGACCACCTTTTACCCGCCCTATGTGGTGGCCCGGCAACTGCAATCACTGCACTGGGTCAGCAACGGCCGCGCAGGCTGGAACATCGTCACCGCCCTGCAGGGCCATGAGAATTTCGGTTTGGAACAGATGCCCGGCGCCGAGGAACGCTATCAGCGCGCCGGCGAGTTCACCGCGCTGGTGCAGGCGCTGTGGGCCAGCTTCCCCCACGAAGCGCTGAAGATCGACCGCGCCGCCGGCCGCTACGCCGACACCGCGCAGATCCGCCCCATCAGCCATGAGGGCGAGCACTTCAAGGTCAAGGGCCCGCTCAATGTGCCGGCCTTCCCCGCTGCGCGGATTCCGTTCGTGCAGGCCGGGGCGTCGGAATCGGGCCGCGACTTCGCCGCCTCGGTGGCCGACCTGGTATTCGCCCCGACCCCGGACAAGGAAGCCGCCCTCGAACTGCGCCGCGACCTGTCCCGACGCGCCGAGCGCCATGGCCGCGCACCCGCCGACATCCACCTGTTGCCGGGCCTGAGCCTGTACCTCGCGGCGACCCGCGAAGAAGCCCGCGCGCTGTTCATGCAGACCCACGCCCGCCTCGACCGCGGGCGCAAATTCGCCTCGATCAAGGAAATGACCGGCCTGGACCTCAGCGACTGGCCGCAGGACCGCCTCGTGACCCACGACGACCTGCCGCCGCCGCTGGCGACAACCAGCAGCCGCACCCACACCAACCTGCTGCGCCGGCTGATCGAGCGGGAGTCGCTGACGGTGGACCAGTTGTTGCTGCGCCCGGAAGTGATCTCCGCCGCGCACTGGCAGGTGATCGGCACGGTGGACGATGCCGTCGAGCAGATCGCCGACTGGGCCGAGGCCGGGGCCATGGACGGTTTTATCGCCGCGCCGGGGGGCTCGGTGGAGTCGGTGCACCTGTTCCTCGACGAGGTGGTGCCGAGGCTGGTGGAGGCGGGATTGTTCCGCGAACGCTACAGCGGCTCGACGTTCATCGAGCACCTGAGCGAGTACTGAAACCCTCGTCCTTGGGGCTGCCGGGCGGCAGCCCCGAAGACGTTTTCAGCGGCGCAGTTCCTCGATGCTGATCTCGCGCATGCGGAACTTCTGGATCTTGCCCGTCACCGTCATCGGGAATTCCTCGACGAAGCGGAAGAAACGCGGCGTCTTGAAATGGGCAATGCGGCTCTTGCACCAGGCCTGCAACTCCACATCGGTCGCGCTGTGGCCGGGGTGGAACTTGATCCAGGCGACGATCTCTTCGCCATAGCGGTCATCCGGAATGCCGATGACCTGCACGTCCGCCACCGCCGGGTGGGTGAAGAAAAACTCTTCCAGCTCGCGCGGATAAATGTTCTCGCCGCCGCGAATGATCATGTCCTTGTTGCGCCCGGCAATGCACACGTAGCCCTGCTCGTCCATGCTCGCCAGGTCGCCGGTGTGCATCCAGCCGGCCGGGTCGATGGCCTCGGCGGTGGCCGCCGGGTTGCCCCAATAGCCGAGCATCACGCTGTAGCCACGGGTGCACAGTTCGCCGATCTGCCCGCGCGGCACCACGCAGCCGTGCTCGTCGATGATCTTGCTCTCCAGTTGCGGCTGGGTCCGGCCGACCGTGGTCACCCGCAGTTCCAGCTCGTCATCCGGGCCGGTCTGCAGCGACACCGGGCTGGTTTCGGTCATGCCGTAGGCGATCTGCACTTCGTTCATGTTCAGTTCGCTGATGACGTGGCGCATCACTTCGATCGGGCAAGTGGCGCCGGCCATGATCCCGGTGCGCAGGCTCGCCAGGTCGAATTCGCGGCGTTGTGGCTGGTCCAGCAGGGCGATGAACATGGTCGGCACGCCGTACAGCGCGGTGGCGCGCTCGGCGGCGACGGCTTGCAGGGTCAGCAGCGGGTCGAAGGCATCGTTGGGGTAAATCATGGTCGTGCCGTGGGTCATGCAGCCGAGGTTGCCCATGACCATGCCGAAGCAGTGGTACAGCGGCACCGGGATCACCATGCGGTCCTGCTCGGTGAGGCCCAGGCTCTCGCCGACCATATAGCCGTTGTTGAGGATGTTGTAGTGACTGAGGGTCGCGCCCTTGGGGAAACCGGTGGTGCCGGAGGTGTACTGGATATTCACCGCCTGGTCGAATTGCAGGCTCCGCTGGCGGGCCTGGAAGTCATCTTCGCTGACCTGCGCGGCCAGTTCCGCCAGCGCGTTCCATGCCAGGAAGCCTGGCGGCGGCTCATCCGCCAGGCTGACCAGCCCGCGCAGGTCGGGCAGGCGCTCGCTGTTGAACTGGCCAGGCACCGCGCGCGGCAGCTCCGGCAGCAGCTCGCCGAGCATGCCGTGGTAATCCGAACTCTTGAACGCGCCCGCACTGATCAGCCACTGGCAACCGGACTGTTTGAGCACGTATTCCAACTCGCTGGTGCGGTAGGCGGGGTTGATGTTGACCAGAATGATCCCGGCCTTGGCGCTGGCGAACTGGGCGATGCACCACTGCGCGCAGTTGGGCGCCCAGATACCCAGGCGGTCGCCGGTCTTCAGGCCCAGGGCCATGAACGCGCGGGCATGCAGGTCGACGCTGGCCGCCAGCTCGGCCCAGGTGTAGCGCAATTGCTGGTGACGAACCACGAGGGCCTCGCGGTCGGCGAAACGTGACACCGTACGGTCGAATGCCTGACCGATGGTCATGGCCAGCAAGGCTTTGTCCTGACGACCCTGGGTGTAGCTCGGTTGATTCATGGCGATCCCTTTTTGTGTTTGTTCTGGGAGCTGATCGGGGCGCGGACTACTCTGGCGCAAATTAACGTTAACGTAAAGGTCATGGTGATGATTGACAGTAAAGGGACTCAGGTTTACGTTAACGTAAAGGTGATTACCCAGACCCACACCCCTCCAAAAACAATCAAAGGTGGCAGAGCATGCTTTATCCCTCCCTGAACTTCGCCCTCGGTGAAACCGTCGACATGCTGCGTGACCAGGTACAGGCCTTCGTCGCTAGCGAACTGGCGCCACGCGCCGCGCAGATCGACCACGACAACCTGTTCCCCGCCGACATGTGGCGCAAGTTCGGCGACATGGGCCTGCTGGGCGTGACCGTCAGCGAAGAATATGGCGGCGCCGGCCTGGGCTACCTGGCCCACGTGGTGGCCATGGAAGAAATCAGCCGCGGCTCGGCCTCGGTCGCCCTCTCCTACGGCGCCCACTCCAACCTCTGCGTCAACCAGATCAACCGCAACGGCACCCACGAACAGAAAAGCAAATACCTGCCCAAGCTGATCAGCGGCGAGCACATCGGCGCCCTGGCCATGAGCGAACCCAACGCCGGCTCCGACGTGGTGTCGATGAAGCTGCGCGCCGAGAAACGCGGCGACCGCTACGTCCTCAACGGCAGCAAGACCTGGATCACCAACGGCCCCGACGCCAACACCTATGTGATCTACGCCAAGACCGACCTGGAAAAGGGTGCGCACGGCATCACTGCCTTTATTGTCGAGCGTGACTGGGCCGGCTTCAGCCGCAGCAACAAGTTCGACAAACTGGGCATGCGCGGCTCAAACACCTGCGAGCTGTTCTTCGACAACGTGGAAGTGCCGGAAGAAAACATCCTCGGCGCGCTCAACGGCGGCGTAAAAGTTCTGATGAGTGGCCTCGACTACGAGCGCGTGGTCCTCTCCGGCGGCCCGACCGGCATCATGCAGTCGTGCATGGACCTGGTGGTGCCTTATATCCACGACCGCAAGCAGTTCGGCCAGAGCATCGGCGAGTTCCAGTTGATCCAGGGCAAGATCGCCGACATGTACACCCAGCTCAACGCCAGCCGCGCCTATCTGTACGCGGTGGCCCAGGCCTGCGACCGCGGCGAGACCACCCGCAAGGACGCCGCTGGGGTGATTCTCTACACCGCCGAACGCGCCACCCAGATGGCCCTCGAAGCGATCCAGATCCTCGGCGGCAATGGCTACATCAACGAGTTCCCGGCGGGCCGTCTGCTGCGTGACGCCAAGCTGTACGAAATCGGCGCCGGCACCAGCGAGATCCGCCGCATGCTGATCGGTCGCGAGCTGTTCAACGAGACGCGCTAGAAGCAGCGGCAAGTTTCTAGCGGCAAGCTGCAAGAAAAAGCAGCTTGCCCCCCGATCCCTTCTTGCAGCTTTGACGTTTGAAGCTGCCGAGGACCTCCGATGATTCTGAAGTCTCAGTTGAACACCCGCGCCCCCGAGTTCACCGTCAACAGCGCCGCCATGCTGGAGCAGGTCAACGCGCTGCGCACCCTGCTCGCCCAGGTCCATCAGGGCGGCGGCCCCAAGGCTCAAGAGCGCCATATCTCGCGTGGCAAACTGCTGCCCCGCGAGCGTATCGACCGCCTGCTCGATCCGGGCTCACCCTTCCTGGAAATCGGCCAGCTCGCCGCCCATGAGGTGTACGGCGAAGACGTCCCCGCCGCCGGGGTGATCGCCGGCATCGGCCGGGTGCAAGGCGTCGAATGCATGATCGTGGCCAACGACGCCACGGTGAAAGGCGGCTCCTACTATCCGTTGACCGTGAAAAAACACCTGCGCGCCCAGACCATCGCCCAGCAGAATCGCCTGCCTTGCCTCTACCTGGTCGACTCCGGCGGCGCCAACCTACCGCGCCAGGATGAAGTGTTCCCCGACCGAGAGCACTTTGGCCGGATCTTCTTCAACCAGGCCAACATGAGCGCCCAGGGCATCCCGCAGATCGCCGTGGTGATGGGCTCGTGCACCGCCGGCGGCGCCTATGTGCCGGCGATGTCCGACGAAACCATCATGGTCCGCCAGCAAGCCACCATCTTCCTCGCCGGCCCGCCGCTGGTGAAAGCCGCCACAGGTGAAGTGGTCAGCGCTGAAGACCTCGGCGGCGCCGACGTGCACTGCAAGACCAGCGGCGTCGCCGACCACTACGCCGACAACGACGAACACGCCTTGGCCATCGCCCGCCGCTGCGTGGCCAACCTCAACTGGCACAAGCAGGGCGAGTTGCAACTGCGCACGCCAATTGCCCCGCTATACACCGCCGATGAGCTGTACGGCGTGGTCCCGGCCGACGCCAAGCAACCGTTCGACGTGCGCGAGATCATCGCCCGCCTGGTGGACGGCTCGGTGTTCGATGAATTCAAGGCGCTGTTCGGCACCACCCTGGTCTGCGGCTTCGCCCACCTGCACGGCTATCCCATCGCCATCCTCGCCAACAACGGCATCCTCTTCGCCGAAGCCGCGCAGAAAGGCGCGCACTTCATCGAACTGGCCTGCCAGCGCGGCATCCCGCTGCTGTTCCTGCAGAACATCACCGGCTTCATGGTCGGCCAGAAATACGAGGCCGGCGGCATCGCCAAGCACGGCGCCAAGCTGGTCACCGCGGTGGCCTGCGCCAAAGTGCCGAAGTTCACCGTGATCATCGGCGGCAGCTTCGGCGCCGGTAACTACGGCATGTGCGGCCGCGCCTACGACCCGCGTTTCCTGTGGATGTGGCCCAACGCGCGGATCGGCGTGATGGGCGCCGAGCAAGCCGCCGGCGTGCTGGCCCAGGTCAAGCGCGAACAAAGCGAGCGCAGCGGCCAGCCGTTCAGCGCCGACGACGAAGCCCGTTTGAAACAGCCGATCCTCGATCAGTACGAGCACCAGGGTCACCCCTACTATTCCAGCGCCCGGCTCTGGGACGACGGTGTCATCGACCCGGCGCAGACCCGCGACATCCTCGGCCTGGCCCTGTCGGCCGCGCTCAACGCGCCGATCGAATCCACCCGCTTCGGCATTTTCCGGATGTGACCGATGACCGACTTCAGCACCCTCGAACTGATCAAGGATCCCCGCGGCTTCGCCACCCTGTGGCTGAGCCGGGAAGACAAGAACAACGCGTTCAATGCGCAGATGATCCGCGAACTGATCATCGCCATCGACCAGCTCGCCACCGACAGCAGTCTGCGCTTCGTCCTGCTGCGCGGCCGCGGCCGGCACTTCAGCGCCGGCGCTGACCTGGCGTGGATGCAGCAGAGCGCGGCGCTCGACTACCAGAGCAACCTCGACGACTCCCGCGAGTTGGCGGAACTGATGTACAACCTGGCGCGGCTCAAGCTGCCGACCCTGGCGGTGGTCCAGGGCGCGGCCTTCGGTGGCGCGCTGGGCCTGATCAGTTGCTGCGACATGGCGATCGGCGCCGACGACGCGCAACTGTGCCTGTCGGAAGTACGCATCGGCCTGGCCCCGGCAGTCATCAGCCCGTTCGTGGTCCAGGCCATGGGCGAGCGCGCCGCCCGCCGCTATGCCCTTACCGCCGAGCGATTCAGCGGCGCCCGTGCCCGCGAACTGGGCCTGCTGGCGGAAAGCTACCCGGCGGCGGAACTGGACGCCCGTGTCGAAGAATGGATCGCCAACCTGCTGCTCAACAGCCCGCAAGCCATGCGCGCCAGCAAAGAACTGCTGCGTGAAGTCGGCGCCGGCGAACTGACCCCGGCCCTGCGTCGCTATTGCGAGAACGCCATCGCCCGCATCCGCGTCAGCCCCGAAGGACAGGAAGGCCTGCGCGCCTTCCTGGAAAAACGCACGCCGGCCTGGCAGGCCGAACCGACCCCCAAGGAGCCACGCCCATGAGCCGTCCCGAGCTGACCACCCTGCTGGTCGCCAACCGTGGCGAGATCGCCTGCCGGGTAATGCGCACCGCCAAAGCCCTCGGCCTGACCACCGTCGCTGTGCACAGCGCGGTCGATCGCGAGGCCCGCCACAGCCGCGAAGCCGACATCCGCGTCGACCTCGGCGGGACCAAGGCGGCGGAGAGCTACCTGGTCATCGACAAACTGATCGCCGCGGCCAAGGCCAGCGGCGCCCAGGCCATCCACCCCGGCTACGGCTTCCTTTCGGAAAACGCCGGCTTCGCCAAGGCCATCGAACAGGCCGGGCTGATCTTCCTCGGCCCACCGGCCAGCGCTATCGAGGCCATGGGCAGCAAGTCCGCGGCCAAGGCGCTGATGGAAATCGCCGGCGTGCCGCTGGTGCCCGGCTACCACGGCGAAGCCCAGGACCTGGAAACCTTCCGCGCCGCCGCCGAGAAAATCGGCTATCCAGTACTGCTCAAGGCCACCGCCGGCGGCGGCGGCAAAGGCATGAAAGTGGTCGAGCAGGAAAGCCAACTGGCTGAAGCCCTGGCCTCGGCCCAGCGCGAGGCGCTGTCGTCGTTCGGCGATGCGCGGATGCTGGTCGAGAAATACGTGCTGAAGCCGCGCCACGTGGAAATCCAGGTGTTCGCCGACCAGCACGGCAATTGCCTGTACCTCAACGAGCGCGACTGCTCGATCCAGCGCCGGCACCAGAAAGTCGTCGAGGAAGCGCCGGCCCCGGGCCTGAGCGTGGAACAGCGCCGCGCCATGGGCGAAGCGGCAGTCCGCGCGGCGCAGGCCATCGGCTATGTCGGCGCCGGCACCGTGGAATTCCTCCTCGACGCCCGCGGCGAATTCTTCTTCATGGAGATGAACACCCGCCTGCAGGTGGAGCACCCGGTCACCGAAGCCATCACCGGCCTTGACCTGGTCGCCTGGCAAATCCGCGTCGCTCGCGGCGAGGCGCTGCCGATCAGCCAGGAACAGGTGCCGCTCAACGGCCACGCCATCGAAGTGCGGCTGTACGCGGAAGACCCGGCCAACGATTTCCTGCCGGCCACCGGCACGCTGGCGCTGTACCGCGAAAGCGCGCCGGGCGCCGGGCGCCGGGTCGACAGCGGGGTCAGCGAGGGCGACGAAGTCTCGCCGTTCTACGACCCGATGCTGGGCAAGCTGGTCGCCTGGGGCGAAGACCGCGAACAAGCACGCCTGCGCCTGCTGGCGATGCTAGACGAGTTCGCCATCGGCGGCGTGAAGACCAACATCACCTTCCTGCGGCGCATCCTCGCCCATCCGGCGTTCGCCGCCGCCGAGCTGGATACCGGTTTCATCCCGCGCTACCACGACGACCTGCTGCCAGCCCCGGGCACCCTGCCCGCGAGTTTCTGGCAGGCAGCGGCGGAGGCGTTCGTGCAGGGCCTGCCGAACAGCGTGCGCGACGATGATCCGCATTCGCCGTGGTCCTCACGTCAGGGCTTGCGCGCTGGCGTGCCGGCGCATATCAGCCTGCACTTGAGCTGCAACGGTGAGCAGCAGGCGCTGAGCCTCGACCGCCAGGCGGCCTCGACCTTCCAGCTCGATGGCGAACAACTGCGGGTCGATAACGATGGCCTGCGCCGTCAGCACCTGGCGATCCGTCGCGGCGAAACCCTGTACCTGCGCTGGAATGGCGAGCTGCACACGGTCAACGCCTACGATCCGATCGCCGAGGCCGAAGCCAGCCACACCCAGCAAGGCGGCCTGACGGCGCCGATGAATGGCAGCATCGTGCGGGTGCTGGTGGAGGCGGGTCAGGTGGTGGAAGCCGGCACGCAACTGGTGGTGCTGGAAGCCATGAAGATGGAACACAGCATCCGCGCGCCGCACGCGGGCACCGTGGCGGCGCTGTATTGCCAGGAAGGCGAGATGGTCAGTGAAGGCAGCGTGCTGGTGGCGCTGGAGGAAGTGGCGGGCTGACGGGCCCGCCTGCAACAACGGCGCCCTCGCCCATGGCGGGTGGCGCCGTTGTGTTTTTCAGAAATCAGAGTTTGAGGTTGGCACGCACCACCACGCCGACCAGTTCGCAATCGTCGTCGCAGAGCATCATCGGGTAGGTAGGGTTCAGCGGCTTGAGAAAGCGTTGCCCGCCTTCCTGCACCAGTTGCCGGAAGATCCCCTGCGGGCTGCCCGGCAGATGGGCGATCACCAGCTTGCCGACCTGCACCTCGACGCCGCTGTCCACCAGGATCAGCATGCCCGCCGCGATGCTCATGCCCGACGGCGCCGTCATCGCGTCGCCTTCGACCCGCAGCCAATACGCCTTGCCCAGCGCCCGGTATTCGGTGAGTTCGCCGCTGTCGGTCGCCTCGTCGCCCTCTTCTATTGCCCCCAGGCGCTGCCAGTCCGACAACGGATAGCGGTAGGCCGTGGGCAATTCATAGGAGGCGGGTTCTTCAGCGAGGGCGGTGGCGCCCATTTCCATCTCGAGTTCGAGTGCTACAAGCACTTTGTTCATTTTTTCGAGAGAAATGCGCCGCTTCCCGCGCAACCAGTGGCCAACAGCGCCCTGAGTGACCCCGAGGCGTTCGGCGAGTTGTTCTTGCGTGAGGTTCAGCGCACGCATCCTGATCTTGACCAGCTCAATCCATTTTTCCATCGCAGGCACGATACGGACTGTCTCCGGCCGCTCAATACACAAATTGTAGTATTTAAAATGCTGATAGAAATACATTGAGTACTATATTGCGAACTACCATCCACTCCTCTCAAGGAAGACCGCCCCATGAGTGCGCCCTCTCTCACCTACCTCGACAGCGAGGCAGCCCGCCGCGCCATTGATTTCTACCTGAATCCCGAGCCGCAACCCGCGACGGGACTGAGTGATATGCAACTGGTGGTAGCCCGCCACGACCTGTCGTCGGAGGACGCCGGCGAGCAGGCAACCTGGCTGCTGCGCTGCGCCTCATCCAGTGCTTCGGACGCGGCGCAGCGCCTGCAAGGCAAAGCGCGGGAACAAATGCTCACGGTGATGCACCTGGTCAACCTCGCGCGCGCGATGCTGGAACACAGCCTGGTTCAGGCAGTGAGAAACGAAGAATGCGAAGCGCAGGCGCCGTGCTGAGGGAGGAAGAAAACCAAGGGGAAGGCCCGGGAAGCCTGGAGAGCGGAAACAGGGAGAAAGAATTTTCGTGGAATTACAGAAAATTCATTTGACTTGAAAATGAGAACGATTATTATTGCTCGCAACTGGTCGCGAGACTGGTTGGATAAACTGAAAGCCCTTAGGTCGGACTCTCAGATTATCTCCTCATCAGGCTAATCACGGTTTTTGACCCGGCTTTTTGCCGGGTCTTTTTTTTGGCTCTTCAGGCTAATGAAGGCGTGTGTTACTGAATGTGGCGATGATATCAAAGGAATGTCTCAGGATGTAACCCCGAAGCACGGGTTTGCGGAATTTAGCACTTGAGAATCAATCTCGTTACGATTAATCTCATACCCGCATCAAGGACGATGCCCCCTTCCCCGCCTCCTCCGTTTTTCCAGCAAGGAGCTTGAATATGACCCGTCTGTTGCTGCCTCTGGACCATCACGCCGCGTGCGCCGATCCCACGGAACTGGCGTTGCTGCACCGCCTGAAAAAGCTGCCACGCCGGGTACAGCAGGTGTTCTTGCTGAACCGCCTCGATCAACTTTCCTACGCCGATATCGCCCGCCGCCTGGACCTGTCCGACGCCAGCGTCGAACGGCACATGAATCAGGTCCTGCAATGCACCCTGCCCGCGCCGTCCGCCATCGCCCGCAGCGCAGGCGAGTGGTACGTGCGTTTGCAGAGCCCGCAGGTCACCGCCAGCGAGCGTATCGACTTCCGCCGCTGGCTCGACGCCGCGCCGGAGCACCTGGCCGCCTTCCATGCCACCGAGCTGCGCTGGCGCACCCTGCTCGCGCCGGCACGCCTGCTGGGCGAAAACCAGTGGTACCGGCAAGGGCGCGCAGCGTTTTCCCTCGGCGGTTGCACCGTGGCCATGGGCCTCGGAGTGGCGGCGCTGCTGGCGTTGGGTTTCTGGTCCTGACCCGGGTTGTGTAGAGTAATGGGCCTCCATGACTCTACACAGGAACCTGGCAATGACTGCACTGAGCATCGACTGCGACTTCGATTCCGGCAACATCCTGGTACGGGATTCCAGCAATCCCTTGCAGGTCCGCCTGGCGATCCGTAACGACACCAGCAGCGCGCATTTCCAGTGGTTCCACTTCAAGGCCAGCGGCCTGACGCCAGGACAGTCCCACACGTTCGTCCTGGAGAACGCTGGCGAGTCTTCCTATAACAAAGCCTGGGACGGTTATCAGGCCGTCGCCTCGTATGACCAGCAGAACTGGTTCCGCGTACCGTCGCACTTCGACGGCAAGGCGCTGCACTTCAACCTTCAGGCCAGTGAGCCACAGGCCTGGTTCGCCTACTTCGAGCCCTACTCCCGCGCCCGCCATAACCAGTTGATCGAACGCGCCACCCGCCTCGCCAACATGACCCTGCTGGCCACCGGGCGCAGCGTCGAAGGCCGTGATATTCAACTGCTGCGGGCCGGTGACGGCGCCCCAGGCAAACGCAAGGTGTGGATCATCGCCCAGCAGCATCCGGGCGAACACATGGCTGAATGGTTCATGGAAGGCGTTATCGAGCGACTGGAGCGCAACGACGCCACGCTGCAAGCCCTGCTGGCTGCCGCCGACCTCTACCTGATCCCGAACATGAACCCCGATGGCGCGTTCCGTGGCCACCTGCGCACCAACGCCAAGGGCCGCGACCTCAACCGTGCCTGGCAGGACGCCAGCGTCGAGCAGACCCCGGAAGTACTGTTCGCCCAGCACCAGATGAAACTCCACGGCGTCGACCTGTTCCTCGATGTCCACGGCGACGAAGAAATCCCCCACGTCTTCACCGCCGCCTGCGAAGGCAACCCTGGCTACACTCCGCGCATCGCCGCGCTGGAAGCGCGTTTCCGTAAAACCCTGTGCGGGCTGACCCGCGACTTCCAGGACGTCCACGGCTACCCGCGCAGCGCCCCTGGCAAGGCCAACCTGACCCTGGCCTGCAACGCCGTCGGCCAGACCCATGATTGCCTGTCCCTGACCCTGGAGATGCCATTCAAGGACCACGACGACGCGCCGAATGCGCTGACCGGCTGGTCGGGCAAACGCTCGCGCGAGCTGGCGAGTTCGGTGCTGGATTGCATCGGGGAGATGGTTGGCGAGTTGCGCTGATTCAACTCAGGGACTGAAATGCTGTGGGCCCCTCAAAACTGCACATCCAGAATCACGCTGTCCTGATACGCCGCGGCCGGTGGCGTGGGCTGGTCGGTGTAGACCTTGGCGTTGTAGTTGAACACCTGGCTGCCGGTCCCGGTGCCGTTGCCGGGATTGATGTCGGCGTCGCTGCTGGAGCGCCGGGCGGTGGTCAATGAACCCCAGCGCACCGCAGTGGCGCTTTTGAAGATGTCGTAGGACAGGTAATTGTTGGCCGTCGATTTCATCCGCCGTCGTCCGCCGGAAACGTACAGCCCGTCATTGAGACCGACCGTGTACGCACTGCCCTTGGTGCAGGACAGGCTGACGCTTTGGCTGACCGTGGAAAAACCGCTGACCACCGGCGCCGTGCCGAAGTTGATGGTCGGCGTGGTGATCTGGCAGTCGGCGGTCACCTGCAGGCTCACGGTCATCGAGGTGGTCCCGGTCAACACCTGGCGACCGATGCACGCACCGAGTACACCGATGCCGTAGCAGTAGTCCCAATCCCAGTACACGCTGAAGGTTTCCTGGTAAGTGCCGGCGGCAACGTTGCTGCCGGTCAGGGTCTTGACGTAGAGCGGCACGGTACTGGGCACGATGCTGCCCAGCAGGCCCAGCGCTTCGAGAATGCCGTGGCGGGCGAAGTCGAAGGGCTGGCCGCGGGTGATCGGGTAGGACGTGGTGTTGTCGGCGTAGATCGTGTAGAGGATCACGTCTCCGGTCGGCCCGACCATGCCCGTGGATCCGCCCAAAGGGGTCAGCGTCAGTTTGAAGAAGTCGTCCGTGCGCAACAGGCTGAGCAGCGCGCCGCTGCAACGCAAGCCGGCGTTGGCGGTGGAGCTGGGCTGCACGGTGGTGTTGACCGAGGTCGAGGCGACATTGCCGAACGCCACGTTGGCGGCCTGCACCACCGCACACTGGGCCTCGGCCCGCACCCCGGCCAGGCACAGGACGAGCGCCAGCAACAGGCGTTTCACCGGCACACCAGCGGGCCGATCAGCGGCACGTCGTCCTGCGCGGCATCCAGCGCGAACTCCACCTGGCAACGCGCGCCACCGGCCAACTGCACGTCCAGGGTGTTCTGGTCGGCCAGCCCTTCCAGGTACACCAGCCCGTCCCAGCCCACCACCGCCAGTGCGCCGCTCTGCCGATGGGTGACCTGGCTGCCCAGGGGCAAGTCCTGGCGATTGCCATCCACCAGTTCAACCGTGGCCGCACGCACCCGGTTCAGCGGGAAGTTGAGCAGGTAACCGGCGCCACGGCGCACCGCGACGCGCTGCTCGACGTTCTGGCTGACCACGTTGGCCGGCAGGTCGAGGGTGTCGATCTCGTATTTGCCGCGGTAATAGGCGCTGCTCCACGGCACCAGCAGATGCCCTTTGCTGTCGGTACGACCGACCAACTGATTCTCGTAGCGCACCGGGACATCGGCGAAGCCCTCGGTGCTGACCACTACGAAGGCGTCATCGATGCGATTGGCGGCAAACAGCCCGGCGTCCATCCACACCAGCGACCCACTGGCATCGGCCCAGCGGGTCATGGCGTCGCGGGTGCCGTAGGTGCCGGCCTGCAACTGCACCGATTGCAGACGCCAGGTCAGGTCGGCCTGGCGGTAGGCCTGCTGGTCGCCACCGGCATAGCCGATATTGAAGCCCACCCCGCCCTCGCTGGGCACGCCGCGGCTGTAGTTGACCCGCTGCAGGCGCTCGCCGCTCTGGTTGCGTTCCATGCTCAGGCTGATGGTGCCGCGCAGGTCGAAGGGGATCACCAGTTGCGCCTGGGTCGCCCACTGCCCGCCGCCCACCTCGCGGTTGGCCGAGAGGTACAGGCTGGTGTTGCCCCACAGCGATTTGCTCCAGCTCAGGTTGAGCAGCCGGGTGCGGGTGTCGTTGCCGGCACGCACGTCGAAATAGCCAGCGCCGAAACTGCCATAGCGCTCCAGGTTCAGGCTCAGGGTCACCTGTTCGCTGCGCTGGCTGAGGCGGATGTAGGGGGTGTCCAGCAAGGACGCGTCGGCATAGTCGCCGTAGCGTTCGAGGCGCTGGTAATTGAAGCCGACGCGCTGGCTGTTGTACTGGTAGCCGAGGCTCGCCTGACGACCGCTGCGGCTGTCGAAACTGCTTTGGCTGAGCGCCGCATTGATCACCCCGAAACTGCCCACCAGCAGGTTGCCGCCCAAGCCCCCAAGGGCCAGCGATTCGGCGGCTTCGGCATGGGTTTCGAGGGTGAAGCTGTCGCTGATGCCATAGCGCAGGCTGGCCGAGGTCAGCGCCGGGCCGTAGCCAAAATCGCGCAGGCCATAGTCACGGCGCAGGCTGCCGGCGGCCACCGAGAAGTCGCTCAGGCCTTTCTGCAGCAGGGTGCTGGTGACATAGAACGGCAGCGTCGTGGCGATCTGCCGACCCTGGGCATCGGTGGTCACCACCACCGCCTCGCCGGCGCCATTGATATACGGCACGTTGGTCAGGGTGTACGGGCCGGGTTGCAGGTCGGCGCTGGCGCTTTTGTAGCCGTTGATGAACAGATCGACCGAGGACGGCACCGCCGCCTCGCCGGCAAAGGCCGGCAGCGGATAGGTCACCAGGTCAGGGCGTACCGCGAAATCCCGCGACAACTGAATACCGCCCAGGCGCACCGAGCTGGTCCAGGGCAATGAGCCGCTGATCACGTCACCGGCCTCGAAGGTCAGCAGGCGCGTTTCGTCGGTGTAGCGGAAGGTGGTGTCGTAGCGCAGGAAGCCGCGCTGGCTGTCGTCGTAGCTGCGGCCGCTGAGCTGTTGCCGCCACTGGCCGGTGGTGGACAAGGTGCCCCAACTGTCGAACAGGCGCAGCTCGTTCCAGGCCGACAGGCTGGTGCCGGCGTCGTCGGTGTCGTTCAGGTAGAGGTCGTAGTTGAGCAGCGCGCCGAAGCTGCTGTGGGCCTGGCTGCCGTCGAACAGCGCGCGGTTGCCGATGCGCTGGTTCGGCAGCCAGCCGGGCGGCACTTCGATCAGCAGGCGCTGGGTCTGGCTGTCGTAGTCGCTGTGCAGGCCGCCAATGGTGTCCAGCGCCACCTGCTCCGGCACCTCGCCGGGGAGTTCGATGCCAGCGGCGCGCAGGTCGGCGCTGGCCATGTACAGATGACCCGAACGCTGCTGGACGGCGACCACGCTACCGCTGCTCATCTGGTTGACCACCAGTTCCAGGTACAACTGGGCATCGCTCACCGCCTCCAGCCCCGAGGGCGGCGGCGGCAGTTCGCCGGCCATCAGCGGGGCCGCCGCGAGCATCGCCATGCCACCCGCCAGCGCGAGCCGGCGGGTACTGGCCAGAAAGCCCATCACGCACTGCATCTCACCATTGGCTGGGCCTCCTTGGCCCGGATCCATCACTTATCCGCTCACGTTCAATTCCCCTGACCTATGGTCTGGGCCGCTTCACTGCCATTGATCCTGCCCTTGAGCACCGTCGCCGCCGAAGCCTGCAACGGCGCCGGCCAGCGCATCGTGGCGCCCGGCAGCACGTAGCCGAGCAGGCCTTCGACCACCGGCCGGTTTTGCCCGCCTTGCTGCATCACCACATCGGTCAGGCGCGCGTGCACCGGACCGGTGTTGCGAATCTCGACATAGGAGCGCCCCTGCACCGCCACCTGGCGCCAGCTCAATTGCGGCTTGCCGACCCCGGCCGCGTCGCGCTGCCCCTGCGGGTCCGGCTTGCCCCACAGGCCCTGGCCGTAGACGAACAGCGGCACCGAGTAGCGCATCTGGAAGCGGATCGCCGCCTGTGGCCCGCTGGCGTTTTCGCCGGGGGGCATGGCCGGTGGAATCTCGTCGATGATGATGCGGTAGGCCTGTTCCTGACCCGCCGGCGAGGTGCCGGTGCGGGTCAGGCGGATCAGTTGTTTGCCGCCCGCGGGAATCTTCGCCACCGGCGGGCTGCCGATCACTTCGCGTTGGTTCTGGTACTGGTCGTCGAACTCACCCTGGCGCCAGGCGAAAATCCGCACCTGCAGGTTGGCGTCCTCGCTGCCGCGGTTTTCCAGCCACAGCGCACCGGCCTTCTGCTCGGCCTCGATGACCGGGTCGATCGGCCAGATCAGCACCGAGGTCGCCGCCTGCGCCGATCCCGCCCCCAGCAGCGTCAATCCCAGTGCCAGTCTCGCCCCCCACGTACTCCGACGCTGAGCCTCTGTGCCCATGCCACTCTCCTTCGGCGATATTGTTTTCTTATGGACCGGGCGAGCACAGGCTCACCAAGTCAATGTCACTTGCAGCACGTCGCTGTAACTGCCCGCCGGCAGCGCGCCGCTCAGTTGGGCGCGGGCGTAGACCGGCAATTTGATCGTCGTCGGGTCGCTGTAGCTGACGTTCACCGTCTGGTCGATGCCCAGGGCCTGGCTGAAACCGGCATCACGAAACAACTGGTAGACCAGCAGGTCCGCGCTGGTGCTGCGCTTGAGGTTGCGGCTGCCGTTGTTGTTCTGCCCACCGCCGACCTTCATGGTCATCGTCACCCCGGGCGTGCACTGCAACGTCACCGTGGTGCCACTCAACTGGGTGGTCACCGCCGCGCTCGACAGGGCCGAATAGCTGCCGAAGTCCAGGTTGCCGTAACTGGTCACCCCACCGACCACCAGGCACCCCGCCTGCACCGTGGCGTTGACCAGGAATGTGCTGCTGAGCGCCGCGTCCAGTGGCGTCGGCGCAACCGCCACCACTGCCGTCAGCGCCAGCGCCACCGCCAGCCGCCCGCTCATGACTTAGAAACTCAATTCGACCGCCACGGTGTCGGTGTAGACGCCCGGCGGCAAGCCGGCCTTGCCCACGGCCTTGCCGTACAGGTCGACGGTTTGCGCCACGCCCGTGCTGGTGGGCAGGGTGATGGTGCCGTTGATCGGCAGCAGCGTAGAGGTGCCGGCGTCGGTGTAGAAGTCATAGGGCACGAAGTTGGTGCCATCGGACAACGCCCGGGTGCCACCGGTCGAGGCACCGTCATGGCTACCCAGGCCGACCTTGATCACCGGTATCGCGCCTTTCGAGCAGAGCACGCTGATCGCCCCGCCGCCGCTCTGCACCTGGCCCGAAGCCTGTGTGAACAGCGCGTTCTGGGTGCCGAAGTTGAGGGCGCCGAAGTTGACCCCGCTGGTGGCGGTGGAGCCATTGACCTGACAACTGGCGATCAATGTCAGCGTGGCGTTGATCACACCGGTGACAGTGGCCGCATGGGCCTGGGAAGCCAGTGCTAGCGCGACGCCAGCGATGAGGACACGGGAAAGACGAGGTTTCATGGTTCACTCCTTGTTACCAGTCCAGCGTCACCGTCAGGGTGTCGCGGTAAATGCCCGCAGGCAGGGCTTTGGGATTGGCGGTTACCACGCCGTAGATGGGGATGGGAATTTGCGCCGCGCTGCTCACGGAAAAGTTGAGCTGCTGACCGATGCCGTAGTTGGAACGCCCGGCCGGGTCGGTGGAAAGCTGGTAGGGAATGAGCACGCCGCCATTGCTCAGGCGCCGGGTAGTGCCATCGGGGTTGGCACCGCCGTTGATAGTGACGGTGAAAGCACGCACCTGCGGGTTGCAGCTGACCTGCAGGTTGCTGCCGCCCGGCTCGTCGAGATTGGCCCGCAGGGTGTCGTTCCACACCGGGCCCTGCTGGCCGAAGTCGAGCACACCACCAGCGCCGGCAGGAGGCGCGCCGGGCTGTTCGCTGCTGATCTGGCAGGCGGAGGTAATCACCAGGCGCGCCTGAATATGGCCATTGAGCGCGCCGTTGACGCTGGTGCTGAGCAGGAGCGGCCCCAGGCTCAGCAAAAGAATGCGGGTCGTTTGCATGCTGCTCACTCCTTAAGCAGTGCCACCGTGACCATCACCAGGTGACGGTCACCTTCAACATGTCCGAATAACGTCCCGTCCTTGGAAGCTCGGTTTGAGTGTCGATACGTGCGTACAAGGGAAGTTCAACCGATCCGCTGTCCGGTACACGCCCATGCTGGGCCGTATTGACCGACAGCGGCGCGCGCCAGGCAGCATCCTGGTACAAGCGGTAGGGAATGGGTTTGGCCTTGGGGTCTGCGGCCACCAGATAACGCACTTCGCCGGTGCCACCGTGCAGGCCGCCATCGACTTCGATCTGATAGGCGGTATCAGGATTGCACTCCAGCCGCGGCGGACGCAACACCAGCAATTGGCTGCTCAGCGGACCCGCGGGATCGTCAAGCCGTGGGCTCTGACCAAAATCCAGCACACCCAACGCCTCGGCGGCCGCTTCGCGGGGCTGATGGATCAGCAGACAGCCGCGCTGAACGTCGACACGCACCTCGACGAGAAACTCCGTGGCAGCAACACCCTGGGCCGCACACAGCCCGAACAGCGTCGCCAGTGACCATCCCTTCACTTGCCCTCCCTGTCCCTTACAGGACTTCGTGAATTTCAGGGTAGCAGCCGAGGACAAAGCTGCCAGCCGATCAAGAAATGTACAGCTCATGTACAAGAACTATCCGACGAGCACGAAAGACACGACTGGCAGCACTTTTCACTATTTGGTTAATATTGCCGCCGCTCGTTATCTGCCTGCCGGCTTCACGCTCTACGAGGAACCCTGCCCGTGCCCGTTTTCTCCTGGCTCCGCTCGCCACTGCACGCCCTGCGCCAGCGCCTTGGCGCTTCCACGGTCGCGACGCCAGGGCCGGACAGCCAGATCCAGGTGTACTTCCGGGACAAAGCCAGCCAGCAGGGCTACACCCTCAGCCAAGGCCAGCAACGGGTGATCGCGGCGATGGCCGAACAGGTCGCCCGCCTTCCCGCTGGCCGGGCACGCAGCCTGTACCTTCATGGCCAGGTCGGCCGCGGCAAAAGCTGGCTGCTCGACGGATTCTTCAACGCCCTGGGCGAGATCCCCAAGCGCCGCCTGCACTTCCACGACTTCTTCGCCCGTCTGCACCAAGGCATGTTCGACCATCGCCAGGCCCCCGACGCCCTGGCGCTGACCCTCGACGCCCTGCTCGGTGATTGCAGGGTGCTGTGCTTCGACGAATTCCACGTCCACGACATCGGCGACGCCATGCTCCTCACCCGGCTGTTCCAGGCCCTGTTCGAGCGCGGCACTTTCGTCCTGGTGACCTCCAACTACGCCCCCGAGGGATTGCTGCCCAATCCGCTCTACCACCAGCGTTTCGAGCCGGTTATCCGCCTTATCGAGGCGCGCATGGACGTCCTCGAAGTCGGCGGCGATCAGGACTACCGCGCCCTGCCCGGCGCCGGTGCGCAGCAGCGCTTCACCCAAGGCTTGTACTTGTGGCCCGGCAGCCCGCAACAGCGTCACCAACTGGGCCTGAACGACGCCACCGAAGACGTGCTGCTGAACGTCGGCAAACGCCAGTTGCGCGCGCGGGTTCGCGATGAACACAGCGTGGTTTTCGACTTCTCCGCCATTTGCGAACAAGCGACCGCAGTCATCGACTACCTGGACCTGGTGCAGCGCTTCGAACACTGGACCATCGAACACCTGCCGAACCTGGAAGACTGCACCATCGCCGCCCAACAGCGCTTCATCAACCTGGTGGACGTGCTCTATGACCGCGACAAACAACTGCTGCTGATCGGCGAGCTACCGCTGGAGCAAAGCCTCGGCGGCAGCGTCGCGGACCTGGCGCGCACCCGCAGCCGGCTGGGGCAGTTACGGCAGATGGGGCCGGCCTGACGCGGTGCATGCCAGTCACCCCGCCCGCGCCAACCCCGCCAGCACTTCCTCGATTTCCACCAGCACCGCCGGATCATCCAGGGTCGAGGGCGGTGTGTAGGCCTGCTGGTCGGCGATCTTGCGCAGCACGGCGCGCAGGATCTTGCCCGAGCGGGTCTTGGGCAGGCGCTTGACCACCCGCACCTGGTTGAAACAGGCCAGCGCGCCGATCTGCTCGCGCACGGTGGCGACCAGTTCGGACTGCAACTGCGCCTCGCCCATCCCGACCCCGTCCTTGAGTACCAGCAGCGCCAGCGGCACCTGGCCCTTGATCTCGTCGCGCACGCCGACCACGGCACACTCGGCGACAGCCGGGTGGCGCGCCACCAGGTCTTCCATCTCGCCGGTGGAAAGGCGGTGCCCGGAGACGTTAATCACATCGTCGGTGCGGCCCATGATGTAGACGAATCCGTCTTCATCCAGGTAGCCGCCGTCGCCGGTGTGGTAGTAGCCGGGGAAGGTGTTGAGGTACGAATCCAGGTAGCGCGAATGATCGCCCCACAAGGTCTGGCTGCAGCCCGGCGGCAGCGGCAAGGTGATGACGATCGCGCCCTGCTGGTTGGCACCGAGCAACTGGCCGTCTTCGTCCAGCACCCGCACGTGGTAGCCCGGCACCGCCCGGTTGCTCGATCCTGCGCGGCCGCCACTGCCATCGAGGCCCAGGCAGGGCGCGGTCACCGGCCAGCCGGTTTCGGTCTGCCACCAGTGGTCGTGCACGGTCTTGCCGCTGATGCTTTCCAGCCATTGATGGGTACTTGAATCGAGACGCTCACCAGCAAGGAAAAACTCGCGCAGCGAACTCAGGTCGTAGCCGCGCAGCAGCAGGCCTTCCGGGTCTTCCTTGCGGATCGCGCGCATGGCCGTTGGGGCGCAGAACAGGCCGTTGACCCGGTATTGCTCGACCACCCGCCAGTAAGCGCCGGCATCCGGGGTGCGGATCGGCTTGCCCTCGTAGAACACCGTGGTGCAGCCGTTCATCAACGGGCCGTAGACGATCAGCGAGTGCCCGACCACCCAGCCGACATCGGAAATGCCCCACCACACTTCACCCGGCTGCATGCCGTAGATGTTCTTCATGGCAAAGCGCAGGGCCACGGCGTTGCCGCCGTTTTCGCGGACGATACCCTTGGGTTTTCCGGTGGTGCCGGAGGTGTACATGATGTACAGCGGATCGGCGGCGCCCAGCTCCACCGGCGGCACCGGCCTGGCATCGGCCAGCGCGGCGTGCCAGTCCAGATCGCGGCCGTCCTTCAAGGTGGCGCGTGCCTGCGGCCGTTGCAGCACCAGCACCTTGCGCGGCTGATGGCTGGATTGTTCCAGGGCGCTGTCCACCAGCGGCTTGTATTCGATGACGCGATCAAACTCGACGCCGCACGACGCCGTCAGCAGCAGGGTGGGCCGCGCGTCATCGATGCGCAGCGCCAGCTCATGCGGGGCGAAACCGCCGAACACCACCGAATGCACCGCGCCGATGCGGGCGCAGGCGAGCATGGCCATGGCCGCCTGCGGGACCATCGGCATGTAGATCACCACCCCGTCGCCCTGCTGGACACCGAGGTCGCGCAGC
This sequence comes from Pseudomonas sp. 20P_3.2_Bac5, assembly GCF_025466035.1. Taxonomy (NCBI): domain Bacteria; kingdom Pseudomonadati; phylum Pseudomonadota; class Gammaproteobacteria; order Pseudomonadales; family Pseudomonadaceae; genus Pseudomonas; species Pseudomonas sp. 20P_3.2_Bac5. Next base: position 128,021 of record NZ_JANLOA010000021.1, on the reverse strand, counting down.
AAGCCAGCCAGGCGCGCCACTTCGTCGCGCATCTGGCGGAAGGTGAAGGTCTGTTGGCTGTTGGTGACCGGCGAATCGTAGATCAGGGCAGTCTGCTCGCCGCGACCCTCGTCGATCTGATGATCCAGCGCCAGGAAGCAACTGTTCAGGCGCCCGTCGGCAAACCACTGATGGGTGCCATCGGGATTGTCGCGAAGGATTTCCGTGGGTTTGCGAAACCAGGCCAGGTCATGGGCGTGCTCGGCCCAGAAATCGGCGGGCGCCGCGATGGAACGGTCGTAGCTGTGCTGATAACTCATCGACGAATAACCCTACGTTTGTTGTTATTAAAGGGCGAACGTCGAGTATGGCCAGTTGGCGCCGGCCCGCTATCGAACTTAAGTCGCATGCCACGAAGTCTTTGCCGCTATCATGGCCGCCGTTTTGACTGACGGCCCTGTCCATGCACACTCTTGAAGACCTCAACGCCGGCCGTCTGGCAGGTATTACTCGCCTCGACCTGGCCTGTGGCCTTGAGCGGTTCCCGGAGGAAATCTTCGCGCTGGCCGACAGCCTCGAAGTCCTCAACCTGACCGGCAACGCCCTGACCGACCTGCCCGACGACCTCGGCAGGTTGCACAAACTGAACGTGCTGTTTTGTTCAGAGAATCGCTTGAGCCAACTGCCCGTCGGCATCGGCCAGTGCGCCAGCCTGGAAGTGGTCGGCGTCAAGAGCAACCTTATCGAGGACGTCCCTGCCGCTGCGCTGCCGCCGCGGTTGCGCTCGCTGGTGCTGACCGACAACCGCCTGGAGCAGTTGCCCGAAGCCCTCGGTGATTGCGTCGAGCTGCAAAAGCTCATGCTTTCCGGCAACCGCCTGCGCAGCCTGCCGGCCAGCCTCGCCCGCTGTAAAAAACTCGAATTGGTAAGGGTCGCCGCCAACCGCCTGGAACAGCTCCCGGAATGGCTAATCAGCCTGCCCAACCTGGCGTGGCTGGCCTATGCCGGCAACCCGCTGCCCGAGGGCTATCGCCCGCCCGCAGTGGACGGGCACTGCGCCCGGCTGGACTGGCAGGACATCACGCTGGAACAAGTGCTTGGCCAGGGCGCGTCCGGGGTGATTCATCGTGCGCGGCTCAACGGACACGCCAGCGCCGTGGCGGTGAAACTCTACAAAGGCGAGATCACCAGCGACGGCACGCCGCTGGACGAGATGAACGCCTGCATCGCTGCCGGCCAGCATCCGCACCTGATTCCACTGCTGGGGCGCATCGACAACCATCCGCAGCAGCTTCCCGCGCTGGTGATGGAACTGATCGACCCGGCCTGGTTCAGCCTCGCCGGCCCGCCCAGCCTACAAAGCTGCACGCGGGATAGTTACCCCGCCGAACGCCGCCTTGAGCCACAGGGCGTACGCCGGCTCGTGTCGGCCATCGCTTCGGTCGCGGCGCACCTGCACCAGCGCGGGCTGAGCCATGGTGATCTGTACGCGCACAACATCCTCTGCGATGAGCACGGGCACAGCTTGCTGGGGGATTTTGGCGCGGCGTCGTTCCATCCGCTGGATGGCGGCAGCGCGGCGGCGGCGCTGGAGCGCATCGAGGTGCGGGCGTTTGGGGTGTTGCTTGGGGAGTTGCTGGAGCGTTGTGACGGGGATTTGCCGCTGTTGAGGGCGTTGCAGAGCGATTGTGTGCGGGCTGAGGTGTGTCGGCGGCCGGGGTTTGCCGAGGTGGTGGTGAGGCTCGGGAAATAGCAGCGCGCTGGGGGCCTGCCTGACAACCGCAACAAGAAGGCCGCATCAAGCGGCCTTTTTGTTCAGCGATAGGCTCGACTCAAGCCGTCAAGCCGACATACACGTTCTGCACATCATCGTGGTTATCGATCGCCTCGAGGAACGCCTCGACCTCAGCCAGAGCCTCTTCGCTCAGGCTGGCAGTGCTGACCGGGTTTTTCGGGGTGTAGCCGATTTTCGCCGAAATCACGGTGAAACCCTGCTCCGGCAGGGCTTTCTGCACGCTGTCCAGGTCGGTGGTTTCGGTGATGAACAGGGTCGCGCCCTCATCAGCCGGTTCGAAATCCTGGGCGCCGGCTTCGATGGCGGCCATTTCCGGGTCAGCGTCTGCGCTGTCCGGGGTGGCTTCGATCAGGCCGACGTGGTTGAAGTCCCACGACACCGAACCCTCGGCGCCCAGTTGACCCTTGCGGAACAACACGCGGACTTCAGCGACGGTGCGGTTGATGTTGTCGGTCAGGCACTCGACGATCAGCGGCACCTGGTGCGGCGCGAAACCTTCGTACTTCACCGCGTGGTACTGCACCTGCTCGCCCAGCAGGCCCGCGCCTTTCTTGATCGCGCGCTCCAGGGTCTCGCGGGTCATGGAGGCTTTCTTGGCCTGCTCGATCACCAGACGCAGACGGGCGTTCATGTCCGGGTCGGCGCCGCTGCGCGCGGCGATCTGAATTTCCTTGGCCAGCTTGCCCATGACCTTGCCTTTGGCATTGGCAGCTTGTTCTTTATGTTTGGCTTTCCACTGTGCGCCCATATCGACTCTCTTGTTTCAACGGCCGGTTCAGGAAGCGACCGGCAAAGGGGTGCAGTTTATACGCCCTGTTACCTGCAATCGACAAGAAAAGCCGGGGGACCGTGCCGCCATCGCACGCCTCAGGCCCCGGCACTGAGACATAACGGTGCAACAGGGCAGTTTTCTTCAATACCCGCCAACGACCGCCCGATAGGCTCCTGACTTTCTTCACTGACAAGAGAGACGCTGCATGAGCCTGTTGCTGTCCATGGCCGCCTTTGCGCTGGCCGCTTCCATTTCTCCCGGCCCGGTCAACCTGGTCGCCCTCGCCGCCGGCGCTCAGCATGGGCTGCGCCCGGCCATGCGGCATGTCAGCGGTGCCACCCTGGGCTTCTGTCTGCTGCTGTTGCTGGTGGGCTACGGCCTGCATGCGGTGCTGCGGGAGTGGCCGGGGCTGACCGAGGTGCTGCGCTGGGCCGGCATTCTGTTTTTGCTGTACATGGCCTGGAAACTGGCCGCCGATGACGGCAGCCTCGGCGATGGCAGCCCCGGCAAGCCGCCAAGCATGGCCTACGGCGCGCTGATGCAATGGCTCAATCCCAAGGCGTGGCTGGCCTGCGTGGCCGGGGTCGGGGCGTTCGTCGGGCAAGGCGAAACGGCGCTGCTGTGGCAGTTCACGTTGATCTATCTGGTGATCTGCTACCTGTCGGTGGGCTGCTGGGCCTGGGCCGGGACGGTGATTCGGCGCTACCTCGACAACCCGCGGCGCATGCGCCTGTTCAACCGCGCCCTGGCCTTGTTGCTGGTGGCCAGCGCGCTGTACCTGTTACTGGGCTGAGCGGTAGTGACCGGGGGTGGCCGCCAGGTGGTGCTTGAACGCGCGTTGCAGGTGCGCCTGGTCGGCGAAGCCCGCCTCGTGCGCCACCTCGGCGATCAGCCGGCCCTGGCGCAACTGGGCGCGGGCATAACGCACGCGGTGATCGAGCAGGTAACCGTGGGGCGTCATTCCGTAATGCTGCTTGAACGCGCGGATCAGGTAGGAAGTGGATAGCCCCGCCGCCTCGCCGATGTCTTCCAGCTTCAGCGGTTCGGTGCAGTGCTGGCGGATATAGCACGCCGCCCGTTCAAGGCGTTCGTTGCCCTGCCCCGCCAACGCCGGTGCGGCCTGCACCTGGGCACGCAGCTGACTGAAAAACGCTTCGGCGGCGATGCGCTTGTGCTCGCTGTCCAGTTGGTTGTCGATCAGTTGTGCGTAGAGCCCGGTCAAGGCTTGATACAGCCCTGGCGCAGTGCTCAGGGTGCGGGCCAGCGGCTTGAAACCAAGACCGCGCAGCCAGGGCATGTCGACATACAGCATCAGGTAGGACCAAGGCTGGTCGGCAATCGGGTTGCAGGCGTGGACCACCCCCGGATTCATCATGACCACCGTACCGGTCTCGATTTCGTGCCAGCGCTGGCCATCGAAGTAAGTGCTGCACCCGGCAGTGATGGCACCGATGGAAAAGCCTTCGTGGGAGTGTCGGGCATAGCAGACCTTGCGGCCATCGGCGACGCCACGGGCTTCGATGAAGGGCAGCGCTGGATCACGCCAGAAGTGCGAAATGCTGCTCATCAAAAAACTCCCGAGTAACCGTACGAAAACACGCACAGAAGCCTAACACCCGTCAGTCCTGCTCTCCAGCGGCTTGCGGACCGAACAGCCCGAAGCGGGCCACTTTCAGTTGTCGCGAAGGCTCGATGTCGCGGTTGACCAGCGGCAGGATCAGCGCCATGGCGCCTTGATAGAGCGCGCCACTGCCCGTACCGGGTTCGCGGCAACGGTCGAACAGCGCGAGCAATAGAACGCCAATCGCGCCCGGCCACGGAGGCTCGTAGCGCGCGGCCACGTAGATTGTCTCGAAAAACCCGTGATGACCGTTGCGCAACAGGAAAGCGCTGATCGCCAACTGGAACCGCCAATAATCCTCCGGCGCAGGCACGCGGCCAAACCATTGCGGCAACTCCCCGCACAGCACCGCGCAGAGCGGGCTGATGCCAGCGACGAATGGGCTGTCCAACGGCTCCAGGTAACGGCTCGCCGGGCTGTCCGGCTCGGGCACGAACTGATGGTAGCCGCGGTATTTGTCCTCGGCGATCAGCCAATCGTCGTCCGTCAGCTCGGAGCGGCTGTTGAGGATCAGGTAAGGATCAACCGCTCCGCGCCGGCCCGACCAAGGGCCGTCTCCCAGCGGCGGGTGGCTGTTGACCGGTGCATACGACTGATCGGAGTGACGGGCGAGGGACACCAGTACCTGGCACACCGCCTGCCGGCGAAGGGCGCGGCCCGCGTTACTGTCCAGCAAAGTCCCAGCGCGGGCGCACAGCGCTGAATCGGCATCGGTCAGCGCCGTTTCGCCCAGCAATAACAGGCGCAATAACGTCAGCGCCTTTACCCGGTAGCCCATCGGTTCCAGCAGTGCGCCCAGCAACTGCCCGGCACGGCCCACGGTTGCCTGCAGGTAGGCATCTCCCAGCAATTTCGCCAGCCCCTGCTGGACAAGGTTTTCCCCCAGACCAAACAACAAGGTTTCCAGCGGCGGCCAGTGCCATACGCAGTGGGCAAAAGCCCGCTCCCAGAGCACCTTGCCCAGGTGATTGCCCTTGATATCCCGCAGGCTGTCGCGCACCACTTCCGGCGCCGTCAGGATCCCACCCGGGGTCAGGTGATTGCGCTCGAGCAGGCGCAGCCACTGCGCGCAGAACGCTGCGTGTTCGAGCGGATAGCGGAACCATGGGCAGGCCTCCCTGCCCCTCTCGCGCAACTGTTCAAGCCGGAGGAAGAACAATCCGTTTTGCACCCAGACTCGTCGCAGCTCGGAGACGCTGAGCAGGTGACTGCCCTTTTCGGTCACCGCGGCGAAGGGGGTCGCTGCCAGAAACCGGCCATCTCGGTGCAGTTCCAGCAGGTACAGACGTTCACCAAAGCCCAGCGCCTGCTCCCACTGACGAAGGCTGACAAACGTGCCATCGCGATCCGGGTCGTAATGCGTGCGGGCGTAACTTTCCAGAGCAATGGTCTGGAAGCTGCTGATATCGGCGTAACGATCAAGCAGTTCATTCAGGGCATGAGGCAGATCCACGTTGCGCACCTGATGCCCCGTGCGCCGCTCGTTGAAGACCTGCATGGCTACCTGGTTGGGCACCTTGCGGTCGACATTGAGCACACGGATCCGCGCGCCCTGGTTCAGCACCTGCACCAGAAAGCCTTTGCGCAGGGTCTGCTCGGACACCAGATAAAGCCCCAGCAGGTCGACCACGAACCCGGTGCGGACCAGCACCGAGCGGATCGGTGCGAAGGTCGGCGAGCGCGCGTGCGCAGGCTCGTGCTTGAGCCGGTACTGCTGCTGCCAGGACAGGGAGCGGTCGGTGGTGCCGAACGAAAAGTTCATCACCCCGTTGGCCTGCACCACCAGCTTGCCGTGGTCCAGGTACAGGTCCTTGAAGCGGCCGTCGTCGCTCGGGTCCACCAGCGCGACGTTCAGACGGACATAGCCGGGGCGCTCCTCCATCAACAGCAGCGACAGGTTGACCGGCAACTCATCCGAAGCCGCCGGGATCTCCTCCAGCGCCGCCAGGGCCGCTGGCCGCGCGCTCAGCGGCGCGTCGAGCACGGCGCGATAGCGCTCGGTCACCGTCTGCCAGCCCTGGGCGCGAGCGAACAGCTGGGTTCGCTGCTCGCCTGGCACAACCTGCGCGTCCAGCTTGCGCTGAGCCAGATGGCCGAGACGCTGCAAGCGCACCAGCAGCCCCTGACACGGCACCGCCAGGCCATTGCCGGCGACCAGCAGTTTCAGCGCCTTGCGCCAGGCCTGTTCGAAGCCTTGCATGGCCGCTTGCTGGCGCACGTAGAGCAGAATTTCGCCGTCCAGCCGACGGCCGTAATCATCACGCGCGGGCGTGGCTTCCTGCCGGTCCAGTTGCGCACGATAACGCCGCAAAAGGTCCAGGTGCTCGTCGATGGCGCGGGGTTTGTCCTGCGTGGTGTAGTACTGCGCGGCGAGGATATTGAGGGTCGTGCGCTGCATTTCCAGCAGGCGCCGGTCGACTTCGGCCAGGTAGTCGGCGCGCTCGCCGGGGGTCATGTGGAACCACGGGCTGCGCCGACCGGCCTCGGCAATACGTTGGTCGATCAGGGTATTGAGCAGGCGGGTGTAATCCCGCGAAGGGTGCGCCATGGGGATCGTCCGTGAGGGCCTGGGGAAGGCCGCGATGCTAACGCGCCAACCCGCCACACACGGACAGGGAACCGCTACCCGGCGTCGTGCACCACCACCAGCAACTGCGCCTGCACTTCACCCAGCGAGCGCAGGCGATGGGGGGTCTGGGCGTTGAAATACAAGGCATCGCCGCGTTCCAGCACAACCCGTTCGGTCATGAAATCGACCTCGACCCGGCCTTCATGGACGAACAGGAATTCCTCGCCCAGGTGCTCCTTGAACGTGGAATCGCTGAAGTCCGGCGGCGGGCTGATCAGGAACGGCAACAGGCTGCGCTGGCCGATCTGGTTGGCCAACACCGCATAGCCCGGCCCCTGGGGACTGCCCGAGAGCGACTGGCGCTCGCCCTGGCGAACCAGGCTGTAGCGGGCCTGGTGCGGAGCATCTTCGGCGAACAGTTCCTCGACATTGACGTTCAGCGCCCGCGCCAGTTTCAGCGCCGCGGCGATGGACGGCGTGTTCAGGCCGCGCTCGACCTTGGACAAGTAACTCTTGGTCATGCCGGATTTTTCGGCCAGCACCTCAAGGGTCACGCCAAGTTTTTTTCTCAATAATTTCAATCGGATAGACATGCGCCGCGCTTGATTCCAGTTCGTTGGGCAACTTTTCCCTTGCCTATGACACTTTGTGTCATATAGCCTTTGCTGTGTCATTCGACTGACCGCCCCGCTCACTTTCCAGGCAACCGGGACGGGCAAGCCATGACGCTTCATCACACCACCCGAGGACACCCGAATGGCCAACACAATGGCACTGCCCAAGGACCAACTGGTCCAGCAGGCCCTTGCGCGGATGCAAGGCTCGCTTGCCGATAATACGTGGACTGTACGAGAAAAGCTGGCCCTGACCTGTCGCATTCTCTTCGACCGCGGCCATGATTCCGGCCTGGCCGGGCAGATCAGCGCCCGTGGCCCGCAGCCCGGCACCTTCTACACCCAGCAACTGGGCCTGGGTTTCGACGAGATCAGCGCCAGCAACCTGCTGCTGGTCAACGAGGACCTGGAAGTGCTCGAAGGCCAAGGCATGGCCAACCCGGCCAACCGCTTCCACAGTTGGCTGTACCGCGCCCGCCCGGACGTCAACTGCATCATTCACACGCACCCGACCCACGTCGCGGCGCTGTCGATGCTGGAAGTGCCGCTGCAGGTATCGCACATGGACGTCTGCCCGCTGTATGACGATTGCGCTTTTCTCGAAAGCTGGCCGGGCGTGCCGGTGGGCAACGAAGAAGGTGAGATCATCGCCGCCGCGCTGGGCGACAAGCGCGCCATCCTGCTGACGCACCACGGACAGTTGTCTACCGGAGCCGATATCGAACAGGCCTGCGTCACCGCCAACCTGATCGAGCGCGCGGCGCAGTTGCAACTGCTGGCCATGTCGGCCGGGACCATCAAGCCCATCGACCCGGCCCTTGGCCGCGAGGCCCATGACTGGATCGACCGGCCCAAGCGCCACGGCGCCGCTTTCAACTATTTCGCCCGGCAAAGCCTGCGCCAGCACGCCGACTGCCTGAACTGAGCCCTTTCTGGAGTACGTTTCATGTCCACGACTTTTCACGGCATCATCGGCTACACCGTCACCCCGTTCAGCGCCGACGGCGAGCAACCCGACCTCGCCGCCCTCGGTCAGTCCATCGACCGCCTGATCGATGGCGGCGTGCAATCCATCGCCCCGCTGGGCAGCACCGGTGAAGGCGCCTACCTGAATGACCGCGAGTGGAGCCAGGTCGCTGAATTCAGCCTGGCCCATATCGACCGGCGCGTGCCGACCATCGTCAGCGTCTCCGACCTGACCACCGCCAACGCCATCCGCCGCGCGCGCTTCGCCGAAGCACAAGGCGCCGACGCCGTGATGGTGCTGCCGGCGGCGTACTGGAAGCTCAGCGAGGCGGAAATCCTCCGGCATTACCAGCGCATCGGCGACAGCATCGGCATCCCGATCATGCTCTACAACAACCCCGCCACCAGCGGCACCGACATGTCCGTGCCGTTGATCCTGCGCATTGTCGCGGCGGTGGAGAACGTGACCATGGTCAAGGAGAGCAGCGGCGACATCCAGCGCATGCACGCCCTGCACCAGCTCGGCGAAGGCCAGGTGCCGTTCTACAACGGCTGCAACCCGCTGGCCCTGGAAGCCTTCATCGCCGGCGCCAGCGGCTGGTGCACCGCTGCCGCCAACCTGATTCCGGCGCTGAACCAGCAGTTGTACCAGGCGGTGCTGGGCAACGACCTGGCACAGGCGCGGGCCTTGTTCTACAAGCAGTTGCCATTGCTGGAGTTCATCCTCAAGGGAGGTTTGCCGGCGACGATCAAGGCTGGTCTGAAGCTGGACGGGCTGGATTGCGGCGCGCCGCGCGCGCCGGTGTTCCCGCTGGATGACGCGGGGATTGGGCGGTTGAGTGCGCTGCTGGAACAGCTGCGCTAAGGGTCTGGAACTGACTTACCCCTGATCGGAGCACACCTCGGCCAGCTTCAGATACCGCAGCGTGTGCTCCTGCCCGGACGAGTCCAGGTAGGTCATGGCAGCCTTGATCACCTGGCACTCCTCGGTGACCGGCTCGGTCATGCTCAGTACTCTGGCGACGTCGAGACGCATGCCGTAGTGGTAATCGGTGGCGACATCCTGTGCCTGGGCGGCAGCCGCGAACAACAGGCCAAGCGACAGCAACAAATGCAGTTTCATAGTGAATCTCCTCGTTGCATGAGCAACGCGATGAGAACCGATGCAACCCTTTGAGTGTGGGCGCAGACCGCGGATTCCGTCGCCCGGGGGGATCAACGGCAACAAATCGGTTAACCTGCGCTCCCTGCCCCGACAAGCCATTCCCCATGGAACTGCATATCGTCCTGCATGGCCGCAAAGGCCTGGCCGACCAGCTTTACCAGCAACTGCGCGCCGGTATCGACAGCGGACGGCTGGCCGCCGGCACACAACTGCCGCCCACGCGGCTGCTGGCAGAGCAATTGGGCGTGTCACGCAAGACCGTGGCCGAAGCCTACTCGCGGCTGACCTACGACAACCTGCTCAGCGGCCAGGTCGGCCGCGGCACCTTCATCACGCCGCAACTGACCAGCGCCGCGCCCGCGCCGACCGCCACGCCGCTGGCCGGCGAGGACAGCCTGGCCCGTTGGCGCGCCCGTGGCATTCCCATGGGTCGCCCAGCGCTGGCACAACCGTCGCGCTACGACTTCATCGGTGGGGCGTCGAGCAAGGCCCATTTCCCGTTCGACGCCTGGCGCCAGTGCAGCCTGCATGCGCTGCGCCAGTGCCAGCGCACCGACACCCGCTACAGCAACGCTCAAGGCTTGCCCGAACTGCGCGAGGCCATCGCCCGGCACATCGCTTTTGCTCGTGGCGTGCATTGCAGCGGCGCCGATGTGCTGGTGTGCAACGGCGCGCAGCAGGCCCTCGACCTGATCGCCCGGGTGCTGATCGAGCCGGGCTGCACGGTGGCGATGGAAGATCCCGGTTATCCGCCGGCGCGGCACCTGTTCGAAGCCCTCGGCGCGCGCATCCAGCATGTGCCGGTGGACGCCGAAGGCCTTTGCGTGGAGCGGATCGACGCCGGTGTCCGGCTGATCTACGTCACGCCCTCGCACCAGTTCCCGCTGGGCATGCCTTTGAGCCTCCCGCGCCGCCACGCCCTGCTGGCCCGGGCCGCCGAGCTGGGCGCGGTGATCATCGAAGACGACTACGACAGTGAGTTTCGCTACGAAGGCCGGCCCACCGACGCCCTGCAAAGCCTCGATGAACACGGCCTGGTGGCCTATGTCGGCACCTTCTCCAAGACCGTGCTGCCGGAACTGCGCCTGGGCTACGCCATCCTGCCACCAGCGTTGCTGGAACCGGTGCGCATCGCCAAACAATTGAGCGACTGGCACACCTCGACCCTGAGCCAGTGGGCCCTGGCCCGCTTTATCAGCGAGGGCCATCTGCTCAAGCACATCCGTCGCTGCCACGACCTGTACGCGGCGCGCCGCGAGCGCATCCTGCAACGCTTGCAAGGCGACCTCAGCCCGTGGTTCGAGGCGGTGCCCACCACCGCGGGCTATCACCTGAGCGCGCTAGCCAAAGGCGAGCTGGACGTGGATTTTCTGATTGCCCTGGCGCGCAAGGTGGAAGTCGGGCTGTATTCCCTCGCGCCGTTCTTCACCGAAACAACGCCGCGCCACGGCCTGCTGCTGGGTTTCGGCGCTATCGAGCTGCTGGATATCGACCCGGCGCTGGACCGGGTGCGCGACACCCTGCAGCACCTCAGTTGACGGCGCTGGCCGGGCTCGCCGTGACCTTCATCGCCGCGGCGTAGCCGTTCGGTACGAAGCGCCCGGTGACCAACAGCATCAGCACCACGGTGACAGTCAGCAGCGTCCACGACGCCTGGAAATCGCCGCTGATATCCCGCAGCCACCCCGTCAGGTACGGCACCAGACCGGTGATGATGAAACCGATGCCCTGGACGAACGCCGCCAGCCCGCCGGCCTGGCGTGGGTCTTTGCAGTGTTCGAGGGTGAGCGTCAGGCTCAGGCTGAAGCAGGCGCCGAGCCCGAAACCAATCAGGCCCACCCACAAACCGGGTGACAACGCGGGGTCCAGCAACAGGCCGGCGAATCCGATTAACTGCGCGAGCAGCGCCAGCCACAGGCCGGGGCGGCGGTCCGCCAACCGGCGCAACAGCAGCGGCAAACCGAGCGCGCCGAGCACCTGGAAGATCGTCATCAGACCCACCAGTTCTCCACCGCCGCGTGCGCTGCCGCCGACCTGCTGATAGTAGGCCGGCAGCCAGGCCACCATGCTGGTGTAGCCGCCATTGATCAGGCCGAAGTAAATCGCCAGCAGCCAGGCCCGACGGTTGCCGAAGAAGTGTCCGCCGCCATTTGCGCCGCGCCCGGCGGCGGCTTCCAGTTTCGGCCCGACCAACCCGAGCAGGAGCAACGCCAGCAACACCGGCAACAGCCATACGCCCAGCCCCGCCTGCCAGTGTCCGAAATGCTCGGCGACCCGCGGCCCGAGCACCGCGGCCAGCCCGCCACCGCTCATCAAGGCCGCCGAATACACGCCCATCGCCAGCGCCAGCCGCCGGGAAAACCAGCGATTGACCAGCCCCGGCATCAGCGCCTGGACAAAGGCCACGCCAAGCCCGGCCAGCACCGCACTGGCGATCAGCGCCGTGCCGCTGCCCAGCAACAGGCGCCAGAAACAGGCCAGGCCAATGGCGCCCAGGCCCAACAACAGACCGCCCTGCTCGCTCAGCCACCGGCGCAACCACGGCTGCAACAACGGCACCAGGCCCATGCACAACACCGGCAATGCCGTCAGCAACGCGGCCTGCTGGTAGCCGATGCCGGTGCCGCTGCGGATGTCTTCCAATAGCGGACCGATGCTGGTGAGGATCGGCCGCAGGTTGACCGTCACCGCGATCACCAGCAGCAACAGTGCAGCGCTACGCCAGCGCGACGAGGCCTCGGTCATGCCGGGCGCACCTGCTGCCAGAGGCCGTACAGCCCGTCCTCGCCCTCCGGTTTCAGCGGCCGCAGCGGCAGCGACTGCTGTTGCGGCGGGCGGGCCATCTGCGCGTAGACCGCGGCGGTGGACAGGCCGTAGGGCTCGCCCTCCTCGTTGCTGTAAGCGAACCAGGCCCGCTCGATCCCGCACAAATGCATGGCGGCCAGGCACATCGGGCACGGATGGCCCGTGGCGTAGACCTCGCACCCGTCCAGACGCGGCCCCAACTGCCGGCTGGCCAGGCGGATCGCCTGCATTTCGGCGTGGGCGGTGGGGTCCTGGGTGCAATGGATTTCGTTGACCGCGCGGGCGATCACCTGCCCGTCACGCACCAGCAGCGCGGCGAATGGCCGGCCACCGGCCTGGATATTTTCCCGGGCCAGGGCCAGGGCTTCACGCATGAACGCGTCGTTACTCATCGGAAATTCCTCGGTGATTTCAGTGGGCGCCGGCAGCCAGCAACCGCTCGACAATCGCCTGCTGGCCGCGCTCGCGGGCGTGTTGCAGCGGGGTGACGCCATTGCGGTCGGCCAGGTTCACCTTCGCGCCGGCGTCGATCAGCAGCGTGACGATGGCCTGGTGATCCGGTCCGCCGTCGCTGAGCAGGATGGCTTCCAGCAGGCCGGTCCAGCCGAGGTTGTTGATGTGGTCGGGGTTGACGCCGGCCTTGAGCAAGCGCGCCACCACCGCCACATGACCGCGCTCGCAGGCGGGAATCAGCGCGGTGCCGCCGTAGCGGTTGGTGCTCTTCAGGTCGGCGCCGTGGGCCAGGGTCAGTTCGAGAATCTCCAGGTGACCCTCGGCCCCGGCCAGCAGATAGGGGCTGTCGTGGATGGCATTTTTGGCGTTGACGTCGGCACCGGCCTCGATCAACTGGCGAGCGGCATCGAGGTCGTTGCGCGCGGTGGCCAGCAGCAACGCGGTGTTGCCGCGGGCATCACGCTGGTCCACGGCGGCGCCGGAGCGCAGCAGCGTCTGCAGTTGCTGACGGTCACCGCTGACGACCGCTTGCGGCAGATCAGCGCAAGCGACGCTACTGGCGGCCAGCCCGAGGCCGGCGAGCACGCCGCGCCAGGGCTGTTTGCGGGTTCGGTTCGGGCGCATGGCATTCCCTCTGTCGAATGAGCCGCGATTATCCCGAGCGAGCGGTGTAGCATGAAATTAATTGATTTCATGCATACCAGTGGACTTGTGAATGCTTGACCCCCTCCTGCTCCGCGCCTTCGTTACCGTGGTGGAAACCGGCAACTTCACCCGTGCCGCCGACCGCCTGCACCTGACCCAATCCACCGTCAGCCAACAGATCATCCGCCTGGAACAGAGCCTCGGCAGCCGCCTGCTCGACCGCAGTCAGCGCCAGGTCTGGCCCACCGAGGCGGGCGAGCGACTGCTGGGCTATGCGCGGCGCATCCTGCGCCTGGAAGAAGAAGCACGCCTGGCGCTCAACCCCACCCAGACCCAGACCGCCCTGCGCCTGGGCGCGCCGGAAGACCTCGCCGGCGAACTGCTGACCGAAGCCCTGCGCGGCTTTATCGGCGAACGCCCGCACCTGCGCCTCGAAGTCGAGAGCGGCCTGAGCAATCCCCTGCTGCACCTTTACCGCAACGGCGAGCTGGACGTGCTGCTGGTCAAGCAATGGGGCGCCGACCGCGACTGCCACGCGCGCTGGCCGGAGCCGTTGTCCTGGGTTTGCAGCGCTCGCGGCATGGTCGCCCACGACCCGTTGCCGCTGGTGGTGTTCCCGGTGGGCGCGCTGTACCGCCAGGAAATGATCCACGCCCTGGAAAGCGCCGGCCGCCCCTGGCGAATCAGCTACTCCAGCACCAGCCTGGCCAGCCTCGGCGCCGCGGTCAGCGCGGGTTTGGGCGTCAGCCTGATTCCCAGCCGCTGCGTGCTGCCGGATCACCGGGAACTCAGCGAAGACGAAGGTTTTCCGCCGGTGGACGGGCTGGAACTGGCCCTGTATGCCAGGCCCGGGCTGGATGGGGATGGGCTGGCGTTGCGGGATTTGTTGATGGGCCTGGGTGAAGCGCGGGTGCGGGGGTGACGCGTATCGCGGCAACCCGATTGGCCTCCCCACAAATCCCGAAATTGGCTATCTGAAACCCGCCTCTCGCCGATTAAGGTGTGCTCCATCCCGCGCTGTCGCGGAACCACAACGGAGCTACCAGCATGACCACCCGCATCGAATGGGCCAAACACGCACCCGAAGCCTACAAAGCCATGATCGGCCTGGAGCAGGCCCTGGCCAAATCCGGGCTGGAGAACTCGCTGCTGGAGTTGATCCGCCTGCGCGCCTCGCAGATCAATGGCTGCGCCTACTGCGTGAACATGCACGCCAATGACGCGCGCAAGGCCGGCGAAACCGAAGCCCGGCTGCAGACCCTGAGTGTCTGGGCCGACACCGCCTACTTCACGCCTCGCGAGCAAGCCGCGCTGGCCTGGACCGAGAGCCTGACCCGGCTGCCGGAAAAACATGCGCCGCAACACCAGTACACGGCGCTGCTGGAGCATTTCAGTGAAACCGAAGTGGTCAACCTGACCCTGGCCATCGCCACCATCAATGCCTGGAACCGCTTCGGCGTGGGCTTTGCGATGGTTCCGGCCTAAGCCGGCCGCAGGCGCTGGCGATAGCTGCCAGGGCTCTCCCCCGTCCATTTCTTGAACGCCCGGTGAAACGCGCTGGGCTCCTGGAAGCCGGTCTGCTCGGCGATCTCGGCGACGCTGAGGTCGCTGTCGCGCAGGCATTCGAAGGCCATGGCCTGGCGCACTTCGTCCTTGATCTGCTGGAACGAGCAGCCTTCGCGCTCCAGTTGCCGGCGGAAGCTGCTGGGGCTCAGCCCCACTTGCCCGGCCAGGCCCAGCAGGGTCGGCCATTCGCCGTACTGGCGCAGGCGCAAATACCGATAGACCCGCGCCGCCAGGCCGTTCTGGTTGCGGTAACGCACCACCAGCCCTTGCGGCGCACTGCGCAGGAAGGTCTTCAGCGCGCCAAGGTCCTGCACCACCGGCAATTTCAGGTAGTCGGCGGAGAACTCCACTTCGGTGCGGCCGGTGCCGATCTGCAGGTTCGGCCCCCACAGCAGCGCATCGTCGTCCAGTGCTACCCGCGCATCGCTCAGTTCAGTGCGATCAATGGCGATACGCCGCCCGCCCAGCCAGCACAGCAGGCTGATCACCAGCACCAGCAAGGTTTCCTCGGCATAGACGCGCCGCTGCGGGTCGTCGATGCGCGAGTGCAGGCTGATCACCGCGCGTTGTCCGCGCAGGGTCAGGGTGCCGCGCATGTCCCGCAGGAACAGGCCGAAGTTGCCCAGGCACTGGCGCAGCGCTTTCTCCAGGTTCGGCTCCTGGATCAGCCCGCGACAGATCAGGGCGAAACTGCCCAGCGGCATGCCGTGGCTGTCGAGGTTGAAAAATTCGTCGTCCAGGGCCTCGATCAATATCAGCCACAGCCGGGCGAAGGCCGAGGCCGGCACGCGGGCGTTGAGTTCGTGGATCAGCACCGGATCGATGCCGGACTGCTGCAACAGCGCCGCGGCCCGCGCGGGCTGGTCGCGCAGGCTGTAGAGCATGATGTGGACGAAGTACATCGCGACCGAATCGTTTTCCCGCATGACAGCTTCCGCATTGACCTCGACGGCATGGCAAAAAGTAACAGCCCGGCTGGGCACTTAAGGCATAGGCCCGAACGCCCCCAGTGCCTAGACTCGACACACCCCGGGCGTGGCCGGGCGTCATTCTCTCAGAGCCACGTGGCTCCACGCCACGTCTTCGCCCATTGGAGTCGATCATGAACAACAACGATATCTACGTAGTCAGCGCCGTGCGCTCGGCCATTGGCACCTTCGGCGGTTCGCTCAAGGACCTGCCACTGGCGGACCTGGCGACCCAGGTCACCCGCGCCGCCATCGAACGCTCCGGCGTCGCCCCCGAGCAAATCGGCCACGTCGTGATGGGCAACGTGATCCCCACCGAGGCCCGCGATGCCTACCTGGGCCGGGTCGCCGCGATGAACGCCGGCATCCCCAAGGAAACCCCCGCTTTCAACGTCAACCGCCTGTGCGGTTCCGGCCTGCAGGCCATTGTATCGGCCGCGCAGACCCTGCTGCTGGGCGAAGCCGAAGCGGTGATCGCCGCCGGCGCCGAATCCATGAGCCGCGGCCCGTACCTGCTGACCCAGGCCCGCTGGGGCGCGCGCATGGGCGACATGAAGAGCATCGACTACATGCTCGGCATCCTGCACGACCCGTTCGAAGGCTTCCACATGGGCATCACCGCGGAGAACGTTGCCGAGAAGAACGGCATCACCCGCGCCATGCAGGATGAAGTCGCGATCACCAGCCAGCAACGCGCCGCCCGCGCCATTGCCGAAGGCCGCTTCGACAGCCAGATCGTGCCGATCGAAATCCCCGGCCGCAAAGGCCCGGTGCAGTTCAAGGTGGACGAGCACGTGCGCGGCGACGTCAGCAGCGAACAACTGGCCGCGATGAAAACCGCGTTCAAGAAAGACGGCACCGTCACCGCCGGCAACGCCAGCGGCCTGAACGATGGCGCCGGCGCGCTGGTGCTGGCCACCGGTGAGATGGTCAAGCGCCAGGGCCTGAAGCCGCTGGCCCGCCTGGTCGCCTACGCCCACGCCGGTGTCGAGCCGGAACTGATGGGCTTGGGCCCGGTGCCGGCGACCCGCAAGGTCCTGGAAAAAGCCGGCCTGAAGGTGTCCGACCTGGACGTCATCGAATCCAACGAAGCCTTCGCCGCCCAGGCCTGCGCGGTGTCCCAGCAACTGGGCTTCGACCCGGAGAAGGTCAACCCCAACGGCTCCGGCATCTCCCTCGGCCACCCGGTGGGCGCTACCGGCGTGATCATCGCCACCAAGGCGATCCATGAATTGCAACGCATCAAAGGCCGCTACGCGCTGGCGACCATGTGCATCGGCGGCGGCCAAGGCATCGCCGTGCTGTTCGAACGGGCTTGAAGGAAACCATGAAGATGACGCTTGAAAGAATCGCCGTGATCGGCGCCGGGACCATGGGCAACGGCATCGCGCAGGTCTGCGCGGTGGCCGGTTACCAGGTCACCCTGATCGATGTCTCCGACGCCGCGCTGGAGCGTGGCGTGGCGACCCTGCGCAAGAACCTGGATCGCCAGGTCAGCAAGCAGACCCTGGAAGCGGCCCAGGCCGAAGCCGCGGTCACCCGCATCCGCACCAGCACCGACTACGCCGCGCTCAACGACGCGCAGTTGGTGATCGAAGCGGCGACCGAAAACCTCGAGCTGAAAAAACGCATCCTCCAGCAGGTCGCGGCCAACGTCAGTGAACAGTGCGTGATCGCCACCAACACCTCGTCGCTGTCGGTGACCCAACTGGGCGCGGCCATCAGCGCGCCGCAGCGGTTTATCGGGGTGCACTTCTTCAACCCGGTGCCGATGATGGCGCTGGTCGAGGTGATCCGCGGCCTGCAAACCAGCGACGCGACCTACGCCACCGCCATGGAACTGACCGGCAAGGTCGGCAAGACCGCGATCACCGCCGGCAACCGTCCGGGCTTCGTGGTCAACCGCATCCTGGTGCCGATGATCAACGAAGCGATCTTCGTCCTGCAGGAAGGCCTGGCCAGCGCCGTGGACATCGACACCGGCATGCGCCTGGGCTGCAACCAGCCGATCGGCCCGCTGGCGCTGGCCGACCTCATCGGCCTGGACACTCTGCTGGCGATCATGGAGGCCTTCCACGAAGGCTTCAATGACAGCAAATACCGCCCCGCCCCGCTGCTCAAGGAGATGGTCGCGGCCGGCTACCTGGGCCGCAAGAGCGGTCGCGGTTTCCACACGTACGAGTAAGCCACCATGCCCAAGACCTGTGCCGAACGCTGCGCCGATTACGAAGACCGTCGCGACAAGGCTCTCGAACTGTTCGCCGCCAAGGGGTTCGGCCAGGTCAGCATGCGCGAGCTGGCTGCCCATGTGGGCCTCACCGCCGGCTCGCTTTACCACCATTTCCCGAGCAAGCAGCACCTGTTGTTCGACCTGATCGAAGAACTGTTCGAAGAGCTGCTTGCCACCCTGCATCCGGCCGGCCGGGGCAAGCCCATCAACGTGCGCCTGTCCGCGGTGATCCGGGCGCACTGGGCGCTGCACGCGGAACGGCCGCTGCATTTCCGCCTCGCCGAACGCGACCTCTGCTGCCTGAGCGATGAGCAACAGGCGCACATCGCGCAGATGCGCCGGCAGTACGAAACCCGTCTGCTGCAGGCGATCGCGCCGTCCACCCGGCTCACCGGCCCGGCGTTGGAGGCCGCCGCGCATGTCGTCGCCTCCATGCTCAACAGCCTGCCGGGCTGGCTGCAAAGCTCACCCCTGCCCCAGGCCCAGCGGCTGGCGCTGATGGAGAACATGCTGCTCGGCGCGATCGAACGCACGCTGCCGGAATGCATCAGTTCTGCGGCGTGAGTGTCATCGATTCGGGTGAATGACCCGCTGCCCCTCGGCGTCAGGCCGATGAACGAACAACCCGTCGAGCAAGGGGCTGTTCGAGTGCAGCGGCGCGTTCCAGTGCGCGGAGCAGTGAATGTAGCGACGCCGCAGCAAGGCCATTTCCATCGTATCCAGCCCATGCGTCGGCGTCTGGCCGAGCGCGTAGGCTTGCAGTTTCGCGGCAATTTCGTGCAATTCGCTGGGTAGCCCAAGTTCGGCGCAGTCCGGCACAGGTGCCAGCGGCACGCCGCCACCCACGGCCAAGGCATGCATCAGCCTCAGGTACACCAGCGACAATTCCCCCCGCACCCGCCGAGCACCGAGGATCTGCGCCCGCACGCGCTTCTCTGGGCGGAGGTCGCGCTTGGGCAAGAAAGGCTGGTCGGTGCTCTGGAGATCAATACTGAGTTCGAACCCCTGCGCCTCCCATTTACCGCACTGCTGTTCCAGGCACTGGCTGGCCTGCATCCACGCGCGGCTTTGGCGCTCGGGTAGATGCCGTGGCTCCAGGCTGCTGAAGGGGCGTTCCAGGCGAAGCAACTCCTGCTCCTCCGGCAGATAGCCGCCACCGATGTCGGTGTGCGAACCCGGCAGCAGCAGGTCGTTGTCACTGGCCACCAGCGGGAAATTCACCCGGCGCTCGTCGGCCGCCGTCAGTTGCACCACCTGACGCGCGAGTCCTTCGCGCAGGCCGAGCTGCAGCCCGTCGTAGACGCGGTTGGCGGCGCTGAAGTTGCCTTTGAGCGGCGCCCAGATTGCGGCCACGGTGTCGAACAGACCGATGAAGTTGAGGGCCAGCGGATAACCGAGGCAGACACCCGCGAGCCCGTTGGCGAAATGCCGGGCCGCCGCCGCACCGCGGCTGAAGCCGAACAGATCGAGTTCGACGGTGCGAATCCCGCGCCCGGGGTTGTGCTGGATGAACGCGTCGAGCAACCCGCTGATCCGCGCGGCAAGCGGCTCCAGCAGCGCCCACACGCCCAACTCGTGAAGGCCGGTCGCCTGGCCCCGCAGAGAATCCGCTTCACCGCGCCGCGTACCAACGCCTTCGATATAGAGCGCCATCGCCGCCCGCGTCGCGCCGGGATCGAGGCACTGCCGCGCCTGTTGCGGATAAAGCTGAAACAACCGCGCCACATTGCTCTTGCCGGTGGCGTAGCTGCCCGAGGTGTTGCCGGAGGCGGCGCCTTGCTCGTGGTTGTGCAGATTGAGCCCGGTGCCGTCGAAAAACAGCCCCAGGTGCAGGGTGATCGCGTGAGGATCGGAGGGTATTGACGGATTCATGACGGTTCCTGTGTCGAGAAAACAAGGAACCGATCGGATCATCCCGCTGAAAGACGGGATGCAGGAAAATTTCCCTTAATTCGTATGAATCGCCTGACGCTAGCGGAGCAACCGCTGGATCTGCTCGCGCAGGCTGTCCAGGTCGAACGGCTTGGCCAGGATCGGCGCGCGGAACGCGATCGGGCTGCCTGACTCGCGGATTTCCGCGGGGTAGCCGCTGATGAAAATGACTTTCAGGTCAGGCCGCAGCTTGACCGCGGGCTCGGCGATATCGACCCCGGAAATGCCGCCCGGCAGGCGAAAGTCGGTGACCATCAGGTCCAGGTGCGGCTTGCTGGCCAGGATCTCGAACGCCTGCGCGCCGTCCTCGGCCAGCAGAACGCGGTAACCCTCGCCCGACAGGTAGTCATTGAGGACCATCCGGATAACCGGTTCGTCTTCGACGACCAGTACTACATCTTGTGCATCTTCACTCATGCCAACGCCTTGATTCGGTTCATTCGGGTGGTGTCGTTCGTTGATAGACCCCTGGCTTACGCAGAGGTTGCCTGTTGAAGATCACTTTCGTTTTCCGCGGCATTTCCCTGCATATCGCATACCAGCGGCAGGCTGACGCGGAACGTCGCGCCCTCGCCTTCGGCGCTCTGCACCACGATGCTGCCGCCATGGGCCAGGACGATCTGCTCGGAAATGTACAGCCCGAGGCCGAGCCCGGCGACGCTCAGGTTGGAACTGACCCGCTCGAACTGCTGGAAAATCCGCTGCTGGTTTTCCGGGCTGATGCCAATCCCTTCGTCGCGCACCTCGACGCAGGCCATGCCCGCGCTCGCCGATACCCGCACATGCACCGGGCGCTTGGCGCCATAACGCAGGGCGTTGCTGAGCAGGTTGGCGATCACCTGCTCGATGCGGAATTCATCCCAGACGCCTTCCACGCCGTCGTTGATCACCAGCTCGATCGACGATCCGGCGGCGGCGGCCTGGGCGGAGAAGTTCTCCACCAGGCCGCTCACCAGTTGCGCCAGGTCGAAGCGCGAAGGCCGAATCGACAGTTTGCCGGTGCGGATCCGCGAGACATCGAGCATGTCTTCGATCAGGCGGATCAGGCTGTTGATCTGGCGCTCGTCGCGCTCGACCATGGCGCGCATCTTGTCCAGGGTGAAGGCATCGGCGTTGTCCCGCGCCAGGTGCAGCTTGCGCAACTGGGTTTCGAGAATCAGGCCGTTGAGCGGCGTGCGCACTTCATGCGAGACGATCGACATGAAGTCATCGCGCATGCGCACCGCGCGCTCCAGCTCGCCGCGCGCCACCTGCAACTGTTCCAGCAGCAGTTGCTGCTCCTGGCGACCGCGCTCCAGCGCCTGCAATTGCTGGTCGAGGGCCTTGCGCTGGCGGTACAGCTCGACAAACACGGTGACCTTGCTTTTCACCGCGTGGGTGTCCAGCGGTTTGTGCAGGAAATCCACCGCGCCGCTTTCGTAGCCCTTGAAGGCGTAGTTCATCTCCCGCGCCGCGGCGCTGACGAAGACGATGGGAATGTGCTTGGTCTTTTCCGTGCCGCGCATCAGTTCGGCCAGCTCGAAGCCGTTCATGCCCGGCATCTGTACATCGAGGATGGCCAGGGCGAATTCGTGCTCCAACAGCAGCGACAGCGCCTGGTCGGCGGAGCTCGCCTGGTACACCGTGCGATCGTTGCCCTTGATCAGCGCTTCGAGCGCCAGCAGGTTCTCCGGGAGATCGTCGACGATCAGCAGTTTGGCTTGGATATGGCTTAGCATTCTTGTGCTTCCAGCTTGGCGAGCAGATGCCCGATGCCGTTCAAAGGGAGTATATGGTCGGGCCGGTGCAGCGCCAGCGCAGCGTTTGGCATGGTGGCGACCTGAGCCTGGGCCGGGTCCTGGACGACGGTAAGACCACCGTACTCACTGATTCGTGCCAGACCACTGGCACCGTCTTCGTTGGCACCGGTCAGCAGCACGCCGACCAGCCCCGGGCCAACGGCGTCGGCGGCGGATTCGAAGAGCATGTCGATCGAGGGCCGCGAGTAATGCACCCGCTCTTCCTGGCTCAGGGACAGCGAGCGGTCACGCTCCAGCGACAGGTGATAGCCGGGGCAGGCGACATAGATCATCCCCGCCTCGAGGCTTTCCTTGTCCCGCGCCTCGCGCACCGGCCGCTTCAGCCGGCGGGCGAAAACCTCGGCCAGTTGGCTTTCGTGGTCGTCCGGCAGGTGCAGCACGCAGAGCACCGGAATCGCGAACGCCCGCGGCAGCAGCGCCAGCACCGAGAGCAGCGCACTGACGCCGCCCGCCGAGGCCCCCATGACGATCACTTCGGCCCTGTTCATAGTTTGCGGTAGATCCGTTCCGGCTTGACCAGCGCTTCGAAGCGGTCGGCGTAGGCGGAAAAGTCCAGCGTTTCCTTGCTGCCCAGCACCAGGAATCCACGGTGGCAGAGCGATTCGTGGAACAGCCCGAAAGAGCGGTCCTGCAGGCCCTTGTTGAAGTAGATCAGCACGTTGCGGCAGGACACCAGTTGCGTCTCGGAGAACACGCTATCGGTGGCCAGGCTGTGGTCGGCGAAGGTGACGTTATCGCGCAGGCTGCTGTCGACAATGGCGTTGCCATAGGCGCAGGTGTAGTAGTCGCTGAAGGCACGCTGGCCGCCGGCGGCGATGTAGTTCTGCTCGTAGTCGCGCATCGACTGCATCGAGTAAATGCCCTGCTTGGCCTTCTCCAGCGACTTGGGATTGATGTCGGTGGCGTAAATGATGGTGCGTTCGAGCAGGCCCTCTTCGCGCAGCAGGATGGCCATGGAATAGACCTCTTCACCGGTGCTGCAGCCGGCGATCCAGATCTTGATCGACGGCCAGGTCTTCAGGTGCGGCACCACCTCCCGGCGCAGGGCCAGGAAGTGGCTCGGGTCACGAAACATCTCGCTGACCGGGATGGTCAGGAACTGCAGCAGTTGCATGAACATTCCCGGATCGTGCAGCACCCGCTCCTGCAGGGCGGTGATCGTCGCGCAGTCGAAATGCCGCGCGGCATGCAGGATCCGGCGCTTGATCGAAGCGCCGGAGTAATCGCGAAAGTCGTAGCTGTACTTGAGGTAGATGGCCTCGATCAACAGCCGGATTTCAATGTCGGTGTTACGTTCGCTTGTCAAATTCGCTCCAGTTGCGGCAGCCAGACACGGATCAGGGAAAACAGCCGGTCCAGGTCAATCGGTTTGGCCAGGTAATCATTGGCGCCGGCCTGCAGACAACGCTCCTGGTCGTCCTTCATCGCCTTGGCGGTCACCGCGATGATCGGCAGCTTGCGCCAGCGCGGGTCCTTGCGGATCAGCCGGGTGGCCTCGAAACCATCCATCTCCGGCATCATCACGTCCATCAGCACCAGGTCGATATCGCCGCCCTGCTCGAGTTTTTCGATGGACTCGCGGCCGTTGCGGGCGATCTCCACCAGCGCGCCCTTGTGCTCCAGGGCGCTGGTCAGGGCGAAGATGTTGCGCACATCGTCGTCCACCAGCAGGATCCTGCGGCCTTCGAAGACCTTGTCGCGGCTGCGCGCGGTCCTGAGCATGCGTTGCCGTTCATGGGACAGCGTCGATTCGACTTTGTGCAGGAACAACGTCACTTCATCCAGCAGGCGCTCCGGCGAGCGCGCGCCCTTGATGATGATCGAGCGCGAGTACTTGAGCAGTTCGGTTTCTTCGTCGCGGGTCAGGTTGCGCCCGGTGTAGACGATCACCGGCGGGAAGGCGCGGATCTCGTCGATGGTCATGCGCTTGAGCAGCTCGTTGCCGAGCATGTCTGGCAGTTTGAAGTCGATCACCATGCAGTCGTAGATGTTCTCGCGCAGCAGTTCCAGCGCTTCCTGCGCGGTCGCCACGGCGGTGATCTGCACATCGTCATCGCCGATCAGGCGGGCGATGCTTTCGCGCTGCAGGTCGTCGTCTTCCACCAGCAGGATGTGCTTGAGTTTCTGGGTCAGCTTGTCTTCCAGGCGGGCGAACACGGTTTTCAGCTCGTCGCGGCTGGTGGGCTTGACCACATACCCCACGGCGCCCATGTGCATGGCGGTCTCGACCCGGTCCTCGACGGAAATCACGTGCACCGGGATGTGCCGCGTGGCGGCCTGTTCCTTGAGCCGTTGCAGCACGGTCAGCCCGGAATGGTCGGGCAGGCGCATGTCCAGCAGGATGGCGTCGGGAATGAACCGCGCGGCCAGTTCGAAGCCGTCGTCGGCGGCCTGCGCCACCAGGCAGTTGTAGCCCAGCTCGTGGGCCAGGTCGAAGAGGATGCGGGCGAAGTTCGGCTCGTCCTCGATCACCAGGATGCAGCGGTTGGAGAACGGTGCCAGTTGCCGGTCGTCCTCGAAGGACAGGCGCTTGGCCGGCGCCGCCAGCGGGGTCGGCGGCAGCGGATCGATCAGCGCCGGCGCGACCACCACCGGCTGGGACAATGGCTGTGGACGCGAGATAGGCGAAGGCCCGACCTGTTCGACGATCGGCTCGTACGCCTCCGGCAGAATCAGGCTGAACACGCTGCCCTTGCCCGGTTCGCTCTGCACCTGGATCTGCCCGCCAAGCAAACGCGCCAGATCGCGGGAAATCGACAGGCCCAGGCCGGTACCGCCAAAGCGGCGGTTGGTGGTGCCGTCGGCCTGATGGAAGGCTTCGAAGATGAGTTGCTGCTGGTCCGCCGCGATGCCGATGCCGCTGTCGCGCACATGGAACACGATGCCGCTGCCAGGCTGGTGGGTGACGGTCAGGCTGACCTGGCCGCGATCGGTGAACTTCAGCGCGTTGGACAGCAGGTTCTTGAGGATCTGTTCCAGGCGCTGGCGGTCGGTGTAGAGGGTCGCCGGCACATCCGGCTCGATGTTGACGCTGAAGGCCAGACCCTTGTCCGCCGCCAACGGCTCGAACATGCCGCGCAGGCCCTCGGCCAGGCGCGCCACCTGGGTGGTTTCGGCGCGCACGTCGAGTTTGCCGGCCTCGACCTTGGCGATGTCGAGGATGTCGTTAATCAGATTGAGCAGGTCGTTGCCCGCGGAGTAGATCGATTCAGCGAACTTGACCTGCTCGTCGCTGAGGTTTTCCTGCGGGTTCTCGGCCAGCAGCTTGGCCAGGATCAGCGAGCTGTTGAGCGGTGTGCGCAGCTCATGGGACATGTTGGCGAGGAATTCGGACTTGTACTTGCTGGAGCGCTGCAGTTCCTCGGCGCGCTCCTGCAACTGCACCTGGGCTTCGTTCAGCTCGGTGTTCTTGTGGTCCAGGGCATCGCGCTGGGACGCAAGGGCGTCGGTGCGTTCGGCCAGTTGCTCGTTGGTCTGCTCAAGCTCGGCGCGCTGGGTTTCCAGGTAGGCCTGGGACTCCTTGAGCACCCGCGATTGTTCTTCCAGCTCTTCGTTGGCGGTTTTCAGTTCTTCCTGCTGCACCTGCAGCTCTTCGTTGAGTTGCTGGGTCTGGGCCAGCACTTCCTGCAGGCGCTGGCGGTAACGCGCGCTCTCGATGGAGGTGCCGAGGTTGTTGGCGACCCGCTCCAGCAATTCGCCGTCACGCGGGCTCAGCGGACGCAGGAAACCCAGTTCAAGCACGCCATTGACCTGGCCGTCGTTGCTCGACGGCATCACCAGCACGCTGCGCGGCAGGCCCTCGCCGAGCCCGGAGCTGACCTTGAAATAATCTTCCGGCACATCGTCCAGCACCATCAGACGGCTCTGGCTGACAGCCTCGGCCAGCAGCCCTTCGTGGGAGCCGACCACCTGGTCCCGGGCTTCCTGCTCGCGGGAGAAACCGTAGCTGGCGACGCGGTGCAGATCGCCTTGCTCGTCACGCACGTACAGCGCGGCGACCACGCTGCCCAGGTAGTTGGAGAAGAACTGCAAAATGTTGTGGCCCAGGGTCGGCAGGGTCTGCTGGCCCAGCACCCGCTCGGCCAGTTGCGACTGGCCGCTGCGGATCCAGGCCTGCTGTTGAAGGTGCTCGGTGGCACGTTCCTGGGCCTGGAGGTTTTCCTGATAGCTGGTGGAGAGGTTGATCAGGTCGCGCCGGCCAATCCACGCCAGCAGGCCACTGATCAGGATGATGAACGCCAGGTACAGGGAAATGGACACCCAGGTGGTGGTACTGACCTGTTCGTTGCGCTTGGCCCGCAGTTGCTGCTCCAGGGCGACGAAGTCTTCGTACTCCTTGCGTGTCTGGTCGGTCAGGCGCTTGCCGCGACCGGCCTCGATATCCGAGCGGTAGTCACCGCCACTGCGGCGCGACTGGATCATCTCCCGTGCGAAGATGTCCCACTCGGCCTGCAGCGCTTCCAGGCGGCCGAGGCGATCGATCTGTGTCGGGTTGTCCGCCACCAGTTCGCGCAGGGTCTTCATCTGCGCGCTGATCCGTGGCTTGGCCAGTTCGTAGGGATCGAGAAAATGCTCGTCGCCGGTGAGCAGGTAGCCCCTCATGCCGGTTTCCATGTCGATGGACAGCTTCAGCGACTCGTTGGCGTTGTTGATCACCCGGTCGGTGTGACCGACCCACTGGATGACCGAGAGCAGGTAGGCGATTACCGTGACAAACACCACGGCACTCAACAGGCCGACCCCGAGGGGCAGGCTGATATTGCGCACCAGCAGCTTGCGGAAGCGCTGTTGGTCGGTTGTTGAGGCTGAATGATTCATCTGTAGGGTCCGGGCGGCAGAATTGGGTTGATTTTTTTGTCTTATGGTTCAGGTTTTCGATCTGACATGCAAACCGCAACCACGCTGCCCCTCCCAGTCTATCCATGTTCACGGCAATCGACAGGGCACAAAGCCAGTATTTGAGGCATCGGTTCGCCAATCGTTCCCTGCTTCAACGTCGACCGCTATGCTGCACATCACTGATGCCGGGGAACTTCCTGCGGCGTTGCGTTTACAGAGTCAGTAATACCTATTGCCGCAGGAGCAACCCATGCCCGCTATTCCCCCTCTTCTGGTCGTTGAAGACGACAACATCGTGCGCATGCTGTTGGTCGATGTGCTCAATGAGCTGGGGTACGAGGTTACCGAGGCCCAAGACGGCGAAGAGGCACTCAAGCTGATCGAAGACTCGCAACAGCCCTTTTCGCTGATGCTCACTGACGTCGGCCTGCCCGGCATGAACGGCCAGGAACTGGCCCGCCTGACCCGCGAATTGCGCCCGCTGCTGCCGATCGTGTTTGCCAGCGGCTATGGCTCGACCATGGATGTGCCGGAAGGCATGCATGTGATTGGCAAGCCGTTCACCATTGATCAGTTGCGGGACAAGATGAAGGGGATTCTTGGTTGAACCCAGCTTGTCAGCGCCCTTGAGATCGAGCGCCGCTTGCGCGGCGCAACCCCCCAATAACCAAACTACCCCCTTCCCTTCCTCCCTTATGCAAAACCCCACCCATGTGTCTTCAATCTGAAATATGACCAGCGGGTCACATTTTCTCCGATCCCTCTCCTACACTGGCAAATCCTGCGTGGTACCGCCCGGACAACCCGACCGAAAAAAGTTGAAACTTTCGGATCACAGCGCCAGTCAGGAATTTAAGTAGGTCATCGCTTCCGGCGTTCCCGGGCGCGGCCCACCCATCCCTACACTTCGTCAGTTCGCCAATGGCAGGAGCGCCATTTGGCGTAGCGCTTGCACGGGTGACAGGGACGCAACACTGCACAGCAGAAGAGAGATAGACCGAACAGGCATCGCATTAGGGTGATTCACCCGCAGAACAAGGGATGGAGAGAAGTATGATCAGTGCCGCTGTCGAACCGCATACCGAGCATTTCAATCCGGACACCAGCGCCCCCGTGGGCAGTGACATCGTCGCAACGAGCCGTGGCTATGCCGCCGACGCCAGACAGAACCGGCACAAACGCAAAGTCTTGTTCGTCACTTCGGAAATCGCCGACCTGGTCAAGACCGGCGGCCTGGGCGACGTCTCCGCCGCCCTGCCCCGCGCCATGAGCCACCTGCACGATGTCCGCGTGCTGATCCCCGGCTACCCGCAAGTGATGGAAAGCGACAACCCGATCCATGTGGTCGGCGAACTGGGTGGCCACGCGGCGCTGCCCGCCTGCCAGATCGGCCGCATGGACCTGCCGGACGGCCTGGTCATCTACGTCCTCATCTGCCCCGAGCTGTACCAGCGCGAAGGCACGCCCTACGGCGCCAACAACGGCCGTGACTGGCCCGACAACCACATTCGCTTCGCCCGCCTGGGCCTGGCCGCCGCCGAAATCGCCGCAGGCGAAGGCATGGTCCACTGGACCCCGGACCTGGTCCACGCCCACGACTGGCCCGCCGGCCTGGCCCCGGCCTATATGCACTGGCGCGGCCTGAGCACCCCGACCCTGTTCACCATTCACAACCTCGCCTACCAGGGCGTGGTCAGCCGCGCCTGCTGCCCGGAACTGGCGATTCCCGAACACGCCCTGCAACAGGAAGGCATGGAGTTCTACGGCAAGCTGTCGTTCCTCAAGGCGGGCCTGGCCTACTCCAGCCACATCACCACGGTCAGCGCCACCTACGCCCGCGAAATCACCACGCCGGCATTCGGCTGCGGGCTCGACGGTTTCCTCGACAGCAAGGCCCAGCAAGGGCTGCTCAGCGGCATTCCGAACGGCATCGACGAGAGCTGGAACTCGGCCACCGACAGCCACCTGGAACACCGCTTCGGCCTCAATGACTGGGAGGGCAAGGCCGCTAACGCCACCCAGGTGCGCGAACTGTTCGGCCTTGAGCCGTCCACCGGCCCGCTGTTCGCCGTGGTCTCGCGACTGGTCTATCAGAAAGGCCTCGACCTGACCTTGGGCGTGGCCGAGTTCATCGTCGAGCAAGGCGGCCAGCTCGCCATCATCGGCCGCGGCGAACCCGAGGAAGAACAGGCCATGCGCGAGCTGGCAGTGCGCTTCCCCGGCCGCATCGGCGTGCGCATCGGCTTCAACGAGACCGATGCCCGGCGCATGTTCGCCGGCAGCGATTTCCTGCTGATGCCTTCGCGCTACGAGCCCTGCGGCCTGAGCCAGATGTACGCGCAGCGCTTCGGTTCGTTGCCGGTGGCGCGCAATACCGGCGGCCTGGCCGACACCATCGAGAGCGGCGTCACCGGCTTCCTGTTCGACGAATCCACCGTGGAAAGCTACCGCGAGGCGCTGCAACGGGCCTTCTACGTTTTCGAGAAGAAACCGCTGCTCAACGCCATGCGCTGCCTGGCGATGACCCAACCCTTCAACTGGTGCCAGGCGGTGGAACCCTACGCCCGGCTGTACGAGGAACTGGTCGTCCGCGCCACTAGCCAGCGGGGGTAAGCCATGCCGCCCCTGCCCCTGTGCTTCAACCATGGGGCGCTGGTCGAGGACGGCCAGCGCACCCGCTTCGCCCTGTGGGCGCCCGACGCCCGCAGCGTCGAACTCGAACTCGACGGCGCAACCTTCGCCATGGCCCCGGAGGCCGATGGCTGGTTTCGCCTGCAACGGCGCTGTCCGCCGGGCAGCCTGTATCGCTACCGCATCGACGGCGACCTGTCGGTCCCCGACCCCGCTTCGCGCTTCCAACCCCAGGGCGTGCACGGCCCCAGCCAGGTCATCGCACCCCAGCGCTACCGCTGGCGCCAAGACGGCTGGCGCGGCCGGCCCTGGTCGGAAGCGGTGATCCAGGAACTGCATGTCGGTCTGCTCGGCGGCTACGCCGGGGTGATGAAAGAATTGCCGCGCCTGGCCGAACTGGGCATCACCGCCATCGAACTGATGCCCATCGGCCAGTTCCCCGGCGAGCGCAACTGGGGCTACGACGGCGTTCTGCCCTTTGCCCCGCAGCACAGCTACGGCTCGCCGGAACAACTGCAAGCGCTGATCGACCAGGCCCACGGCCTCGGCCTGATGGTGCTGCTGGACGTGGTCTACAACCACTTCGGCCCCGACGGCAACTTCCTGCACCACTACGCCAGCGAATTTTTCCGCGAAGACCGGCAGACCCCCTGGGGCGCGGCCATCGATTTTCGCCGCACAGAAGTGCGCGACTTCTTCATCGAAAATGCCCTGATGTGGCTCAACGACTACCGTTTCGACGGCCTGCGCCTGGATGCGGTGCACGCCATCGACGACCCGGACTTTCTTCGCGCATTGTCTGGCGCCGTGCGCCAGCACTGTGCCCCGGACCGCCACTGCTGGCTGGTGCTGGAAAACGAGTTCAACCAGGCGCACCTGCTCGGGGCCGATTTCGACGCGCAGTGGAACGATGACGGGCACAACACCCTGCATGTGCTGCTGACCGGCGAGGAAGAAGGCTATTACGCCGATTTCCGCCAGCAACCGGCGCAGCGCCTGGCCCGCAGCCTGAGCGAAGGTTTCGTCTACCAGGGCGAAGCCGACCGCCATGGCCGGCCGCGCGGCGAGCCCAGCGGACACTTGCCGCCGAGCGCCTTCGTGCTGTTTTTGCAGAACCACGACCAGACCGGCAACCGCGCTTTCGGCGAACGCCTGTCGACCCTGTGCGAGCCCCGCGCGCTGCGCGCCGCAACCACCCTGCTGCTGCTCTCGCCGATGATTCCGCTGCTGTTCATGGGCGATGAATGGGCCAGCGAACAGCCGTTCCTGTTCTTCACCGATCACCACGACGAGCTGGCCGATGCCGTGCGCGAAGGCCGCCGCGCCGAATTCCAGGGCTTCGCCGCGTTCACCGAACCAGAGCGCCGGGAGCAGATCCCCGACCCCAACGCGTTGCAGACTTTCATCGACTCCCGCCCCCGGCGCAACAGCCACAGCGCCGCCTGGGAAGACTTCTACCGACAGCTCTTGGCTCTGCGCCGCCGTCACATCGTGCCGCACCTCGACGGCGCCCGGGCGCTGGGCACCCAAGTGCTCGGCGACAAGGCACTCAGCGCCCATTGGCGGCTGGGCGACGGCAGTGAGCTGCGCATCGACCTCAACCTCGGCCCGGAACCGGTGCAATCGGACCTGACCGAGCGTCATCAACCGTTGTTCCAATGCACTGAAGCAGTGCAACAACCCGGGACCCTGCCCCCCTTCAGCGCCCTGGTCAGCCGCATTCCTCCTTCCGCCGCGGAGTCTGCCCAATGAGTGACCTGCATCTGCACCACCTGGCCCGCCTCGCGGGCCTGGCTGTCGACTGGATCGACGCCAACGGCAAGGCGCAAAAGGTCAGTGATCCGGACTTGCGTGCCATCCTCGCCGCCCTCGGCCATCCCGCCGAGGATGCCGACAGCGTCGCCCACAGCATCAAAGCCCTGGAACAGGCCGAGGATGCGCAGCACCTGCCGCCGCTGTTGACCGTCGACCTCGGCGAAGCGTTGCCGCTGGCGCACTGGTTCGACGCCGGCAACCTGTGCCACGCCGTGCTCGAAGACGGCAGCGAACAGGCCCTGCGCCTGGACGCCCAGGCGGCCCTGCCCGCGGGCCTGCCGATCGGCTATCACCGCCTGAGCATCAACGGCCAGGGCTTCACCCTTGCCGTGGCGCCGCTGCGCTGCTTCACCCTGGCCGACGCCGACGACCATGCGAACCCGCGCAGTTGGGGCGTCAGTGCCCAGCTCTACAGCCTGCGCCGCCAGGGCGACGGCGGCTTCGGCGACTGCCTGGCCCTCGAAGCCCTGGCCCGCAGCGCCGCCGAACGCGGCGCCGATGCCCTGGCGATCAGCCCGACCCATGCCATGTTCGCCAACAACAGCCACACCTACAGCCCTTATTCGCCCTCCAGCCGGCTGTTCTACAACAGCCTCTACGCCAGCCCGGAAATCCTCCTCGGCGAACGCGCCGTGCGCGTGGCGCGGGAAAGCCTGGAACTGCCTTTCGACGAACTGGAGCAGTTGCCGCTGATCGACTGGCCACGGGCGGCCGGCGCCAAGCAGAAACTGCTGCGCGTGCTGTACCGCGACTTCAGCCGCGGCGACCACCCGCAACGCGAAGACTTCAACAGCTTCCGCAAGGCCGGCGGCCAGGCGCTGGAAGACCATTGCCGCTACGAAGCCCTGCTCGACGCCGCCGCCACCAAGGGCAGCAGCCAGGACTGGCGGCGCTGGTGGGACGGCTGGCGCGAGCCGCGTAGCGTGGAGGTCGCGCAGTTCGCCGACCACTACCCGGCGGCCATCGAGTACTACGCCTTCTGCCAATGGCTGGTGGCCCGCGGCTTGGAACGGGCGCAGCAGGCGGCACGCGGCCAGGGCATGGCGGTTGGCCTGATCGCTGACCTCGCGGTCGGCGCCGACGGCGCCGGCAGCCAGGCCTGGAGCCGTCAGGACGAACTGCTGGCCGACCTGCACGTCGGCGCGCCACCGGACATCCTCAACCGCGCCGGGCAGAACTGGGGCATCTGCGCCTTTTCGCCGAAAGGCCTGCGCCGCAACGGCTACCGCGCTTTCATCGAAATGCTCCGGGCCAACTTCGCCCATGCCGGCGGCCTGCGCATCGACCACGTGATGGGCCTGCAACGGCTGTGGCTGATTCCCAACGGAGCCGCAGCCAGCGCCGGCGCCTATCTGCACTATCCGCTGGACGACCTGCTGCGCCTGCTCGCCCTGGAATCGGTGCGCCACCGCGCCATCGTCCTCGGCGAAGACCTCGGCACCGTGCCCGACGGCCTGCGGGAGAAACTCGCGGCGCGGGGCATCCTCGGCATGCGCGTGTTGCTGTTCGAACAGGATCCGCCGGGGCACTTCAAGCCGATCCTCGATTGGCCAGACAACGCCCTCGCCACCACCAGCACCCACGATTTGCCGCCATTGGCCGGCTGGCTGTCATCGCGGGATATCGACTGGAACCACCGCCTGCAACTGATCGACGCCCTCACCGAACGGCATTGGCGCGACACCCGCCAGGGCGAAATCCGTGGCCTGCGCCAATTGCTCGAACGCAATTACAACCAGCCCATGGACAACGACGACACGGTCATTGACGCCAGCGTGCGCTTGCTCGGCCACACCCGAGCACCGCTGGTGCTGCTGCCGCTGGAGGACCTGCTGGGCGTGGACGAACAACCCAACCTGCCCGGCACCACCGAAGGCCATCCCAACTGGTGCCGCCGCTTTGCCCCGCAAGCCCGCGACCTGCTCGACGACTACGACGCCGCGCGGCGTCTGGAACTGCTGGCCCAGGCCCGCGAACAAGCCTGGGAACGTGACCGATGAGCCCGCTGACCGCGACCCTGCGCCTGCAATTCCATGCCGACTTCACCCTCGATGACGCGGTGCCGCTGGTGCCCTACTTCGCGCGCCTCGGCATCAGCCACGTCTATGCGTCGCCGCTACTGGAGGCGCGCCCCGGTTCGCGGCACGGCTACGACGTGGTCGACCCGACCCGGGTCAGCCCGGAGCTGGGCGGCGAGGCCGCGCTGGAACGCCTGGTTGCGGCGCTGCGCCAACACGGCATGGGCCTGATCCTCGACATCGTCTCCAACCACATGGCCGTGGGCGGCGAGCACAACCCCTGGTGGCAAGACCTGCTGGCCTGGGGCCGGCGCAGCCGCTACGCGGAGTTCTTCGATATCCAGTGGCATTCGCCCGACCCGCTGCTGGAAGGCCAATTGCTGCTGCCCTTCCTCGCCGACGATTACGGCAAGGTGCTGCAGGCCGGCGAGACGCCGCTGCGTTTTTCGGCGGACACCGGGCGCTTCCAGATTCACCACCATGAACACCGCTTCCCGGTCAGCCCGCCGGACTATGCGCTGGTCCTCGCCGCCAGTCAGTTGTCGAGCCTGCGCGACCTCGCCGGGCGCTTCGCCGCACTGCAAAACGCCGACGACGCCGAGCCGCTGCACCGCGAACTGATCGACCTGGCCCGGCTGGCCCAGGTCGCGGTGGATATCGAGCGCCTGCTGGAAGGCTTCGATGGCCGTCAGGACGCCGGCTTCATCCGCCTGCACGGGCTGCTGGAGCGCCAGCACTATCGGTTGGCGAGCTGGCGCACGGCGGCGGACGACATCAACTGGCGGCGTTTCTTCGACGTCAATGAACTGGGCGGCCTGCGTGTCGAGCGGCCGACGGTGTTCGAAGCCACCCACGGCAAGGTCTTCGAGCTGATCGCCCGCGGTCTGGTGGACGGCCTGCGCATCGACCATATCGACGGCCTCGCCGATCCGCGCGGTTATTGCCGCAAGCTGCGCCGCCGGACCCGCGCCCTGCTGGCGCAACGGCCCTTGCACGCGGCGCTGGAGCACCTGCCGATCTATGTCGAGAAGATCCTCGGTGTCGGCGAACGCCTGCACCGCGACTGGCAGGTGGACGGCACCACCGGTTATGAATTCATGAATCAGGTGTCGCTGCTGCAACACGACCCGGCCGGCGAGGCGCCGCTCGCCAACCTGTGGCACGAGCTCACCGAGCGCCCGCCGTTCAGCGAGGAAGTCCGCCAGGCCCGGCAACTGGTATTGCAAGGCTCCCTCGCCGGCGACTTCGAATCCGTGGCCCAGGCGCTGTTGCAAGTGGCGCGCAATGACGTGATGAGCCGCGACCTGACCTTCGGCGCAATCCGCCGCGCCTTGCAGGCACTGGTCGAGCACTACCCGGTCTATCGCACCTACATCACCGCCTGCGGTCGGCCAGAGCAGGACGAAAAGTTTTTCCAGTCCGCCCTGGAACAGGCGCGGATCAGCCTCGGCGACAGCGACGCCGGCGTGCTCGACTACCTGCAACGCTGGCTCGGCGGCGAAGCCTGGCGCCGGCTGCCACCGGGGCGGCCGCGCAAGCAACTGCGCCATGCCTGCGTGCGCTTCCAGCAACTGACCTCGCCGACGGCCGCCAAGGCGGTGGAAGACACCGCGTTCTATCGCTCGGCGGTGCTGCTTTCGCGCAATGACGTCGGCTTCGAGGCCGAGCGTTTCAGTGCGCCCGTTGAAGACTTCCACGCGCACTGCCAGCAACGGCTCGCCGAGTTCCCCGACAACCTGCTGGCGACCGCCACCCACGACCACAAGCGCGGCGAAGACCTGCGTGCCCGCCTCGCGGTGATCAGCGAGCGCGCTGACTGGTTCGCCAGCCGTATCGAGCATTGGCGCGAGCTGGCCGAACCGCTGCGCCAGGCACTGGCCGACGGCCCCGCGCCCACCGCCGGCGATGAACTGATGCTCTACCAGACCCTGCTCGGCAGTTGGCCCCTGGAGTTGCGCGCCGACGATGAGCCGGGGCTGCGCCGCTACGCCGAACGCCTGCACGAATGGCAACGCAAGGCGCTGCGCGAGGCCAAGTTGCGCAGCAGTTGGAGCGCGCCCAACACCGACTATGAAGACGCCTGCGCCGCCTTTATCGACGGCCTGCTGCTGGACCGTCAGTCCCAGCAACTGCGTCATTCCCTGGCGGACGCCGCCAACGCGCTGGCCTGCCCCGGCGCACTCAACAGCCTGGTCCAGTGCCTGTTGCGCATGACCGCGCCGGGCGTGCCCGACCTGTATCAGGGCAACGAATTCTGGGATTTCAGCCTGGTCGACCCGGACAACCGCCGCCCGGTGGATTTCGCGGTACGCCGCCAGGCCCTCGACGACAGCCAGGCACCCGAGGCGCTGCTCGGCGCGTGGCGCGACGGTCGCGTCAAACAGGCGTTGATCGGCCAGGTGCTGGAGCGGCGCCGGCACTACGCCGACCTGTTCCTGCGTGGCGCCTACCTGCCGCTTGAAGTGCGCGGCGAACACGCCGGAAACGTCCTCGCCTTCGCCCGTCTCGGCGAGGAGCAACGGGCCGTCGTCATCGTTCCCCGCCTTGCCGGCAATCTGCTCGGCAACACCGCACACCCGCTGATCCCGGCACAGAACTGGGGCGATACCCGGGTGGTTCTGCCGTTCGCCTTGTCCACTGCCAATTGCACGGGACTTTTCGATCAGCGCGCAGTCACAAGCATCAAGGAGCCCGGCTCCCGGGAGCTGTGGCTGAACACCGCGCTGGAGCGCTTTCCCGTGAATCTTTTCATTGAGCACATTGAGTCATCAGGAGCGTAGCCATGAGTGTCGAGGAAAAACGTATCCGCGAATTCGCGTATCAGATCTGGGAGTCGGAGGGTAAGCCGGAAGGCCATGAAGCACGCCATTGGGAAATGGCGCGCAAGCTGGCCGAAGCCGAGGCGCTGGCACCCAAGGCCAGCACCGCGAAAAAACCCAAGGCCAGTGCCAGCACCAAGCCTAAAGCCGAACCCGCGCCCACCCTGGGCAAGGCCGCCACGACCAAGAGCGAGCCGGCGAAAAAGCCGCGTACACCGAAGAAACCCGCTCCACTCTGACCCTGCGTCGGTCCCGTTTCGTTCACCACCCGCCGCGGTAGCGCTTGCTACCGCGTCGGCTGGCCGTTCCCGCTAACCCGCTTCAGGTGCCCAATGAGCCGTCGAACCGATAAACCCGAAACCGTCCACACCGAACCCTCGCGTATTCGCGAAGGCCTGCCCTTTCCCCTGGGTGCTACCTGGGACGGACTGGGGGTCAACTTCGCGCTGTTCTCGGCCAATGCCACCAAGGTGGAACTCTGTCTGTTCGATGCCAGCGGTGAAACCGAAATCGAGCGGATCGAGCTGCCGGAATACACCGACGAAATCTTCCACGGCTACCTGCCCGACGCCCACCCCGGCCTGATCTACGGCTACCGCGTGCACGGCCCGTATGATCCGGGCAATGGCCATCGCTTCAACCCCAACAAACTGCTGATCGACCCTTACGCCAAGCAATTGGTGGGCAGCCTGAAATGGTCCGAGGCGCTGTTCGGCTACACCATCGGCCACCCCGACGGCGACCTCAGTTTCGATGAGCGCGACAGCGCGCCCTTCGTGCCCAAGTGCAAGGTCATCGACCCCGCCTACACCTGGGGCCGCGACCGCCGCGTCGGCACGCCGTGGGAAAAGACCATCCTCTACGAAGCCCACACCCGTGGCATCAGCATGCGGCACCCGGCCGTGCCCGACGCCTCCCGCGGGACCTTCGCCGGCCTGATGAATGACGAGTTGCTGGACCACATCAAGCAACTGGGCGTGACCGCCATCGAGCTGCTGCCGATCCACGCCTTCGTCAACGACCAGCACCTGCTGCAAAAGGGCCTGAACAACTATTGGGGCTACAACAGCATCGCCTTCTTCGCGCCACATCCGCGCTACCTGGCCAAGGGCAAGATCGCCGAGTTCAAGGAAATGGTCGCGCACCTGCACGACGCCGGTCTGGAGGTGATCCTCGACGTGGTCTACAACCACACCGCCGAGGGCAACGAGCTGGGCCCGACCCTGTCGATGCGCGGTATCGACAACGCCTCCTACTACCGCCTGATGCCCGACGACAAACGCTACTACATCAACGATTCCGGCACCGGCAACACCCTCGACCTCAGCCACCCGTGCGTGCTGCAACTGGTCACCGACTCGCTGCGCTACTGGGCCGGCGAGATGCACGTGGACGGCTTCCGCTTCGACCTGGCGACCATTCTCGGGCGCTACCACGAAGGTTTCGACGAGCGTCACAGCTTCCTTGTCGCCTGCCGCCAGGACCCGCTGCTGAGCCAGGTGAAATTGATCGCCGAGCCCTGGGACTGCGGCCCCGGCGGCTATCAGGTGGGCAATTTCGCCCCCGGCTGGGCAGAGTGGAATGACCGTTTCCGCGACACCGTGCGCGCATTCTGGAAAGGCGACGAAGGCCAGCTCGCGGATTTCGCCGCGCGCATGACCGCCTCCGGCGAGCTGTTCAATCGCCGTGGCCGGCGGCCCTACGCTTCGGTCAACTTCATCACCGCCCACGACGGCTTCACCCTGCGCGACCTGGTCTCGTACAACGACAAGCACAACGAGGACAACGACGAAAACAACCAGGACGGCAGCAACAACAACCTGTCCTGGAACCACGGCGCCGAAGGCCCCACCGACGACCCGGAAATCAACGCCCTGCGCCTGCGCCAGATGCGCAACTTCTTCGCAACCCTGCTGCTGGCCCAGGGCACGCCGATGATCGTTGCCGGCGACGAGTTCAGCCGCACCCAGCACGGCAACAACAACGCCTACTGCCAGGACAGCGAGATCGGCTGGATCAACTGGGACCTGGACGAAGACGGCACGGCGCTGCTCAAGTTCGTCAAGCGCCTGACCCGTCTGCGCCAGGCCTACCCGATCCTGCGCCGGGCGCGGTTCCTGGTCGGCGACTACAACGAGGCCATCGGGGTCAAGGACGTCACCTGGCTGGCGCCGGATGCCAGCGAGATGACCGTGGAGCAATGGGAAGACAGCCAGGGCCGCTGCCTCGGCATGCTGATGGACGGCCGCGCCCAGGCCAGCGGGATTCGCAAGCCCGGTGCCGACGCGACCCTGCTGCTGATCGTCAACGCCCACCACGACACCGTCGCCTTCACCCTGCCCGAAGTGCCGCAAGGCGAATACTGGAACTGCCTGATCGACACCGACCGGCCCACCTTGCGCAAAGGCCACAAGCTCGAGTTCGGCAGCGAATTCCAGGTCACCGGGCGCAGCCTGTTGCTGCTGGAGTTGCAACGGGACGAAGACTGACGCCATGACCCGCCGCGCTGCCACAGGCCGGGCAGCGCGGCGGGTCATACCGTTACTCAGTACTTTTTGGCTTCACGGTGAGTACGGCTTTGGTCCAGGTTGAGCTTTATGAACTTCGGATCGGGAACCTCTTCATCGAGGTAGATCGCGTGATGCGGGCACACCTTTGCGCACTCGTCACAATCGATACAGGTGTCGGGGTCTATCACCAGTGTGTTTTTGCCCTGGAAGATGCAGACAACCGGACACACGTTCAGGCATGACTTGTCGTTTTTGCATTTATCCGTAATGACGTAGGCCATCATCCTTCCTCCCTCACCGCAGCGGTAACTCCATACTGAACGTGAGGAGAAAAAACACACCTGGCAAAAATGTCAGTCTTGCCAAGCGAATCGTCATTAGCAGCATGCCTTTAATGCGCTAATGCCAATCACCGCAGCGTGACACCGCGCCTGAGTACGCCAATGTGTGACGTGGGTTTTACAGACGCACCGCCCTGTCACGCACAATTCGCCCGCCACCTGCAACCATTCGAAATAGCCGGCCCCGTGTAAATTCACTCTCTGACTATGCGCCGCGCAAGTGCTCGGTTATTCAGCCACTTAGGCTGTTCACCGCTCTGTTCACACCGGCTTCACACATTCTTGACGCGCCTGCCCTGATCTCCTTGACTTCACTTTAGCTTCACCCGTGAAAACTCAATCCGAGCCTCTAGCCCGCGCGTTCGCGCGCGGGTCGGGGATCGTTTTGCTGGTTTGGGTCGCCCCTCTGTGCTGGTTTGCAGGCCGTGACATCAGGCCAGACCCTTGGCTGTTACACAGAGGAGATCCGCCATGAAAAAACCGTCGACGGCCACAGGCCTTGAGTCGATTTTCTTTGCGGTTTCCACGTCGCTGCTCATGGCAACCCCGGTGGAATCACAAGCAATCGGCCTGGAAGACCAGGACCCGCTGTTCAAACTCGACGTCCCCACCCTGTCCCTGCAACCGGTGAGTTTCCCCGGGCTTGGGCGCGACACCCTGAGCGCGTTTTCCGAGCGCATGGCCGAACGCAGCGGCCCGGCGCAACCGGAGCTGATGCAGAGCCAATGGGCGCAATTCTTCCCGACCGCGAGCAAGCCAGCGCAAACCGATGCCCGCTTGCAGGCACCGGGCAGCGACCTGCGCATGAGCCCTGATCTGTTCATCCGCGAAACCGCCGGCGGCAGCACGCACCGGGCGGGGATTTTCGTCGGGCACAGCACCCTGCAAAGCGGCTTCGACGGCAAGCGCCCGAGCGTGGGCGAACGGCAGAACAACGTCCGTCTGGAAGGTGAAAGCCTGGGGATGTACTGGAGTTTGCAGCATGACCAGGGCTGGCATGTCGACGCCGTGGCCATGGGGACCCGCTTCGACGCCAGCGGGCGCAATGCTGCAGGCGAGCGCATCGACGGCGACGGGCATGCGCTGACCTTCTCGGTCGAAGGTGGCTTCCCCATCGGCCTGGGCAAGAACTGGGTGATCGAGCCACAGGCGCAGTTGATCAACCAGCAATACTTCGCCGGCAACCCGGCGCAGGCTGATGCCTTGCAGGCGCTGGACGGCCAGCCGAGCTGGAGTGGCCGGGTCGGTGCGCGGCTGTCCGGGCACTATGAAGTGCGCGGCATGCCGATCGAACCCTATGTGCGGACCAACGTCTGGTACGACTTCTCCAACGCCGACACGGTGACGCTGGACAAGGTCGACAAGATCAGCAGCGGGCGTAATTCGGCCACAGTGGAACTGGGTTTGGGGCTGGTGGCGCGGGTCTCGCCGAAGGTGGCGCTGTTCGTCAGCGCGGATTACAGCAGTGATGTGGATGACAACGATTTGAATGGGTTGATCGGGAATCTGGGGGTGCGGGTGAGGTGGTGAACGATGGCTAATTGCAGGGGCATGCCGGGAGTTTTCCAGCGCTCTTTAGATCGAGCGCCGCCCGCGCGGCGCATCGCGAGCAAGCTCGCTCCTACATCGGTTGCAACGTGCCATGGTCTGTATGAATTGAGTTGCCCGCCTTTGGTGTTTGACGGTGAATCGCGGAGAGGCTGTTGAGGTCGACTCGAGACCGCGTCGTACGAATAAGGCGGCCAACCATGGCCTGACAGGCATAGGCACGTTGCAACCGATGTAGGAGCGAGCTTGCTCGCGATGCGCCGCGCGGGCGGCGCTCGATCTGGAGAACGCTGAAAAGCTTTCGGCTAGCGCCTGGTCGCCATTACCCGGTTTTCTGACTGACGCTTCATGGTCTTCATACAGCCAAAAGATCTGTAGATACCCATGCAGCGATGCGACATGCGCCGCTCTATTCCTCCCCCCGCACCGCCAGCACATTGCACGGCAAATGCTGCAACACATGCTCGGTGGTACTGCCCAACAAACCGCTCGCGCCACGCCGCTGGCTGCTGCCCATGACGATCACATCCGCCCGATGATGTCCGGCATATTCGCCAATCGCATGGCTCGCCGGCCCGCTGACGAAATGCCGGTTGGCCTCGGGTACGCCGTGGCTGTCGGCCAGGTGTTCGAACGCCAGTTGCGCCGAGCGCCGCACTTCGCTGTTGAAGCCGGGCATGGTCACGGCGCCGGCACCGAAATCGGCGATGTGGGTCTGGGCCACGTCCCAGGCATGCAGCAGGTGCAGGTCGGCATCGCATTGCACGGCCATGGCGTTGGCGGCGCGGATCACCCGTTCGTTGATGCGGGTGTGCTGGCTGTCCGGGTGCAGGGTGTCGACGGCGGCGATGATTACCCGTGGCAACGGGCAACGCACTTCGCTGACCAGGTGCAGCGGCACCGGGCAATCGCGCAGCAAGTGCCAGTCCGGCGGGGTGAGGAAAACCCGGCGCAGGGCGGATTCGTGATGCACGTCCTTGACCACCAGGTCCGGCTGCATCTCTTCGACGTGTTCGATGATGTCTTTCAGCACCTCGCGGCTCACCTGCACCTCGCAGGTCACTTCCAGGCCATCGTGGCGCAATTGCCCGGCTTCGTCGCGCAGCCAGGTCCAGGCCTCCTGCTCCATCGACTGGCGCAGCGCCGAACCGCTGGACATGCGCCCGAGCAGGTCACCTTCTTCGATGAAAACCGCGATGTGCAGGGCCGCGTCGGTGGCTTTGGCAATGGCCACGGCACGTTCCAGGGCCGGGGTATGCCGCAGGCTCGGCGCGGCGATCATGAAGATTCGTTGATACTGGCTCATGAGACACCTCCAAACGGGTTGTCCGCTCGCGCCCCCACGTACAGCGAGGATGATCAACGCACCCGGCCAATGCGGCCAAAGGCGGTCGATACCGGCACAACGCCGGTATCGTTACTTCAGTATATGCCCGTGCTCAGAGACAGGTGGCCAGGGCCGCCATACGGCGCTGGGCCAGGGCGTCATCCTTTTGCGCGTAGAACTTGACCAGGCTGCCGCCGCCGGCCGCGGTGATATCGGCAAAGTACTCGCCGCCCCGGGTGGAAACCGTGACCACGCCGCTGACCTGCTCCTGGTAGCCGCTGGCATCGACACCGAACGAAGCCTCGTCCTGCCAGGTGAACTGGACGCACTCGGCGACCTTGGCTACGTCTTTGGTCGAATTGAAAATCCTGTCCGGTTGGCCAACCCGAGCCTGGTTCATGGCCGACGAGGCGCAGCCCGCCAGCAGGGTCGCGGCGACGATCGCCAATACAGTGCGCATGTTTCACCTCTGTGAACGCAAAAGGGAGCGACTGTAGCACTGGCCGGGCCAGCCCCGAAAACCCTGTTTTTTGTGCGCCAATAGACAGGATCGATCACGCCATCAACAAGGTCGATTAGTCACACAAAAAACGCGGGAATACACTCCCCCGCGAATGCGACAAATAGTCCTCCCTAGAGAAGGGACAGCGGCGTATTCCCTGCATGCTTTTGCCTGAAGACCACTTACCGATCCTGACGCTTTTCCCGGCGGGCACTCCTGTGCACGGCCGTTTCGTGAGGTCGTCCGTAATAAGGAGATAATCATGGGACTGGGTAGACGACAGTTCTTCAAACTGTGCACCGTCGGCGCGGCCACCGCGACCTGCGCCACCCTGGGATTTGCGCCGGGTATGGCCCAAGCCACCCAATCGCGGCAGTACAAACTGCTGCGCGCCAAGGAAACCCGCAACAACTGCACCTATTGCTCGGTGGGCTGCGGCCTGCTGATGTACAGCCTCGGCGACGGCGCGAAGAACGCCAAGGCGCGTATCTTCCACATCGAAGGCGACCCGGATCATCCGGTCAGCCGCGGCTCGCTGTGCCCGAAAGGCGCGGGGCTGGTGGACTACATCCACAGCGACCAGCGCCTGTTGTTCCCCGAGTACCGCGCGCCGGGTTCGGACAAATGGCAGCGGGTCAGCTGGGACTACGCCATCGAGCGCATCGCGCGCCTGATGAAGGACGACCGCGACGCCAACTTCATCGAGAAGAACGCCAAGGGCACTACGGTCAACCGCTGGCTCAGCACCGGCATGCTCTGCTCTTCGGCGGCCAGCAGCGAGACCGGCTCGCTGGACCAGCGCTTCACCCGCGCCCTGGGCATCCTCGGCACCGACAGCCAGGCCCGGGTCTGCCACGCGCCGACCGTAGCCGCGCTGGCGCCGACCTTCGGCCGCGGTGCGATGACCAACAGTTGGGTCGACATCAAGAACGCCAACGTCGTGATGATCATGGGCGGCAACCCCGCCGAAGCGCACCCGGTGGGCTTCAAGTGGGTGATCGAGGCGAAGATTCGCAACGGCGCCAAGGTCATCGTGGTCGATCCGCGCTTCAACCGCAGCGCTGCGGTGGCGGATATCTACGCGCCGGTGCGCGCAGGCTCCGACGTGACCTTCCTGATGGGCATGGTCAAT
The DNA here is from genome assembly GCF_025466035.1 of Pseudomonas sp. 20P_3.2_Bac5. Classification (NCBI taxonomy): domain Bacteria; kingdom Pseudomonadati; phylum Pseudomonadota; class Gammaproteobacteria; order Pseudomonadales; family Pseudomonadaceae; genus Pseudomonas; species Pseudomonas sp. 20P_3.2_Bac5. The sequence goes on along the minus strand of NZ_JANLOA010000021.1, from coordinate 84,660 downwards.
TACCTGATCACCCACGACAAAATCCAGCACGAATACGTCCGCGCCTACACCAACGCCAGCCTGATCGTGCGCGAGGACTACCACTTCGACGAGGGTCTGTTCAGCGGCTATGACGCCAACAAGCGCAGCTACGACCGCGCCTCGTGGAACTACGAGCTGGACGAAAACGGCTTCGCCAAGCGCGACATGAGCCTGAGCCACCCGCGCTGCGTGTGGAACCTGCTCAAGGCCCACGTCGCCCGCTATACCCCGGAAATGGTCAGCAATGTCTGCGGCACCGCGCAGGAAGATTTCCTGAAGATCTGCGAAATCCTCGGCGAGACCAGCGCCCCGGACAAGACCGCCACCTTCCTCTATGCGCTGGGCTGGACCCACCACACCAACGGCGCGCAGATGATCCGCGGCTCGGGCATGCTCCAGTTGCTGCTGGGCAACATCGGCATGGCCGGCGGCGGCGTCAACGCCCTGCGCGGCCACTCCAACATCCAGGGCTACACCGACCTCGGCCTGCTGTCGCTGCGCCTGCCGGGCTACATGAACCTGCCCTCCGACGCCCAGACCGACCTTGCCACCTACCTCAAGCAGACCACGCCGAGCGCGGTGCTGCCCGACCAGGTCAACTACTACAAGAACACCCCGAAATTCTTCGTCAGCCTGATGAAGAGCTTCTGGGGCGACAAGGCGACCAAGGAAAACGACTGGGGCTTCGACTGGCTGCCGAAGTGGGATGACAGCTACGATGTCATCAACTTCACCAACCGCATGTACGAAGGCAAGGTCAACGGCTACATCGCCCAGGGCTTCAACCCGGTGGCGGCGTTCCCGGACAAGAACAAGGCCCAGGAAGCCCTGGCCAAGCTCAAGTTCCTGGTGATCATCGACCCGCTGGCGACCGAAACCTCGAGCTTCTGGAAGAACCACGGCGAAGAGCACAACGTCGACACTGCGGCGATCCAGACCGAAGTGTTCCGCCTGCCCTCCTCCTGCTTCGCCGAGGAAGACGGTTCGATCGTCAACTCCTCGCGCTGGCTGCAATGGCACTGGGCGGGCGCCGCGCCACCCGGCGAGGCCTGGCACGACGGCAAGATCCTCGGCCACCTGTTCATGAAGCTGCGCGAGCTCTACCAGAAGGAAGGCGGCGCCAACCCTGCGCCGCTGCTCAACATGGCCTGGGACTACGCCGACCCGCTGGACCCCAAGCCCGAGGAAGTGGCCAAGGAATCCAACGGCCGCGCGCTGGTCGACCTGTTCGACGACAAGGGCGCGCTGATCCTGCGCAAGGGCCAGTTGCTCAACGACTTCGGCCAACTGCGCGATGACGGCAGCACCGTGTGCTTCAACTGGATCTTCGCCGGCTGCTGGACCGAGCAAGGCAACCAGATGGCCCGTCGCGACAACACCGACTCGGGCCTGGGCAACACGCCGGGCTGGGCCTGGGCCTGGCCGCAGAACCGCCGCGTGCTGTACAACCGCGCCTCGGCGGACCCGGCCGGCAACCCGTGGGACCCGAAGCGCAAGCTGATCGGCTGGGACGGCACGCGCTGGAGCGGCGTCGATGTCCCGGACTTCGCCCCGACCATTGCCCCCGGCACTGGCACCTGCCCGTTCATCATGCTGCCCGAAGGCGTGGGCCGGCTGTTCTCGGTGGGCGCGCTCAACGACGGGCCGTTCCCCGAGCACTACGAGCCGACCGAAAGCCCGCTGGCGAGCAACCCGCTGCACCCGGCCGTGACCTACAGCCCGACCGCGCGGATCTACGACCACGACCGCTCACGGATGGGCAAACGCGAGCAGTTCCCATACGTCGCCACCACCTACTCGATCACCGAGTTGTTCCGGCACTGGACCAAGCACTCTCGCCTGAACGCGATCATCCAGCCCGAGCAGTTCGTCGAGATCGGCGAAAAGCTCGCGGCGGAAAAAGGCATCAAGCAGGGCGATCGGGTCAAGGTCAGCACCCAGCGCGGCTACATCAAGGCCAAGGCCGTGGTGACCAAGCGCATCCAGCGCCTGACCATCGACGGCCAGCCCGTGGACACCATCGGTATCCCCTGCCACTGGGGCTACGAAGGTGCGGCGCGCAAGGGTTTCCTGGCCAACACCCTGACCCCGGGCGTCGGCGACTCCAATACCCATACGCCGGAATACAAGGCGTTTCTCGTGAACGTGGAAAAGGTCTGAGGGAGCACTCATGTCATACCAATCCCAGGACATCATCAAACGCTCCGCCACCAGCGCGCTGACGCCGCCACCCCAGGCGCGCAGTCACCAGGCCGAAGTGGCCAAGCTGATCGACGTGAGCATCTGCATCGGCTGCAAGGCCTGCCAGGTCGCGTGCAACGAGTGGAACGACCTGCGTGACGAGGTTGGCCACAACGTCGGCGTCTACGACAACCCCGCCGACCTGACGGCGGAGACCTGGACGCTGATGCGCTTCGACGAAGTCGAGAGCGAAAGCGGCAAGCTCGAATGGCTGATCCGCAAGGACGGCTGCATGCACTGCGCCGACCCCGGCTGCCTGAAAGCCTGCCCGCAACCGGGGGCGATCATCCAGTACGCCAACGGCATCGTCGACTTCCAGTCCGAGCACTGCATCGGCTGCGGCTACTGCATCGCCGGCTGCCCGTTCGACGTGCCGCGGATCAACAAGAAGGACAACAAGGCCTACAAGTGCACCCTGTGCGTGGATCGCGTGTCGGTCGGCCAGGAGCCGGCCTGCGTCAAGACCTGCCCCACCGGCGCGATCAATTTCGGCAGCAAGGACGACATGAAGCACCTGGCCGCCGAGCGTGTCGAGGAGCTGCACGGTCGCGGCTTCGCCGGGGCCGGCCTGTATGACCCGCAAGGCGTCGGCGGCACCCACGTCATGTATGTGCTGCAACACGCCGACAAACCGCACCTGTACCACAAGCTGCCCACCGACCCGCGCATCAGCGGCGCGGTGCAAGGCTGGAAAGGTTGGCTCAAACCCGTGGCGGCGGCGGCCTTCTTCGCCACCCTGGCCGGGACCATCTTCCACTATGTCGGCGTCGGTCCCAATGAAGTGGACGAGGAAGAAAAACACGACGAGGAGACCCCCGCATGAACAAGGACAAACTGATCCTGCGCACGCGCTTCATCGAACGCGCGAGCCACTGGCTGATGGTGATCTGCTTCTTCACCGTGGCGCTGTCCGGGCTGTCGTGGTTCTTCCCGTCGCTCAACGGCCTCAACGCGGTGTTCGGCACGCCGCAGATGGCGCGCATCCTCCATCCGTTCTTCGGCGTGGTGGTGTTCGTGCTGCTGATGTTCCTGTTCGTGCGTTTCGTGCGCTACAACCTGCCCGAGGCCGAAGACCGCATCTGGTTCAAGAACCTGCCGCAGGTGCTGTCCGGCAAGCATGAACCGGCGCTGCAGATCGGCAAGTACAACGCCGGGCAGAAGGTGCTGTTCTGGGGAATCATGGGGCTGATCAGCCTGCTGCTGCTCAGCGGCGTAGTGATCTGGCGGCCGTACTTCGCGCCGCTGTTCTCGATTCCGACCATCCGCATCGGCCTGCTGGTGCACGCCATGGCCGGCATCGGCTTGATCCTGCTGGTGATCGGCCACGCGTACCTGGCGTTCTGGGTCAAGGGCTCGATCCGCGGCATGGTCACCGGCTACGTGTCCCATCGCTGGGCGAAAACCCACCATGACCGCTGGTATCGGCAGATCAGCAACAAGCAGAGCGGAAGCGGGAAAAACCCATGAGCAGTATCCAGATGACCCCGGTGGAACCGGTCAAGGCCGCGGTGGGCGAAATCCCGCCGGTGTTCCTGCCGCTCAATGCCGGACGCTACACCGCGCGGGCCGCGCGCCTGCGCCAGTTGGCTGAAGGCCACCCGATGGCCGACTACCTGGGTTTCGTGGCCGGGCTGGTGGAGGCGCAACAGCGAGTGCTGGATTCGTTGCCGCTGCCGTCCGCGCTGATCGACGCCTTGCCCGACCGGCTTGGCCAGGACCATCCGCCGCTGGAGTGCAGCACCTTCCCGCGGGATGCTTACTGGCTGGCCGTGCTGCGGCAACTGGGCGAGCACCTGGAGCATCCGACCCTGCAAGGTCTGCTGCAACAGAATGCGCTGAGCCTGGAAGCCGCCGCCGATGCGTTGCTCGCCGGCGACTACGAGCAGGTCGACAGCGGCCAAGCGTTGTTCCTGTGGAGCGCGCTGTCGCTGTACTTCAGCCAGATGGCGGCGCATTTGCCGGCCAGCGGCAAGGCCCACGGCGAACAACGCCAGCATTGCCCGGTGTGCGCCAGCGCGCCGGTGGCCAGCAGCATCCTCACCGGCGCCCACTCCGGGCTGCGCTACCTGCATTGCGGCTTGTGCGAAAGCCGCTGGCACATGGTCCGGCTCAAATGCAGCAACTGCGAAGCGACCGGCGCGCTGGACTACTGGTCGCTGGACAGCGAGAAAGCACCGGTCAAGGCCGAGAGCTGCGGCGAATGCCAGAGCTACCTGAAAGTGTTCTACCCGGAACATGACAAAGACCTGGAAGTGCTCGCCGACGACCTGGCTTCGCTGGGGCTGGATGCCGAGGTGGAGCGTGAAGGGTTTGGGCGCAGTGGCGTGAGTCCGTTCTTGTTTCCGGGTTAACCCATCGCGAGCACGCTCGCCCTACCGTTTAGCGCGCCTCCCGTAGGAGCGAGCTTGCTCGCGAAGCGCCGCACAAGCGGCGCCGCACCCCAGCGGCAACAATCGCCTGCCGCGCCTCACTCAATCTCACACCCCCCATCCATAAAACCCACACCCTTGCCCATCAGGATGTCAGTTGACATCCAATCAGGATGACAACTAACATCCACCACCAGCAACACCCCCTCACTCCCACAGGAAGAGATCCATGAATCTCCAGTCTGTCTTCGATTACCGCAGCCCCTACGCGTACCTCGCCAACACCCGCCTGCCGGGCCTGAATCATCCGGTCAGCTACCTCCCCATCGATATCCTCGCCGTGATGAAACAGGTGAATAACCAGCCTTCCCCCGCCTGCCCCCCGAAAGCCCGTTATTCGGGGATCGATGCCGGACGCTGGGCGGCGCTTTATCAGGTGCCGTTCGCGCCCAACGGCGCGCTGTTCCAGGCGATGCGTGACGGCCAGTTCGACGGCGCGTGGCTGGTTCGCGCCGCGCTCGCCGCGACCGAGGCCGGGGTGTTCGACGTGTTGCACCCAGCGCTGTTCAAGGCCGTGTGGGCCGGCAATGACGATCTGGCGAGCGCCCAAGGCCGCACGGATTTCCTCCGCGCCCACGGCGTGGACGCGGATATCTGGCAACTCGCCGACAGCGCCGCGATCCGCGAGCAACTGGCCGCCAACAATGACGCCGCCGCACAACGCGGCGTGTTCGGCGTGCCGACCTTCTTCTGTAATGACGAGATGTTTTTCGGCAACGACCGCCTCGACTTCGTCCGCGCCGCCCTCCAACAAGCAACAGGAGCTTGACCATGACCACCCAGAAAACCGCCATCGTCACCGGCGTCGGCCCAGGCACCGGCGCGTCCATCGTTCGTCGCCTGGTGTCGGACGGTTACCAAGTGGCGATGATCGCCCGCGATGCCCAGCGCCTCGACGACCTGGCCCGTGAGCTGCCGGGCACCCACGCCTTCCCCGTCGACGTGACCGACACGCCGAAACTGGAGCAGACCCTGGAGCAGATCGAAGCCCGCCTCGGCCACGCCGATGTGCTGGTACACAACGCCGTGGGCGCCACCTTCGGCACCTTCATGGAGATCGATCCGCAGGCGCTCGAGGTCAATTTCCAGACCAACGTCCTCGCGCTGTTGCACCTTGCCCGCAAGCTCTCGCCGGCCATGGTCGAAAAAGGCCAGGGCGCGATCATCGTCACCGGCAACACCTCGGCGCTGCGCGGCAAAGGTCACTTCGCCGGCTTCGCCCCGACCAAGGCGGCGCAGCGCATCCTCAGCGAGTCGATTGCCCGCGAGCTGGGCCCCAAAGGCGTGCACGTCGCTTATGTGGTCATCGACGCGGTGATCGACGTGGCCTGGACGCGCAAGCTGCACCCCACCGCGCCGGACAGTTTCTTCATCCAGCCGGCGGACATCGCCGCCGAAGTCGGCCACCTCATCCAGCAACCGCGCAGTGCCTGGTCGTTCCTGACCGAAGTCCGCCCATACGGCGAGACCTGGTGAGGTAAACCGGGCGCCGGGGACGGGTGTTATCATCCCGCCCCCGGATCACGCTTGAAGGACAGCGACAATGGGCCATTCCCAAGCCAGCAAACAGACCACCCATGACCGCCTCGTCAGCATCGCGGCCGAACGCTTCTGCGAGCTGGGGATCGACGGCCTGAGCATCGCCAACCTGATGAAGGAGGCCGGCCTGACCCACGGCGGTTTCTACAAACACTTCGAATCCCGCGACCAACTGGTGGCCGAGGCGCTGGCGGCGGCGTTCCGCCGCTCGGAAGATCCGCAGCGCAGCCATCGGGCGGACTTCACCAGCCTGGTCGACGAGTACCTGAGCCCCGAACACCGTGACGGCGTCGGCACAGGCTGCGCGGTCGGCGCACTGGTCAGCGATATCGGCCGGGTGCAAGGCGAGGCGCGCGAGCTGTACACGCGCAAGCTGCGGGCGAATTTCAGCGGCATCGCCACCCTGCTGGGCGATGCCCAGGACACTGAAAAACGCGCGCAAGCGATCGTCGCCTTCAGCGCCATGGTCGGCGCCCTGGGGCTGGCACGCGGCGCGGCCGACGAGGCACTGTCGCTGGAAATCCTCTCGACCGTGCAGCGCTTTCTGCTCGACAGCTTCGGCGGCGACAGCGAGGCACCCGCGCAGCCCACCTGATCGCGTCGTTTCCTACCCATCGCAACGGCACAATCCCACCGCCGCTCTACACTCATCTGACGATCCCAGCGCGGAGGGTGTGGCATGAGCAGCACTGAAGTCCTGATCATCGGAGCCGGTCCTACCGGGCTGGCATTGGCCCTGTGGTTGAGCAAGCTGGGCGTGAACATCCGCATCATCGACCAGGCCAGCGGCCCCGGCACCACCTCCCGGGCGCTGGCGGTGCAGGCGCGAACCCTGGAGCTGTACCGCCAGCTCGACCTCGCCGACGCGGTGGTCGAGCGCGGCCATCAGGTGCCGGCCGCCAATCTCTGGGTCAAGGGCCAGCAGGCCACCCGCCTGTCGTTGCAGGACATCGGCGCCGGGCAGACGCCCTATCCGTTCCTCGAAATCTTCCCCCAGGACGAACACGAACGCCTGCTGATCGAGCGCCTGCAGGGCTTCGGCGTGCAAGTGCAGTGGCAGACCGAGTTGCTCGAACTGAACCAGGATGAGCAGCGGGTCCGCGCCCGCCTGCGCCTGGCCGACGGCCGCGAAGAAGACTGCGAAGCGCGTTACCTGAGCGGCTGCGACGGCGCCCGTTCGACGGTGCGCAAGGCGCTGGGCATCGGTTTTCCCGGCGGCACCTACGAGCAGGTGTTTTATGTCGCGGATGTGCAGGCGTCGGGGCCGGCGATCAATGGCGAGCTGCATGTCGACCTGGACGAAGCGGACTTTCTGGCGGTGTTCCCGCTGGCCGACAACGGGCGCGTGCGGTTGATCGGCACGGTGCGCGACGAGCGCGCCGAACAGCCTGAAGAGCTGCGTTTCGAAGACATCAGCCGCCGCGCCATCGAGCACATGCAAGTCACGGTCGAGCAGGTCAACTGGTTTTCCACCTACCGCGTCCATCACCGCGTCGCCCAGCAATTCCGCCGCCACAACGCCTTCCTGCTCGGCGATGCCGCCCATGTCCACAGCCCGGCCGGCGGCCAGGGCATGAACACCGGCATCGGCGACGCCATCAACCTGGCCTGGAAACTGGCCAGCGTGCTGCACGGCAAGGCCACCGAAGAACTGCTGGGGAGCTACGAGATCGAACGCAAGGCCTTCGCCGAACGGCTGGTGGCGACCACCGACCAGGTCTTCAACTTCATCACCGCCGACAGCCGCCTGGCCACGCTGCTGCGCACCCGCTTCGCGCCGGCGCTGCTGTCGCGGTTGACCGCAATGGCCACGGTGCGCAACTTCATGTTCCGCACCGTCTCGCAAATCGGCCTGAACTACCGGCTGATGCCGCTGAGTTTCGGCAGCGCCGGCCATGTGCATGGCGGCGACCGCATGCCCTGGGTGAGTAACGAGACGGGAGACAACTTCGCCGAACTGCGACGGCCATGCTGGCAGGTGCAGGTTTACGGGCTGGCCAGCAAGGACCTGGTGGGCTGGTGCGCGGCGCGGCAGATCCCGTTGCAGGTGTTCGCCTGGAGCCCGGCGCATGAAGCCGCCGGGCTGGCTCGCAACGCGCTGTACCTGCTGCGCCCGGACAGCTACGTGGCGCTGGCCGAGACGTCATCGTCCACCGCGGTGCTGGAGCGTTACTTCGCCGAGCGCTCGCTAAGGCCCTGCTGAGCCGGCGCGCCCGCCACGACGAAATAACGCCGGGTGGCATACAGGCACAGCAGCAGCCCGGCCACCGCCAGCGCGCCGCCGAAGAGGCCGATATCGCCGAGAGCAACATGGGTCGCGACCATGCTGCCCAGCAGCGCGCCGCCGCCGATGCCGACGTTGTACAGCCCGGAAAACATCGCCATCGCCACGTCGGTGGCATCCGACGCCAACTTCAGCACTTTCGACTGCAACGCCAGGCTGAAACACATGATGCCCATGCCCCACAGCGCACTCAGCGCGCACAACAGCCATGGCACGCCGGCCAGCGGCAGCAGCATCAGCAGGCAGAAACCCAGCGCGGCGATCGAAGCGATCAGGAAGCCGTGGGGGAAACGCTCGCTGAAATGGCTGAACAGGATCGAACCGAACACCCCGGCACCGCCGAACACCAGCAGCAGCACCGTGGTCATCTCGCCGCTCATGGCCGCCACCTGCTGGGTGAACGGCTCGATGTAGCTGTAGGCGGTGAACTGCGCGGTGATCACCAGCACCACCAACGCATACACCGACATCAGCGCCGGACGCTTGAGCAGCACCGGCAGGCTGCGCAGCGAGCCGGAATTCTGGCTCGGCAGCAGCGGCAACGAGCGCAGCAGCCAGAGCAGGGTCAGCACGGACACGCCGGCGATACCGTAGAACGTCGTGCGCCAGCCCAGCGCCTCACCGACCACCCGTCCCAGCGGAATACCCAGCACCATCGCCAGCGTGGTGCCGGTGGCCAGCAGCCCCAGCGCCTTGGCCTGCTGGCCCGGCGGCGCGACGCGCACCGCCAGCGACGCAGTGATCGACCAGAACACCGCATGCGCCAGGGCAATCCCCACCCGGCTGACCAGCAACATGCCGAAGCTGGTGGCCAGGCCCGACATCACATGGCTGAGGATGAACAACACAAAGAGAAAGCCCAGCAGCCGGCGGCGCTCGATATTGCGGGTCAGCAGCATCATTGGCAGCGACGTCAGCGACACCACCCAGGCATACACCGTGAGCATCAGCCCGACCTGGGCGCTGGGCATGTCGAAACTGCGGCCGATATCGCTGAGCAGCGCGACCGGGACAAACTCGGTGGTATTGAAAATAAAGGCACCCAGGGCCAGCGCGAAAACGCTGAGCCAACTGCCGTTACGGGGTTCAACGGGGCTATTCATGCGGTGACTGGAACTCCTGAAAGCTGGGCAAAACACGGACGTGACAAAAGCACCCATGAACCGGTGGTTCGGGTGTGCCAAGCGGGCTTTGTAAGGAAAAGTGAATAGGCGGCAGTCTACGTGAGCCGAACCCGCGTCGCAAACGCTTGCGGTGCGATCCGTCAGTGGCGAGGGAAAACAGGCGCCAGAATCTCGTCAAAAAACCGCCATCACTTTCCGATCACCTGTAACGCTACCGCAACCCGCTAAACAGAGCGGTTAATAACAATTTACATAATTTGATACAACTACCACGCTGGCTTTTTGACACGATGGCAAAACGCTGCGCTATACCATGAAAAAAGTTTCATCTTCGCCGCGTTCACTTGCCGGGCCACCGCCAACGCTGACTTGCCAGCACGCCGCCATTGCCCGCATCGACACACCCGAACCGCCCTAGAGCAGGACAGGAGGCAACATGCGTGCACTGAACCACATCAAACGAAAAGGCCTGCGCCGGACCCTTGCCACCCTGTGGCAACGCTACGTGTTCTTTCACTGGGAACTGTTGTGGATGGAGCGCGACCTGACCACCCCGGTCGGCCCGCACAACCTCAAGGACCACCCGCCGGTAAACCTTGCGCTGATCACCGAAGCCAACGCCGACGCCTTCGCCCGGCATTTCGGCGACCGCGTCGAGACCATGCGCGAGCTGGCCCGCGAAGGCCACACCGGGCACATGTACCTGGACCAGGCCGGCGACGCGATCGCGTTCATCTGGGCCAGCACCCGCGATTATCACGACCGGCATTACTACGGCTGCACCTTTCCCGTGGCGCCGGGGGATTTCTTCGAATTCGGCGGCGAAATGATCCCGGCATTCTTCGGCAGCCGGCTGTCGGTGGATGCCCAGGTCAACCTGTGGAACGCCATGCAGGCCAAAGGCTGCACCCGGGTGGTGGACGTGGTGGAAACCCACAACGTGCCGGCGCTCAAGCTGCACCTGCGCATGGGCTACCACGAACAGGGACGCGTGGTGCACGTGTACGGACTGTTCGGACGCTGGAAGCTGTTCCGAAATACCCAATACAGCGGCTCGCGGCTGAAACCACTGTGTGCACCGCGCTCGGCGCCGGTGCCGAAGGCGGAACTGGCCTGAGGGTGTTTTGCGACGGACAGATGATTTGAAATCACCTGTCCGCGGCCGGGATATCCCTTGTTCTCTGGCGGCGCACTGGCGCTAAATGGCAACCCTGAAGCCCTCACAGACAGCGTTGTTCTGACCGGCGCCATCGCCGGCAAGACCGGCTCCCACCCGCCAGCCCCGCAGCTCTGTGGGAGCTGCCTTGCCAGCGATAAGGCCCGCTGCCGCCCCGACACCCAGCCCGGAGAGCCACTGATGCCCCTGGAAAAACCCGCTCAAGACTGGTGCAACGAACACCCCCTGCTCGCCGACCTGGTCGCCCTCAAGGAAAGCACCTGGTTCAATCCCGCCATCGCCCCGAGCGCCGAAGCGCTGGGCGATGTGCCGCTGACCCGCGCCGACATGGATGACGCCAGCGCACGTCTGCAACGCTTCGCCGCCTTTATCCAGTCCGCCTTTCCGCAGACCCGCGAAGCCGGCGGCCTGATCGAATCACCGCTGTATCCACTGCCCGCCCTGCAGAAACTGCTGGGCGCCGACCAGGGCCAGCTCTGGCTGAAAGCCGATAACGAACTGCCGATCTCCGGCTCGATCAAGGCCCGCGGCGGCATCTACGAGGTGCTGGCCCATGCCGAGCGCCTGGCCCTGGCGGCCGGTTTCCTGCAACCGGGCGACGACTACGCGAAGCTCGACAGCGACGCCGCCCGGGCCTTCTTCGGCCAGTACCGCATCGCCGTCGGCTCCACCGGCAACCTCGGCCTGTCGATCGGCATCATCAGCGCGCGGCTGGGCTTTCAGGCCACGGTGCACATGTCCGCCGACGCCCGCCAGTGGAAGAAGGACAAACTCCGCGCCCACGGCGTGACCGTGGTGGAGTACCCCACCGACTACAGCGTCGCCGTCGCCGAAGGCCGCCGCCAGGCCGAGGGCGATCCGTACTGCCACTTCGTCGATGACGAGAATTCCCATCAGCTCTTCCTCGGCTATGCGGTGGCCGCCCTGCGCCTGCACGGGCAACTGCAACAGGCCGGGATCCGCGTCGATGCCGAGCATCCGTTGTTCGTCTACCTGCCGTGCGGGGTGGGCGGTGGTCCTGGCGGCGTGGCGTTCGGCCTCAAGCAGGTGTTCGGCGACGCCGTGCACTGCCTGTTCGCCGAACCGACCCATTCGCCGTGCATGCTGCTGGGGATCTACACCGGGCTGCATGACGCGGTGTCGGTGTACGACTTCGGCATCGACAACGTCACCGCCGCCGACGGCCTCGCGGTGGGCCGCCCTTCGGGCTTCGTCGGCCGGGCCATGCAGCGCCTGATCGACGGCTACTACACCGTCAGCGACGAAAACCTCTACCGCCTGCTGGCACAACTGCACGCCAGCGAAGGCCGGCGCCTGGAACCCTCGGCCCTGGCCGGGGTGCCGGGCATCCTGCGGGTGCTGCATGAGCAACAGGGTTATCGCGAACGCCTCGGGCTGACTGCGCGGCACCTGGCCAACGCCACCCACCTGGTCTGGGGCACCGGCGGCAGCATGGTGCCGGAGGCAGAAATGGCCACCTACCTCGCCACCGGCCGCCAGTACCTGGGCGCGCACTGATGCTCAACCTTCCGCCGCGGCTGGCGACGCGACTGGGCAGCAGCCAGTTCGCCAACCTGCACACCTTCCTCGTCGCCGCCCGGCACCTGAGTTTCGCCTTGGCGGCGGAAGAACTGTGCCTGACGCCCAGCGCCGTGAGCCACCGCATCGCCCGGCTCGAACAGGCGCTGGAACTGCGCCTGTTCGAGCGCCTGACCCGACGCATCCGCCTGACCGCCGAGGGCGAGCGAATCTTCGCCATCCTCGATGACGCCGTCGAAGCCCTGGACACCGCCCTGCACAGCCCCGACGCGGACCTCAGCGGCCCGCTGGCGCTCTACGCCCGCCCGTCCATCGCCAATGACTGGCTGGTGCCGCGACTGGCGGACTTCCACCGGCGTTACCCGCGCATCGCCCTGGATGTACGGGTCGGCAATGACCCGGTGGACTTCCGCACGCAGAACCTCGACCTCGCGCTGGTTTACGCCCGCGGCGAGACGGCCGGGCTGGTCAATCATCACCTGATGGACGAGGCCGTCACCCCGGTGTGCAGCCCGCGCTATGCCGAAGAGCACGGATTGCACGACGCCCCGCACAACCTGCGCCAGTGCACCTTGCTGCACGATGCGCTGGCCTGGGAACACGCGCCGTTCGATGCCGAATGGCGCCGCTGGGCCGAGGCCCGCGACCTGGTGCATTGCCTGCCGGAACGGCGCATGACCTTCGACCGTTCCGACCTCTGCGCCAATGCCGCGATCCATCACACCGGCATCGCCATGGGGCGCCAGCGTCTGGTGCAGCGTTATCTGGATGAGGGGTTGCTGGTGACGCCTTTTGGTGGTTTTGCGCAGCCGGGGGCGTTGGGTTATTACCTGCTGCATCCGCCTTGCCGGGTGTTGCCGGCGCGGGTGGGGGCGTTGTTGGAGTGGTTGTTGGAGCAGGGTGGATAGCGCATCGATACGTTAACCTACACCCAAGGCATCTGATGCGTCACACAATGAACCCCCCCGCCACCCGCAGCAATCGCGTCGATCTCCACCTGCACGATGTCCCGGCCCGGGTACAGCCCCGACAACAATTCAAACGCCGCCCTGTCCGCCTCACGATCCCCAAACTGCGGCGCGATCACCGCGCCGTTGATGACGAAGTAGTTGATGTAACCCGCAGCGAAATCCGGGTTGTTGCGGCTGAACGGGCTCTTGCGCGGTTTCAGCGGTGGCGACACGGTGTGCACGGTGAGCTTGCGGCCCTCCGCATCCGTCGCGTTGCGCAGAATCTCCAGGTGCGCGCGGGTCACCTCGTGGTCATAGGACTCCGGGTCGGTATCAAGGTTGGCGATCACCACGCCGGGGCTGACGAAGCGGGCGTAGAAATCCACATGGGCATCGGTGATGTCCTTGCCGCGAATACCCGGCAGCCAGATGATCTTGCGCAGGCCCAGGCAGGCTTTCAGTTCCGCTTCCACGTCGTCCCGGCTCCAGCCGGGGTTGCGGTTGCCGTTGACCCAGCAGCTCTCGGTCATGATCCCGGTGCCGTGGCCGTCCACTTCGATCCCGCCGCCCTCGCCCACCAGTTCGCTGCGCAGATGCCGCGCCCCGCTTTGCCCGGCCAATAACGCGGCGATCCGCGCGTCCTTGGAATGCCGTTGTTTGTTGCCCCAGCCGTTGAAGTTGAAGTCCAGCGCGGTCAGGCCGCCCTCCCCGGTGGTGAGAAAGTTGGCGCCGATGTCGCGCATCCAGATGTCATCCAGTTCGGTGACCAGGAACCGGGTGTTGTCGCTGCCGCACAGTTCCTCGGCCAGTTCGCGCTCGTCTTCACGGCACAGCACGGTCACCGGCTGGTAACGGGCGATGGCGCGGGCGATACGGCCGAGGGCCGCCTGCACATCGGCGGTGAAGTCTTCCCAGATCGCCTCATGCGCACCAAAGGCGATGAAGGCGTGACGCTGGCGTTCGCCCTCGTCGGGCATGAACCAGTCGTCGTCTCCTGCGGCAAAGGCCCGCAACGGCAGCAAACCGCTGCTGGCGATCAGTCCCAGGCTGCTGGCCACGGAAACCTGCCGGATGAACTGGCGGCGTGTCGGCATTTCTTTGTCTCTCACTTCGAGTTGGGGGTACGTGGGGCTAACCGCCGCTGGCGGTCTTGAACTTGGTCCAGGTGCGCATCCGTGCACGCATCGCCGACTGCGCGATGTCCTTGCCGGGAATCAGGCGCTGGAAGCCCGCTTCATCAGGATAGATATCCGGGTTGTCGCGCATCGCCGGATCGACCTGCGGTCGCGCCTTGGCGCTGGAGGTCGGGTAGCCGGTGAAGTTGCTGATGGCCGCCATGTTGTCCGGGCGCATGACGAAGTTGATGAAGGCGTAGGCGTACTCCGGGTGTTTGGCATCCACCGGGATCGCCATGTTGTCCATCCACACCGTGGTGCCCTCGCGCGGGATGCGGTACTGGAAACGCACCGGCTTGCCGGCGGCATCGGCGGCGCGCTGGGCCTGGGTCATGTCGCCGCTGTAGCCTAGGGACAGGCACAGGTTGCCGTTGACCAGGTCGGTGACCGGCTGCGACTGGAACTTGCGGATATACGGTCGCAGCTTCAGCAGCAGTTCGCTGGCCGCGGCCAGGTCTTCCGGTTTGGCGCTGCGCGGCTCGCGGCCCAGGTAATTGAGCACCACCGCCAGCACTTCGTCGGGCGAATCGATGATGGAAATCCCGCAGTCGGCGAACTTCGCCGCCAGCTCCGGCTTGAACAGCAGATCGAGGCTGTTCACCGGCGCGTCGGCGAGGCGCTGGCGGACCATCTCCTCGTTGTAGGTCAGGCCGATGGTGCCCCAGGTGTAGGGCACGGTGGCGCTGGCGGAATGAGGATAGTGCTTGCGCAGTTGCTGCAGGCCCGGCTCGATATCCGCCAGCGCGGTGATCCGCGCAGGGTCGAGGGCCTGCAGGCTGCCGGCGCGCATCAGTCGCTCGGCCACGGTGTCGCCGGGGAAGATCAGGTCGTAGCCGCTGCCGGCGGTCATCAGCTTGGCCTCCAGCACCTCACTGCCGTCCATCACGTCGTAGATCACCTTGATGCCGGTTTCGGCGGTGAAGCGCGACAGCGTGTCTTCGGCAAAGTAGTCGGCCCAGTTGTACAGACGCAGGGTCTTGCCCGGGTCGTCAGCCTGGGCAGTGCCAACCGCCAGACCCAGAAACGCGGCGCATAGCCAGTGGCGATTCATCGCGCACCTCCCTGACCCCAGACGCTGTTCTGGCGGCCGTCGAGGCCCAGCAAGGTGCCGTACATTTCCGGGCGACGGTCGCGGAAGATGCCCCAGGTCAGGCGCTCGTCGCGCATGGCGGCGAGGTCGAGGGTCTGCACCCAGACACCGGAGGTCTGGCGATCGGCTTCGCTCAGCAGCTTGCCTTTGTGGTCGCTGATAAAGGACGAGCCGTAGAAATCCATGTGCAGTTCCGGGTCACCGGTCGCCACTTCGCGCCCGACCCGGTTGGCCGCCACCACCGGCAGCAGGTTGGCCGCCGCGTGGCCGCGCATGGTCATCTGCCAGTGGTCGCGGGAGTCCAGCGCGGCGGCGCCGGGCTCGGAGCCGATGGCGGTGGGAAACAGCAGCACCTCGGCGCCCATCAACGCCAGGCAACGCGCCGTTTCGGGGAACCACTGGTCCCAGCAGATGCCCACGCCGAGGCGGCCGAAAGCGGTGTCCCAGACGCGGAAGCCAGTATCGCCGGGGCTGAAATATTCCTTCTCCTGATAGCCGACAGCGTTGGGAATATGGGTCTTGCGGTAGACCCCCAGCAGGCGGCCATCGGCATCGGCCACGCTCAGCGAATTGAAGAACGCGTTGCCGGCCTTCTCGAACCAGCTCAACGGCAGCACCACCCCCAGCTCCCGGGCCAGCGCGGCGAAGCGCTGGAGCACGCGGCTGTCGCGGTACTCCTCGGCCAGGGCGAGGTGCTTGTGGTCCTGCTCGATGCAGAAATACGGCGTGGCGAACAGCTCCTGCAACAGGATGACCTGCGCGCCTTGCGCCGCGGCTTCGCGGACCCGTTGTTCGGCGCGGTCGAGGTTGTCCTGCAGGTTCCAGGTGCAGGGCATCTGGGTGGTGGCGACGGTCAACAGGCTCATGGTTTCACCCCCGCTACCGGCCAGGCCGGCTGCTGCTGGGTGATGCAGTGCACCCCGCCGCCGCCGTGGGCCAGGTGGTTGATCTGCACCGGCACCACTTCGCGCCCCGGGAATGCGGCGGCCAGTACTTGGGCGGCTTCGCGGTCGGCGTCGATACCGTAGGCCGGCATGATGATCGCGCCGTTGGCGATGTAGAAATTGGTGTACGAGGCGCAGAACACCTCGGCCTTCGGATCCACCGCGGCGCTGGCTTCGTACAGCTCGATCAGTTCGAACGGGCGACCTTTGGCATCCCGCGCCAGCTCCAGGGCGCGGCGGTTTTCCCGCACCACCTCGGCGTACACCGAATCCTGCTCGCGGGTCGCGTCCACCAGCAGCACGCCTGGGCGGGCAAAGGCGCAGACGCCATCGACATGGCCGTCGGTCATGTCGCCGGTCACGTAGTCGGGATCGCCCGGTAGCCAGATAGTCTTGGTGATCCCCAGCAGGCGGCTGAAGATCTCTTCCATCTCGGCCTTGCTCACCCCAGGGTTACGGTTGGGGTTGAGCAGCACCGACTCGGTGGTGATCAGGGTGCCTTCGCCATCGACATGAATGGCGCCGCCTTCGTTGGCCAGCGGCGTGCCGAAACAGTCCAGGCCGAGCGGGTTGAGCACGCGCCGGGCGAGGCTTTCGTCGAGGTCATGGGCCGACTTGCCGCCCCAGGCATTGAAGCGCCAACTGACCCCGGCCAGGCCGTGTGTCGGGTGGCAGACGAAGCTTGGCCCGGAATCCCGGCACCAACTGTCGTTGACCGCGTGCTCGATCAGCTCGACGTTAGGTCCGCAGAGATCGGCGGCGCTGGCCCGGCCACTCGGGTCCACCACCAGCTTCACCGGTTCGAAACGGGCAATGGCATTGGCGACCCGGGCGAAGTCCGCCTGCACATCGGCCAGGGTCACACCCCAGATGCCTTCCCACAGAGCCTGGTTGTGCGGCCAGACCATCCAGGTCGCCGCATGGGGGGCCCACTCCGCGGGCATCGTCCAGCCGCTCGTTCCAACGCCATTGCACAGCATGTCTGTCACCTTTCAGTTAAGTATTTTTTATGACTGAAATCCGCTGAGTGCGGAATGGAGTTCATGCTATGGCTTCAACTACGGCGCAACAAACGATAGATTTAGCGCACAACTGATTAGCCGAGCTTATCGATAATGCTGAAACACTGGCCCCCGCTGAACGCCCTGCGCGGCTTCGAAGCCGCTGCCCGCCTCGGCAGCTTCCACAAGGCCGCGGACGAACTGCACCTGACCCAGTCGGCGATCAGTCAGCAGATCCGCAGCCTGGAAACCTTCCTCGAACAACCGCTGTTCTTCCGCATCGGGCGCAGCGTCAGCCTGACCGATGCCGGCCACGACCTGCTCAGCACCACCCAGGCGCTGCTGCAGGATCTGTCGGTGGGCATCCGCCGGCTGGAGCAATACCGCAAACCCAACCAACTGGTGGTCAACACCACCCCGGCCTTCGCCCGCCACTGGCTGCTGCCGCGCCTGGGTGATTTCCATCGCCAGCACCCGGAGGTGGATTTGTGGCTGTTCACCACCTTCGAAGCGCCGGACATGGCCACCCAGACCATCGACCTGAGCCTGCGCGATGACCTCGAACCGCAGGTGGAATGCAGCTATCAGCCGCTGTTCGACGACCGGCTGTATCCGGCCTGCCACCCGGACCTGATCGACCAGCCGCCAGCGCAGCGCACCACCCTGCATGGCGAACGCAACATGGACTGGAGCCGCTGGCAGGTATTGGGCGGCGAGGATGTCGGCCAGCGCGGCAACGGCCTGAACTTCTCCGATCCGGGGTTGCTGCTGGATGCCGCCTGCGAGGGTCATGGGATCGCCCTGGTCAGCCAGTTGCTGGCGGCGCGGGCGCGGGAAAAAGGCTTGCTGCAACCGCTGAGCGAACGCAGCGTGGCCGGCGCGATCTGGGCGTGCCTGATTCATCAGGACAGCGAAAAAAGCGCGATGACCCGGGCGTTCAGCCAGTGGTTGCGGGAGGCGATTCAGCCCTGACTCATGGGTACCGCGATCAACAGGATCGCCGTGCCGTGCGCCGCGATGGCCGCGAAGATGCCGTAGCGCATCCGCAGCAGCGCGCACACCAGCCCCTCGATCAAGGTGAACGCAAGAATCGGCCAGCCCACTTGCGTGACGCTCAAGGCCAGGAACGCGTGGCAGGCAGCAAAGGCGACGGCGCCGCCGAGAGCGGCGCGCAGGGCGCTGGTGTGCTGCTCGAGGTGACCTTGCAGCATCCCGCGAAACAGCACCTCTTCCAGCGCGTTGCCGCCGTAGGCGAGTACCAGCAGTCCGCCGAGCCAGAGGCCGCTGACGTCGAGTCCGTTGCCCTGATACAGCCGCAACGGCAGACCGATGGCGAGCCCGGCCAGCAGGCCGAGGAACAACCCGAGGCCAACATTGCCCCTGCGCCAGACCAACAGCGCCCACAACTCCGGCGCCACCCTCGCCAGCAGAGCGATCAGCACCAGTGACAGCAGGCCCAGCGCGGCCAGCACCAGCGGGTTGGCAATGAAGGCGATCTGGACCTGATCCGACAGCGACCACAGGCCTTGCGGCGTCATTGCGTCGCGAAGCAGTACGAAGGTCAGCAGCAGGACAAGGATGCGCATGCCGGCCTGGTGCTTTGGCGTTAGCCAGAACCACAGGGCGCAGAGCAGGAAACCGGGCGTGAGGTAGAGCAGGTAGGCGCTGAGGCGGGAAAGTCCTTCTTCGAGCATTGCGCGGGGTCCGTGGGCGGCGGTGGGGTGGGCAGTTTAGATGAGGTTTGTGGGGGTTAGGAAAGGTGTTTGGGTGGGAGAGATATTGGGCAAAGACCATGAGTGCCTGTCAGAGGATTCGGTCATGGCCACCAGGTGCTAGTCGACAGATCTCTAGCGTCCTTGAGATCGAGCGCCGCCCGCGCGGCGCATCGCGAGCAAGCTCGCTCCTACATTTGTTGCAACGTGCCATGGCCTATGAGAGTTAGGCCGCCAGCCCTTGGTGTTTCGCGATAGATCGCGTGGAGGCTGTTGAGGCCGACTCGATATCGCGTCGTACAAACAAGGCGGTAAACCATGGCCTGACAGACATAGGCACGTTGCAACAAATGTAGGAGCGAGCTTGTCGGGGCGCCGAACCGTCGCGATGCGCCGCGCGGGCGGCGCTCGGTCTCAAGAACGCGAGAAACTTGTCGGCTAGCACCTGCCGGCCATGACCAGATCCTCTGCCAACCCCCTTCTCTCCAATCACTCCCCCCCAGCCAACGCCACCCCCGCCAGATACCCAAAGGTCATTCCCGGCCCCAACGTGATCCCACCACTGGGGTAGTACCCGCCCATGATGCTGTTCATATCATTGCCCACAGCATGCAGCCCCAGAATCACCGCACCGGCGCCATCCAGCACCCGCGCCTGTTCATCCGTCTTCAACCCGGCAAAAGTCCCAAGGCTGCCCGGCACCAGTCGCACCGCATAGAACGGCCCGCTGAGCGGTCGCAATGACGGGTTGGGCTGGTTCGAGGGATCCCCCGAAGCACGGTTGTACGCCGACTGCCCGCGGCCGAATTCGGGGTCATGCCCCACCCGCGCATGCTGGTTGAAGCGGTCGACGGTGGATTTCAGTTGCGGCGCATCGATGCCACAACGCTGCGCCAGTTCGACAAGGTCGCGCCCTTTGATGAGGTAGCCACGACGCTGGTAATACCCGGTCGGAAACGGAAACGGCTTGGCCCAGCCGATACCGAAGCGGCGCTGCGCCTGGTGGTCGCAGATCATCCAGGCTTCGGGCGCCTGCCCGGCCGGAGTGCGGGCGAACAGGTCGTTCATGAAGTCGTGGTAGCAGTCAGCCTCGTTGGTGAAACGCCGGCCATCAGCCCCCACGGCGATAAAGCCGGGCTTGCCCCGGTCGATCAGATGCGGAAAACGTCCGGGTGGCCCCTTGCGCCGCGGCACCAGCGATACCGGTGCCCAGGCGGCGTCGTGGGCGAGGTCGTCGGCCATCAGGCCGCCCACTTGTTCGCCAAGGCGCAAGCCGTCGCCGCTGTTGCTCAAGGGCGCCGCGCAGTGATGATCATGACC
Source organism: Pseudomonas sp. 20P_3.2_Bac5 (assembly GCF_025466035.1). NCBI lineage: Bacteria > Pseudomonadati > Pseudomonadota > Gammaproteobacteria > Pseudomonadales > Pseudomonadaceae > Pseudomonas > Pseudomonas sp. 20P_3.2_Bac5. The sequence continues at coordinate 64,114 of NZ_JANLOA010000021.1, read as the reverse complement.
AAGGCGTTGTTGCAGGCGCTGCGAGTCGTGGGCGAAACCACCACAGGCGAGGACCACACCCCGCCGGGCGCGCACCTCGCACGCCACGCCATCACGCTGCAGCACCGCCCCGCTCACCCGGCCACCTTCACGCAGCAGGCGCAGCGCCGGGCTGTCGGTCAGCAGGTTGACCTGCAGGTCGAGCGCGCTCTTCAGCAGACGCGCCACCAGCGCATTGCCGTTGACCAGGTGCATGCCGCGCCGATAGCGCAGCAGGTCAGCGCCATGTCGCAGCAGGCGCTTGCCCACATGCCACGCGGCTTTCACCGAACGCCGGGCATTGAAGAACGCGCTCATATCGGCGCCGCCCGCAATGCCCATGCCGAACAGGCTGACGATATCCAGCGGCGGGCGCAGCGTGTCGATCCACGCCCCGAGCGCTCGCCCATCGAACGGCTGCGCACACAAAGAACGCCCGCCCTTCGCCGCGCCGTCACCGTCGCGCATGTCCGGCATTGTGCTGCCGGAGTAGAACTGCACGGCGGTGTGACGCTGGAAGAACTCGACCATTTCCGGGCCACGGCGCAGGTAGACCTGCTGCTGCGCGGTCAATGCTTCGCCGCGCACCTGCTCCAGCAGATAACGCTCGGCCCCCTGCTCCGCTTCAACCGTGCCTTCGGCCAGCGCCAGCGGATTGCGCGGCACCCACAACCAGCCACCAGACCAGGCGCTGGTGCCGCCGAGCAGCGCGGTTTTTTCCGCGACGATCACTTTCAGTCCGCAGTGCGCCGCGGTAACCGCCGCCGCCAGGCCTGAAGCCCCGGAACCGATCACCAGCACGTCGCATTCAAGCTGTTGCATTGCGTATTGCCTTTGTTGAGGCGAGGCCGGCTCGCGGGGTCACTTCAGGGGCGAGAAAGCGGTCGGGCGCATCAGCCGCGATTCCAGCTTGAGCACCGCGCCGAGTTCTTTGTTCTTGCGACCGAACTCGGCCCAGCGCGGGTCGGCGGCCATGCTGGCGCGGCGGGCAGCGCGGTCGTCGAGGCTCTCGTAGGCCCAGATGTGCACGACCTGATTAGCCTCGCCGAATTCAGTGGTGAAGAACCCCACCAGGTTGCCCAGATGCTCGGTCTGCACCGCCAGCGCATCGCTCTGGTACAGGGCCAGCCAGTCGGCCATACGGGTCGGGCTCAGGGTGTAGGTGCGCAGTTCGTAGTACATGGTTATTGCTCCAGGACAGGTGAGGGAAGATTCGCCAGCCGCTCGGCGGCGTGGCAGGCCGCGAGCCAGCCGAAAGTCAGGCCGGGGCCGATGGTGATGCCGGGGCCGGGATAGGTGCCGTCCATCAGCGAGTTCATGTCGTTGCCAGCGGCATACAGGCCGGGAATCGGCGCGCCGCTGGCGTCCAGCACCCGCGCCTGGCCATCGGTGGCCAGGCCGCGGGCCGAGCCGAGGTCGCCGGTGTGCAGGCGGACCGCGTACCACGGCGCCTTGAGCAGCGGCGCGTTGCACGGGTTGGGCTGGTGGTCGGGGTCGCCCATGTAGCGGTTGTAGCTGTTGCCGCCCTTGCCGAATTCGCGGTCGAGGCCGTCGCGGGCATCGCCGTTGTAGCGTTCGAGGGTGCGGCGCAGGCCTTGGGGATCGACGCCAATGCGCGTGGCCAACTGCTCGGCGGTGTCGGCGCGGTAGAGGTAGCCGGCGTCGATCAGCGCGCGGTTGTCCACCGGCTTTGGCCGGGCCAGGCCGAGGCCGTATTTGTTCAGCGCTTCGGCATCGCAGATCAGCCAGCACGGTGTGTTGCCGGTTGCGAACATGGTCTGGACGAAGTGGTGATAGGAGTTGGATTCATTGACGAAGCGCTCGCCGGCCCGGTTGACCGCAATCACACCGGGCTTGGCGCGATCGGTCACCAGGTGCGGAAACCGCTCGCGCACGCCGTTCTTGTGCAGCACCTCGGAGACCGGTGCCCAGAAGAAGTTGGCGGCGAGCTTCTCGCCCGCCACCGCGCCGGCCGCCTGACCCAGGCGCAGGCCGTCGCCGACGTTGGTCTCCGGCGACATCGTCAAATGCGCTGCATCGCTGTGCGGACGCTGCGCCGCCGCATCCGGCCCCGCAGCAAAACCACCGGTGGCGCAGACCACGCCGCCACGGGACAGCACCCGCTGCTGGCGACCGTCGCGGGTGATCATTGCGCCGACCACCGCGCCGTTCTCGACGATCAGCGAGTCGGTGCGACTGTTCAGCCAGACCTGCACACCATTAGCGAACGCGCTCGTCGCCAGCCGGGCGATCAGTGCGTTGCCGGTGGTCAGCCGCGTGCCACGCGGGTGTCCCAGACGGTCGATGGCGTAGCGGCCCATGAGTTTCAGGCAGTGCAACAACGAACGCGGCGAGCGGCGGAAACTGAGGAAATGCTGGATATCGACGCGGTTGACCATCATCCCGCCGAACAGCAGCATGCCCGCCGGCGGCATCTTCAGGTCCTTGAAGTGCGCGCCGAGGCGACGGCCATCGTATTCGAGCATTTCCAGCGCGCGGCCGCGGTCGGTGCCGCCCTCTTCATCCGGGTAGTAATCCGGCGACAGCGGACGCAGCGCGTATTTGAGTTCGGTCTGGGCTTCGAGCCAGCGCAGCGCTTCATGGCCGTGACGGATATAGGCGTCCACCAGCGCGGCGTTGTAGCCGGGGCCGATGGTTTTTTGCAGGTAGCGGCGCATGGCTTCCGGGCTGTCTTCGATGCCCGTGGCGCGGGCCTGGTCGGTGCCGTGCAGCCACACCGCGCCACCGGAAATCGCCGAGGTGCCGCCGAACTGCGCGGCCTTTTCCACCAGCACGACCTTCAGGCCCTTGCGTGCGGCAGTCGCGGCGGCGGCGAAACCGGCGGCGCCACTGCCGAGCACGATCAGGTCGACAAGCGCATCGCCGTCAGCGGGAAAACGGGTTGCCGTATTCATCGCCCGCCCCTCACAACTGCAAGGGCGTGACGCCCATGAAATGGCCAAGGTTGCCGAGTTGGGCGAAGGCCATCTGCGGCCCGGTCTGGATGCGGCAACCGTGTGCGCGGGCGGCGGCCAGCAACGGCGTGATTTCCGGCGAAGTGACCACGTCGGCGACCAGGGTCGAGGCCTGCAGCCCGTCCAGTTGCGCCGCGGGCAACGGCAGTTCACCGGTGCCGCCCATGCCGGCCGGGGTGGCGTTGACCAACAGGTCGAAGCCGGCGAGCGTGTCGTAACCGATGTCGATGCGGACCTCGCCGAACGCCTTGCGCAGCAGCGCGGCCAGCGTCTCGCAGCGCGACAGGCTGGCATCGCTGAGCACCAATGATGCCACCCCGGCCTGGCACAGCGACCAGGCGATGGCGCTGCCGACACCCCCGGCACCGATCACCAGCGCACGCTTGCCGCGGGCCTGGAAACCGTTGAGGCAAGCGGCATTGAGAAAGCCCTCGCCATCGACGTTATCGCCCAGCAGACGGCCGTCGGCCTGGCGGCGGATGACGTTCACCGAGCCCAGCGCGCCGGCGCGCTCGCTGACCTCATCGAGACGCCCGGCCAGCACCTGCTTGTACGGCACGGTCACCACCACGCCGCGCAGGTTCTGCCAGCCACGCAGGGTGTCGATAAAGGCGTCGAGGGCGTCCTCGCGGATATCGATGGGCAGCATCGCCAGGTTCCGGCTGTTGTCCTGGAACCAGCGATTGAAGTTTTCCGGGGATTTGACCTGGGTGATGGGCGACCCGACGATCGCCACCAGTTCCGTGGATCCGTGCAGCATGCTGACCTCCAGAAGGGTCCGTTTTGTTGTGCGCCAAGGGTGCGTCCTGGCGCCAGACGGGCCAATCGCGGCGATCGGCTTTCTGGTTGTTATTCGCAGCATGACTGCGATAATCGCACTCTTCGTCGATATTCCCCGGAATCGCCATGGCCCACCCCACCATCCACCCACGCGACCTGATCGCCGGCCTGCAAAAGGGTCTGGCGCTGATGCAACTGTTCAGCGTCGATCAGCCGAAACTCACCGTGCCCCAGGCCGCCGCGCTGTCGGGCATGACCCAGAGCGCCGCGCGGCGCTTTTTGCTGACGCTGGTGCACGAAGCGTTCATCGAGACCGATGGCCGCCATTACTGGCTGACCCCCAAGGCGCTGCGCATCGGCCAGGCCTACGTCGATTCGGCGCAACTGCCGCGCATGCTGCGCCCGGTGGTGGAACAGGTAGCGCGGACCACCCAGGAGCACGTCTCGGTGGGCACCCGCGACGGCGACGAGATGGTGCATATCGTCCGCAGCCGCTACAGCCACGTCGCCTCGCTGTCGATCCGCCCCGGCTCGCGGGTGCCGATGTACTGCACCGCCAGCGGCCGGCTGTGGCTGGCGGCGTTGGGCGCCGAGGCGCTGGATGCCTATTTCGCCCGCACCCCATTACGCGCGTTGACGCCCTACACCTGCGTTGACGAGCAGGCATTGCGCGAGGAATTGCGGGTTATTGCGCGCCACGGCTACGCCGAGGTGGATCAGGAATTCGAAGTGGGCATGCGCGTGCTTGGTGTGCCGCTGCAGGACCGGCACGGCGTGCTGCGCTCGACGCTGGCGATCACCAGCCATGCGTCGCGGATCAGCGTCGAAGACATGAGGAAACGGTTTTTGACACCGTTGTATGAGGCGCAGGCGTTGTTGCGGCCGGTGCTGGAGTGAAGCAAACCCGCTGATTGTAGGAGCGAGCTTGCTCGCGAAGGCCCGCAAGACAGCTCAAAAAGCCGGCTGATCTCACCCGAACCTGGGCCTATGGAACGCGAGATTCGGGTGTTCTTGAGGACGCTATCGCTGGCAAGCCAGCTTCCACAGGGTTGGTGGCAGCCGCAGAACCTGGCTTGCCAGCGACGACGCTTGGGCCGGGGTGCGAGCTTCATCAAGCGCTTAGCCCGTTTCTCCAGCCCATAAAAAAACCGCCGCGTTCCGGAAAACCCGGAACGCGGCGGTTCTTCATCAACAGCAAAACAACGACGAACCCTTAGACCGCCAGGGCGCGCTCACGCAGTTCGATGTTGAGGATGCGATCGTTCTCGCTGTAGTCGACCGGGCAGTCGATCACGTGCACGCCCGGGGTCTTGATGCAGTGCTCCAGCAGCGGCAGCAGGCCTTCGGCGCTTTCCACACGGTGGCCGTTGGCACCGTAGGCTTCGGCGTATTTGACGAAGTCCGGGTTGCCGTAGTCGAGGCCGAAATCGGTGAAGCCCATGTTGGCCTGCTTCCAGCGGATCATGCCGTAGCCGTCGTCACGCAGGATCACCACGGTGACGTGCATGCCCAGGCGTACCGCGGTTTCCAGCTCCTGGCTGTTCATCATGAAGCCGCCATCGCCACACACGGCGATCACCGGACGGTCCGGGTACACCAGGTGCGAAGCCATGGCCGACGGCAGGCCGGCGCCCATGGTCGCCAGGGCGTTGTCCAGCAGCACGGTGTTGGGCTTGTGCGCCTTGTAGTTGCGGGCGAACCAGATTTTGTAGATGCCGTTGTCCAGGGCAACGATGCCTTCGGACGGCAGGGCGCGACGGATGTCGGCGACCAGGCGCTGCGGGTAGACCGGGAAGCGGTCGTCGTCCTTGCCTTCGGCGATCTGCAGTTCGTTGGCTTCGCGGATCGCCAGCAGGCGGGTGAAGTCCCAGTGCGAGGTGTCGCCCAGGCCTTCGGCGATCTGCCAGACGGCGTTGGCGATGTCGCCGATCACTTCGATCTGCGGGAAGTACACGGCATCGACTTCGGCGGAGCGGAAGTTGATGTGGATGACTTCGGTGCCGCCACGGACCATGAAGAACGGCGGCTTCTCGATCACGTCGTGGCCGATGTTGATGATCAGGTCGGCCGCTTCCACCGCGCGGTGCACGAAGTCACCGGAGGACAGCGCGGCGTTGCCGAGGAAGCGCGGATCGCGCTCGTCGACCACGCCTTTACCCAGTTGGGTGGTGACGAACGGGATGCCGGTCTGGTCGATCAGTTGCTTGAGGACCTTGGCGGTCATCTTGCGGTTGGCGCCGGCGCCGATCACCAGGATCGGGCTGCGGGCGGTGCGCAGCTTGTCGATCGCGGCGTCGATGGCGACGTGCTCGGCCAGCGGGCGACGGTGCAGGCTCGGCGGGATCGGCATGGCGTCGGTCTGCTCGGCGGCGATGTCTTCCGGCAGTTCCAGGTGCACCGCGCCCGGTTTCTCTTCCTCGGCCAGACGGAAGGCTTCACGCATGCGCGAAGGAATGTTGTCGGCGGAAGCGAGCTGGTGGGTGTACTTGGTGATGGGGTCCATCATTCCGCACACGTCGATGATCTGGAAACGGCCCTGCTTGGATTTCTTGATCGGCTTCTGGCCGGTAATCATCAGCATCGGCATGCCGCCCAGGTAGGCGTAGGCGCCGGCGGTCACCAGGTTGGTCGCACCAGGGCCGAGGGTCGCCAGGCTGACGCCGGTCTTGCCGGTCAGGCGGCCATAGGTCGCGGCCATGAAGCCCGCGGACTGCTCGTGGCGGGTCAGAACCAGCTTGATCTTCGACTTGCGCAGGGATTCCAGCAGGTCGAGGTTTTCCTCACCGGGAATGCCGAACACATACTCGACACCTTCGTTTTCCAGGCATTGCACAACGACATCGGCGGCCTTGGCCATCTTGCTTGCTACCTCAAGTGGGATTGCACGGGATCAATCGCTCAGCATGCGAATGCACGACGAACGTAGCCTTGACGCCGGCAACGCTCGATGGAGTCACGCACGAAAGCGGGCGCGATTGTCGCACCTTTTCAGACATGTCGTGCAACACACTCGCCGGTAATCGCACAGATCAGCCGCCAAACACAATCCCGGTCCGCGCCGCCGCATTGCGGATATGTTCCTGCATCGCCTTCTGTGCCGCGCTCGCTGAATGGCGACTCAGTGCGCGAAGGATCTTGCGGTGTTCCTGCCAGGTCTCCATCGCCCGCTCCGGGCGGATGAACGGCAGCTTCTGGCTCTCGGCGAAGATTGCTTCGCTGGCGGTGACGATGTGCAGCATTGCCCGGTTGCCGCTGGCTTCGAGCAGGCGCCGGTGGAAGGCGAAGTCCAGCTTCGCCGCCGCCTCGAAGTGGCCGGCACGCAATTGCTCGCGCATGGCTTCGACATTCACCGCCAGTTCGTCCAGGTCGTCGGCGGTCAGGGCGTTGGCCGCCTGCCCTGCTGCGAAGCCTTCGAGCACATAGCGCAGCTGGAACGTGTCCGCCGCGCCGATCTGCTGGGCGAACGGCCAGGAAAACCACGACGATTCCGGCGCCTGTTCGCTCTTGGCGCCCTGCACGAACACGCCCTTGCCCGGCTGCACGCTGACCACGCCCAAAGCGCTCAGCGACGACAAGGCTTCACGCAATGACGCGCGGCTCACCCCCAGTTGTTCGGCCAGGTCGCGCTGCGAGGGCAAGGCATCGCCGGGCTGGTAGTCGCCCTCGCGGATCAGTCGCTGGATGGCCTGCAAGGCCTGCTCGGGAACGGCACTGCGGGTAGGAATGTCGAGCATGTGTTCAGACCGGTCAGAACGAAGAATGCGCTGTTTTACGTCCTTTTCCCTGTACCACGCAAGTTTGGCCCCATCCTGGCGCAAGCCCGTAAACATTGCCTTTTCTCGGGGCAAAATGCGTTTGCGTGGCGGTCGCCGGTGGGCCAACTGTTCAGACCAGTAATACCGCGCAGAACCGGGCTTCCAGGTAATTTTTCAAGATTTTTCCGCGCATGGCACGCCGGCTGCAATGGGCTCGAAACGATTCAGCCCATTGATCCGCCCTGAGGTACTGACCATGAGTAAACTGCGCACCCTTCTGCTGGCCACCCTCCTGTGCGGCAGCGCCGTCGGCGCCCAGGCCGATGTGCTGGGCGACATCGCCCAGCGCGGCGTCCTGAAAGTCGCCGTGCCCCAGGACTTCCCGCCGTTCGGCTCGGTCGGCCCCGACCTCAAGCCGCGCGGCCTGGACATCGACACCGCGCAACTGCTGGCCGACAAGCTCGGCGTGAAGCTGGCCCTGACCCCGGTCAACAGCACCAACCGCATCCCCTTCCTCACCACCGGCAAGGTCGACCTGGTGATCTCCAGCCTCGGCAAGAACCCCGAGCGCGAGAAGGTCGTGGACTTCTCCAAACCCTACGCGCCCTTCTACCTCGCCGTGTTCGGCCCGCAAGACAGCAGCGTCGACAACGTCGAGGCACTGGCCGGCAAGACCATCAGCGTCACCCGCGGCGCCATCGAGGACATGGAACTGAGCGCCGTGGCCCCGCAAGGCACCACCATCAAGCGTTTCGAGGACAACAACTCGACCATCGCCGCCTACCTCTCCGGCCAGGTCGACCTGATCGCCAGCGGCAGCGTGGTGATGGCGGCCATCGCCGAGAAGAACCCGAAGAAAGTCCCGGTGCTCAAGGTCAAGCTCAAGGACTCCCCGGTCTACGTCGGCATGGCCAAGGAACAGCCGGCGCTGCTGGAGAAGGTCAACGGCATCCTCGCCGAAGCCGTCGCCGACGGCAGCCTCAACCGCAACGCCGAGAAATGGCTGAAACAGCCGCTGCCCGCCGATTTCCAGTGAGCCCCTGCGCATGGCCTATCAATTCGATTTCGCCGCGGTACTGGCCCAGGGTGACCTGCTGCTCAAGGGCGCGGCGTTCACCCTGGAGCTGACGCTGATTGGCACCGTGTTCGGCGTTGCCCTGGGCATCGTCGGCGCGGCGGTCCGCGCCTGGAACCTGCGACCGTTCAACTGGCTGTTCGCGGTGTATGTGGAACTGATCCGCAACACCCCGTTCATCGTCCAGTTGTTCTTCATCTTCTTCGGCCTGCCGGCCCTCGGCGTGCGCATGAGCGAATGGCAGGCCGCGGTGCTGGCGATGGTGATCAACCTCGGCGCCTACTCCACCGAGATCATCCGCGCCGGCATCCAGGCGATCCCGCGCGGGCAACTGGAAGCGGCGGCGGCGCTGGCCATGAGTCGCTTCGAGACGTTCCGCTACGTGATCCTGCGCCCGTCCTTGGCCAAGGTCTGGCCTGCGCTGTCGAGCCAGGTCGTGATCGTCATGCTCGGCTCGGCGGTGTGTTCGCAGATCGCCACCGAGGAGTTGTCGTTCGCCGCCAACTTCATTCAGTCGCGCAACTTCCGCGCCTTCGAAACCTACCTGCTGACCACCCTGATCTACCTGCTGATGGCCATCGGCGTGCGGCAGTTGCTCAACCTGCTGGGCCGCCGCCTGATCGTGAGGAGAGGCTGATGGATTTCACTCTGTGGGACATCGTGCGCAACCTGCTCACCGGTTTGCAGTGGACCCTGCTGTTGTCGCTGGTGGCCTTTGTCTGTGGCGGCGCGGTCGGGTTGCTGATGCTGGTCGGCCGGATTTCGCAGAACACCACGCTGCGGGTGCTGAGCCGCGGCTATATCGAGCTGTTCCAGGGCACGCCGCTGCTGATGCAACTGTTCATGGTGTTTTTCGGCATCGCCCTGTTCGGCATCGATGTCTCGGCCTGGGTGGCCGCGGCGGTGGCGCTGACCTTGTTCACCAGCGCCTTTCTCGCCGAGATCTGGCGCGGCTGCGTGGAGTCGATTCCCCGTGGCCAGTGGGAAGCCAGTTCGAGCCTGGCGCTGAGCCGTTACGAGCAACTGCGCTATGTGATCCTGCCGCAAGCGCTGCGCATTGGCGTGGCGCCGACCGTGGGCTTCTCGGTGCAGGTGGTCAAGGGCACCGCGGTGACCTCGATCATCGGCTTCACCGAGCTGACCAAGACCGGCGGCATGTTGGCCAACGCCACCTTCGAACCCTTCCTGATCTACGGCCTGGTGTCCCTGGGCTACTTCATTCTGTGTTTTCCACTGTCGCTGGGTGCCCGTTACCTGGAGAGGAGGCTGCATGCCGCTGGTTAGAGTGTCTGCGTTGCACAAGTACTACGGGAACAACCACGTGCTCAAGGGCGTCGACCTGAGCATCGAACAAGGCGAGGTGGTGGCGATCATCGGCCGCAGCGGCTCGGGCAAGAGCACATTGCTGCGCACTTTGAATGGCCTCGAATCGATCAACGACGGGGTGATCGAAGTGGACGGCGAATACCTCGACGCCGCGCGCGCCGACCTGCGTTCGCTGCGGCAGAAAGTCGGGATGATCTTCCAGCAGTTCAACCTGTTCCCGCACCTGAGCGTCGGCGAGAACGTGATGCTCGCGCCGCAACTGGTGAAGAAGACCTCCAACGCCGACGCCCGCACGCTGGCGCAACAGATGCTGGACCGGGTCGGCCTGGGCAATCGCTTCGACGCCTACCCCGACCAGTTGTCCGGCGGCCAGCAGCAACGGGTGGCGATCGCCCGGGCGCTGGCGATGTCGCCGAAGGTGCTGCTGTGTGACGAAATCACCTCGGCGCTTGATCCGGAACTGGTCAGCGAAGTGCTCAGCGTGGTGCGTGAACTGGCCCGCGAAGGCATGACCCTGGTGATGGTCACCCACGAAATGCGCTTCGCCCGCGAGGTCGGCGACAAACTGGTGTTCATGCACCAGGGCAAGGTGCATGAAATGGGTGATCCGAAGGTGCTGTTCGACGCGCCGCAAACGCCGGAGCTGGCGAACTTCATTGGCAGCGTTGCCTGACCTGATACCCCGTGAACGACAACGGGCTTGCCGCATCCGCGACAAGCCCGCTGGAAGAACCGCCGAATGCGCTTACTTGGCGGTCAGCGCCGCGTAGCTGTTCATCAGGTTGCGGTAGTTGGGGATGCGCTGGGCCAGCAAGTTACCCAGGCCTTCGATGTCGTTGCGCCAGTCGCGGTGCAGCTCACAGGCCACCGAGAACCAGTTCATCATCTGCGCGCCGGCCGCGGTCATGCGCGCCCAGGCCGCTTGCTGCACGGTTTCGTTGAAGGTGCCGGAAGCGTCGGTCACCACGAACACGTCGAAGCCCTCGGCCAGCGCCGACAGGGTCGGGAACGCCACGCAGACATCAGTCACCACGCCGGCAATGATCAGTTGCTTGCGCCCGGTAGCCTTGATTGCCTGGACGAAGTCTTCGTTGTCCCACGCGTTGATCTGACCAGGGCGGGCAATGTACGGCGCGTCCGGGAACAGCGCTTTCAGCTCGGGTACCAGCGGGCCGTTGGGGCCCTGTTCGAAGCTGGTGGTGAGGATGGTCGGCAAGCCGAAGAACTTCGCCAGGTCGCCCAGGGCCAGGACGTTGTTCTTGAACTCGTTGGGCGAGAAGTCCTGCACCAGGGAAATCAAACCTGTCTGGTGATCCACCAGCAATACCACGGCATCGTCTTTGTTCAGGCGTTTGTAGTTGGCGCTCATTACATGACTCCCAGGGGTTGAATGACGCGGGATGGCGCGGGCTTGAAGCCCGCGCCGAGGTGAAGTCAGAAGGCGAAGCAGGAGCAGCCGAACGCACCCCAGAAGCCCTGAAAGTCGCTGACCGGCACGTTTGACAGGCGCGCCCGCTCATGGCCGTGGGCATGCACGCCGCACGGGCCGCTGCACTGGTGCACCTGCGCCTGCAACGGCGAGGCCGGACGCCAGTGACCCGGCACCTTGACCACCGGCGACCAGTCCGGCAGCACCGGAATGTCCAGCGGGCCGTGGTTGCGGAAGTCGTCGGCGCCGAACACCACCTTGCCGCCGACCACGGTCAGCACCGACTCGATCCACTTGATGGCTTCTTCATCGACGCTGAAGTAGTCGGCGCTGAGCACTGCGACGTCCGCCAACTGGCCGACCTTGATCTGGCCCTTCTTGCCCTGCTCCGAGGAGAACCAGGCGCTGCCGTGGGTGAACAGCTCCAGCGCGGTGAGGCGCGACAGCCCTTCCTCATGCAACGCCAGGCCGCCGACGGTGCGACCGCTGACCATCCAGTACAGCGAGGTCCACGGGTTGTAGCTGGAAACCCGGGTGGCGTCGGTGCCGGCGCCGACCGGCACGCCTTCGGCGAGCATGCGCTTGATCGGCGGGGTCGCCTCGGCGGCCTTGGCGCCGTAGCGCTCGACGAAGTATTCGCCCTGGAAGGCCATGCGGTCCTGGATCGCGATGCCGCCGCCCAGCGCCCGCACCCGCTCGATATTGTGCGGGGTGATGGTTTCGGCGTGGTCGAAGAACCACGGCAAGCCGTTGAACGGAATGTCGCGGTTGACCTTCTCGAACACATCGAGCATGCGGCTGATGGATTCGTCATAAGTCGCGTGCAGGCGGAACGGCCAGCGCTGCTCAACCAGGTGGCGCACCACCGGCTCAAGGTCCTGCTCCATGCTCGGCGCCAGGTCCGGGCGCGGTTCGAGGAAGTCCTCGAAGTCGGCAGCGGAGAACACCAGCATCTCGCCGGCGCCATTGTGGCGCAGCATGTCGTCGCCCTGGTGCAGCTTGACGCTGCTGGTCCAGTTCTTGAAATCGGCCAGTTCGTCCTTGGGCTTCTGAGTGAACAGGTTGTAGGCGATGCGCACCGTCAACTGGTCTTGTTTGGCCAGTTGCTCGATCACCTCGTAGTCGTCAGGGTAATTCTGGAAACCGCCGCCGGCATCGATGGCGCTGGTCAGGCCGAGGCGGTTGAGTTCACGCATGAACTGGCGGGTCGAGTTGACCTGATATTCCAACGGCAGCTTCGGCCCCTTGGACAGGGTCGAGTAGAGAATCATCGCGTTGGGCCGCGCCACCAGCATGCCGGTGGGCTCGCCCTTGCTGTCGCGGACAATCTCGCCGCCCGGCGGGTTGGGCGTGTCGCGGGTGTAGCCGGCGACCCGCAACGCGGCGCGGTTGAGCAAGGCGCGGTCATACAGGTGAAGGACGAACACCGGGGTGTCGGGCGCGGCCTGGTTCAGCTCTTCCAGGGTCGGCATGCGTTTTTCGGCGAACTGGAATTCGTTCCAGCCACCGACCACCCGCACCCATTGCGGGGTCGGTGTGCGATCGGCCTGGTCCTTGAGCATGCGCAGGGCGTCGGCCAGCGACGGCACGCCTTCCCAGCGCAGTTCGAGGTTGTAGTTGAGGCCGCCACGGATCAGGTGCAGGTGCGAGTCGTTGAGGCCGGGGATCACGCAGCGGCCCTTGAGGTCGATGACCTGGGTGCCGGTGCTGCGCGCGGCCATGGCCTGGGCATCGCTGCCCACGGCGATGAAACGCCCATCCTTGATCGCGACTGCGGTGGCTTGCGGATTTTCCCGGTCCACGGTGTGGAACTGGCCGTTGAACAGAATCAGGTCGGCATTCATTGCAGGTCCTTGGTCAGAAGTGAGTGAGGCGAAGGACAACCGCGGCAGCAGCGTCGCCGCCGCAGTCAGGAGAGAGCCGGCGGCCAGCAGGCGTCGGCGGGCCGGGTCGGTGTGGTCATCGCGGTCAGTCATGGCCGCGCTCCTCGTCACCGTCGGTCGCGACGGCGTGGCGTTCACCGGGCCGCACTGTGGATGATTCAGTCATGTCGGACTCCCCTGGCACTTGATCCCGTTGATTCTTGGGCGTGAGGCGATCATGGACGAGTTAATCGTTGTTAATTATTCCCCTGCGCGGCGTAGTGTTTTTCCCTCGACTGCGGGCAGGCGCCCGCAAACAGGGCCTGCACCGTGCACAGCTGTACAAGCGTAGACCGCGTACCGAAGCGCACCGGCGACGCCGCCATTGCGTTGCTGCCCGAACCTGCCCAACATGCGCCAAAGCCACGCGGCAGAGCCCTTTCAGGGCCGCTGCCGGTAGTCGGAACAGCGTCAGGAGCACGATGTGAGCAACAACAGCGAACAGGCCATTCAGTTCGGCCCTTACCGGGTGTTTCCCGGCCAGCGCCTGATCGTCGAGAACGAACGGCCGTTGCGCCTCGGCCGGCGCGCCATGGACATCCTCCTCGCGCTGCTGGCGCGGCCCGGCGAAGTGCTGGGCAAACAGCAACTGATGGCGCTGGTCTGGCCCGACACGGTAGTCGAGGACATCAGCCTGCGCGTGCACATCGCCGCCTTGCGCAAGGCCCTCGGCGACGGCCAGGGCGGGCAGCGCTACATCGTCACCGTGGCCCAGCGCGGCTACAGCTTCGTCGCGCCGCTGACGCTAAAGACCCCGCCGCCGCTGTCGCCCGACCGGGTCAACGCCGCGCACAACCTGCCACTGCGGCGCACTCGGCCAATCGGCCGCCAGGTGCTGGTCAATCAACTGCTCGATCAACTGTCGCAGCAACGCCTGCTGACCCTCGCCGGCCCCGGTGGCATCGGCAAGACCACCGTGGCGCTGCGGGTCGCCGAGCAACTGCTCGGGCACTACCGCGACGGCGTTCGCCTGCTCGACCTGAGCCCGCTGAGCAGCCCGTCGATGATCGTCAGCAACCTCGCCGGCGTATTCGGTCTGGCCCTGCCCGACCAGGCGCCGCTGGACGCCCTGTGCAATTACCTGAGCGAACGTCAGGTGCTGCTGGTGATCGACAACGCCGAGCATCTGGTGGACTCGGTCGCCAGCCTTTGCGAACACCTGCTGCGCTGCGCCCCGCGCTTGCAGATCCTGGTGACCAGCCGCGAGAGCCTGCGTGCCGAAGGTGAATGGCTGCAGCGCCTCGACGCGCTGGAATGCCCGCCGGCCGACGCCCTGCTCGACCCCGCCGAAGCGCTGCGCTACAGCTCCGTGCAACTGTTCGTCGAACGGGCCATCGCCAGCCAGGACAGCTTCGAACTCGACACCACCAACCTGACCACGGTGCTCGCTATCTGCCGTCAGCTCGACGGCATTCCGCTGGCCCTGGAACTGGCCGCGGCGCAACTGGCGACCCTCGACCTCGACGGTCTGCTCGGCGATCTGCGCAAACACCTGGCCCAGCCGCAGATTGACGCGGCCCCGCAGCACCTGCTCGGCGCCACGCTGGACTGGAGCTTTCAGTTGCTCAACGACAGCGAGCGCACCTGCCTGCGCCGGCTCAGCGTGTTTCGCGGCGGCTTCACCCTGGCCTCGGCGCTGGCCCTGGTCACCGACGAACGCCTCGGCCGCGAGCAGGTGCTGGATGCGCTGAGCCAGTTGGTGACCAAGTCGCTGCTCAATGTCGATGTCGGTGATGAAGAGGTGTTCTACCGCCTGCTCGACACCACCCGCAGCTACGCCATGGCCAGGTTGCAACAGGCCGGCGAGTTGCCGGCGGCGCTCAAGCGCCATGCCGAGCGCTATCTGGTGATCATGCAGCAGGCCGAACGCGAGTGGCCGCAGACCAGCGCCGAGCAGTGGCTGGAGCGCTATTCGCGGGCCCTCGACGATCTGCGCGCGGCGCTGGAATGGGGTTTCGCCAGCAGCGACGCGGGCCTGCTCGGCGCCCGGCTGACCGCCGCGTCGGCACCGTTGTGGCAGGAACTGTCGCTGCTTTCGGAGCATGGCCGGCATATCCGCAAGGCGCTGTTGCACCTGGACGCCGACGCCCATCCCGCCGCACACCTGCACATCAACCTCAAGCTGGCGATGGGCACCTTCAGCTACCACGACCATGGCGGCAACCAGGAAACCCTCGACGCCTTCGGTAGCGCCCGCGAACTCGCCGAGCGCCACGGCGACATGCCCGGCCAGTTGCGGGCGATCTCCGGGCATATGGCGGTCAACCTGAGCCGGGGCGAATACCAGCAAGCGCTGCACCTGAGCCGCGACTTCGACCAGCGCGGCCTCAGCCACGACCCGCAACTGGCCCTCAGCGCCCAGCGCCTGCGCGGGCTTGGCCTGCACTTCAGCGGCGATCAGGCCGGCGCCCGCGCCGAGGCCGCCGACGCGCTGCAACGCATGGCCCACAGCGGCCGCCTCAACCGCTTCACCCAAGGTTTCGGTGTGCAATATGACCAGAGCGTCGCCGCCCTCACCCTGCTGGCGCGCATTCTCTGGCTGCAGGGGCTGGCGGAACAGGCCACGTGCACCGCCGAGCAGGCGCTGGACCTGGCGCGCCAGATCAACCATGGCACCACGCTGTGCTACACCCTCGCCCTCAGCGGCTGCGTCATTCCCTGGTACAACGGCGACGCGGAACAGGCCCGGGAGCGCGTGGCGCTGCTTCGCGAGCAGTCCATCCGCCATTCCGTGGGTGTATTCCAGGACTGGGCCGAACACTACGCCCGGGCACTCGATGGCGAACCCGGCAAGCCGGCCACCGGCTTGATCGGCGACCTGCTGGCGACGCAGGTGCCAGGGCGGGTCGATACCGCGCTGCTGGAAAGAGCACACAACGGCGACGCCGGCTGGGCCGGCCCCGCCCTGCTCTGCTCACGGGCCGAGCAGCTTATGGTGGCGGGCGCGAATGCTCGTCAGGAAGCCGAAGTCCTGTTGCTCAAGGCCCTCGGCATCGCCCGCAAACAACAGGCGCTGGCCTGGGAACTGCGCAGCGCCAGCGCCCTGGCGCAGCTCTGGCTGGAAGACGGCCGACCGCTGCCCGCCCGGCAGTTACTGGCGCCGGTGCTTGCCCGTTTTAGCGAAGGGTTCGCCACGCCGCAGGTGCTGCGGGCGCGCCAGTTGTTGGAGCAACTGCCCGCCCGTGAACAACCACGCAGCCGCTACGAAAGCACTCAGGCCGGCTGAAGCAGCGCGCCGTCCTCGACGCTCTGGCGCAGGTACCAACCGGTGCTGTTCAGCACCCGGTAACGCAGCGGCGCGTAATGCACCGCCAGCAGCGATTTGGCGGCCAGTCGCTCCACCGCCCGCACGGCGGGCAGCGGGCCGATGCCGGCGGCGGCGACATGGGCGACCGCCTGTTCCAGGCTGAATGGCCGGCTCAGTTGCGCGAGGCTGCGCAAGACCTGCTGCTCGATCGCCGGCAGGCGCTGGAAACTCCAGTCCAGCGCCGCCTTCAGCGATTGATGCCGGGCCTGGGCGGTGCGCCGTCCCCGATTGAGCACCTGCAGACCTTCACTCAACTGCGCACGCAAGCCGACCAGGGCGAACACATCGATCTGCGCCGCCGCCAGCTCCAACGCCAGCGGCAACCCGTCGAGCTGCCGGCAGATTTCCCAGACCGCCTTGAGGTCCTGCGGGCGCAGGACGAAATCCGCCTGCCGGGCCTGGGCGCACCTGACGAACAGGCGCACCGCGGCATAGCTCATGAACTGCTCCACGCTGTGCGCGTCGCTGCTGGGCGGGACCGCCAGCGGTGCCACGGGTAACAGGGTTTCACCGCGAATGCGCAACGGCTCGCGACTGACCGCCAGAATCGTCACCCCCGGCGCCAGCGCCAGCAGCGCTTCGGCCAGCCGGCGACTGCCCTGCGGCATCGCCTCGCAGTGATCCAGCACCAGCAGCAGTTGCCGATTCAATAGGTAGCCCGGTAAACCCGCCAGCGGACACTCGTCACAAGGCGCCAGGCCCTGATCACGCAGCAGGCCGGTGACCGCCTCGCGTGGGCATTGCGCCTCGGCGAAGTCGATCAGCCAGGCACCGTCGCGCCAACGCGGCGTCTGCGTTTCGGCGGCGCTCAGGGCCAGGGCGCTCTTGCCCACGCCGACCGGGCCACTGAGCGTCACCAGCCGGCGTTGCGACAGCAACAGGCCGAGTGCTGCCAACTCCTCATCGCGGCCGATGATCCGGCTCAGGCGGGTTGGCAGGTTGTGGGTCGTCGCAGATGCGGATGCGGCAGCGCCTTCGCGCTGTACCGGCGCGACGAACGCGTAGCCCTGGCCGGGCACGTTGGCGATGAAACGCTGGTCATCGCCCAACACCCGACGCAGCGCGGCGATGTGCACCCGCAGATTGATGTCCTCGACCACCGTGTCCGGCCAGACCCGCGCCAGCAGCGTCGGCTTGTCTACCAGCGAACCGGCCTGTTCCAGCAGCACCAGGAGAATGTCCAGAGCCCGGCCACCGATGGGTAGCCGACGCTCGTCGGCGAGCATCAAGCGCTGTCCCGAGTGCACGGTATAACGACCGAAGCGCAGCACCTCATCGTTGTTGGAAACCCTGGCGAGTGCGCCCAAACCATCCACCTCCTGCCGCTGAAAGACCTGATAGGGAATAGTGGCAGGGCAAGCTTTCAGGACAACCGTGCGAAGGGGCGCCAGGCGGCCAAATGAGTGTCGGGGACGGACAACAACGGTGAATCAGGCTCTTCATGCAGAGCCAAGTGGAGCAGCCGCAGCAGCAGGCAGCTAGCACTAGACCATGGCGATCTACCAGTCCTTTAAGCTATCCTGCGCGACCAAATTAATTCAAATTGTAAGGGATTACGATGAAACACCTGCGCCAGCTATTGGCGGCAGTGTTGCTCTGCGCAACCACTTTGCCCGCCATCGCCGCCAGCACTCCCGCGTCTGCGCCAACCGCCAGCGAACAACCGCAGCAGACCGCCGAACAGTGGCTGGCCACGCTCAAGCCACAGCACGGCAACATCACCCTGCCCAGCGGCATCGCCAGCCTGCAACTCAACAACGAGTTCTACTACCTGTCGCCAGACGACACCGAGCGCCTGCTGACCGAAGCCTGGGGCAACCCACGGGGCTTCAAGACCCTCGGCATGATCATCCCGACCGCCGTCAGCCCACTGGCGGCAAACGGCTGGGGCGTGATCATCAGCTACAAGAACGACGGCCACATTTCCGATGATGACGCCGCCAAGATCGACTACGCCGACCTGCTCAAGCAGATGAAGGCCGATGACGAGGAAGACAACAAGGAGCGTCGCAAGGAAGGCTATGCCGGCCTGACACTGCTGGGCTGGGCCGAGCCGCCGAGCTACGACCAGGCTACCCACAAGATGTACTGGGCGCGAGAGTTGAAGGCCGACGACGCCGAGCAGACCACGCTGAACTACAGCATCCGCGTGCTGGGCCGCGAAGGCGTGCTGGAACTCAACGCCGTGGCAGCGATGGCTGACCTGCAGACAATCAAGCAGGAAACGCCGAAGATCCTCGCCTTCACCAACTTCACCGACGGCAACCGCTACGCCGACTACGACGCCAAGACCGACAAGCTGGCGCCCTACGGCCTGGCCGCCCTGGTCGCCGGTGGCATCGCCGCCAAGGCGGGTCTGTTCGCCAAGATCGGTGTTGCCTTGTTGGCGTTCAAGAAGTTCATCATCCTCGGCCTGGTGGCCATCGCCGGCGTCCTCGGCAAGCTGTTCAAGCGCAAGCAATCCTGATTCTGGTCTGGCTCAGCCTTGATGGGCGGGTCACCTACAACGAACGTGCCTAAGGAGAGAGTTGCTCGCGATACTCCGCCGGGGTCACGCCCAATCGCTCGCTGAAGACCTGCCGCATATAGCGGACGCTGCCGAATCCGCTGCGGTAGGCGACGGTCTTCAAGGGCAGGTCGCTGCTTTCCAGCATCTCGCGCGCGCGGTCGATGCGGGCGTTCTGCAGGAAGACCATGGGCGTCATGTTCACTTCGCGCAGAAACACCCGGGAGAAATGCCGCGGGCTCATGGCCGCCAGCGCCGCCATGCGCGGGATGCCGAACGGCTCTTCCAGGTGCTCCAGCACGTGATTCTGCACGCGGGTGATGGGTGTTTCTTCTTTCGCCACGGCGCCGGCCAGCGGGCTGAAACGCGCCTGGCCGCCCTGGCGTTTCATGACCACCAGCAGCACCTTGGCCACGTCCTGGGCGACTTTCTTGCCGTGATCCTCGGCCACCACCGCCAGCGCCAGGTCGATGCCGGCGGTGACGCCGCCGGAGGTGATCAACTGGCGGTCACGCACGTAGATCTGGTCCGTTTCTACCTGCGCAGTGGGAAAGGCGCGGATCAGGCGTTCGGTGTAGTGCCAATGGGTGGTGACCCGGTAGCCATCCAGCAGCCCGGCATGGCCGAGGATGAACGAGCCGGTGCAGATCGAGCCGTAGCACCGCGAGCGCCCGGCGACGCCTTGCAGCCACAGGCTCAGCGGCGGGCAGATTTCGTTGTAGGCGCCGGGACCGCCAGGCACCAGCAGCAAGTCCCAGCCGGCATCGTCGGGGTCGATGACCCGGTCCGGCAACAGGCTGACGCCATTGGACGCGCGTATCGCCCCCGGCACCGCGCCGAGGGTGGTCAGCCGGTAATGGTCCTCGGCCTTCAGATAGCGGTTGGCGATGGAAAACACTTCCATCGGGCCTGCCATGTCGAGCAGGAGGAAGTCGGGAAACAGCACCATGGCCACATTTTTCATCGAGTCGGGTCACCGCAAGTCCAGGTAAATAACGCGCGGCACATTATTACCGCCCCTACTCCGTGATCGGAATGTCCTGACGCATTGTCCACTTCAACGGGACAGTAATTCCATTTCCAGCTACTTATTGCGCCGCTCAGTAACCATTAATCTTCTCCCATCGAATCGACGGTTGCTCCAGCAGCCGCCCCCTCAAAAGGAGAACCACCATGCTTACCCTGCGCAAAGCGTCTGATCGTGGCCTGGCCAACCATGGCTGGCTGAAATCGTTCCACACCTTCTCGTTCGCTCAATACCGCAACCCGGACGAGCAAGGCTTCTCCGACCTGCTGGTGATCAACGATGACCGCGTCAGCGCCGGCAAAGGCTTCGGCCAGCACCCGCACCGCGACATGGAGATTTTCTCCTACGTGCTGGAAGGCGCGCTGGAACACAAAGACAGCATGGGCACAGGTTCCGTGATCCGCCCTGGCGATGTGCAACTGATGAGCGCCGGCCGCGGCGTGACCCACAGCGAGTTCAACCATTCGCACGACGAGTCGGTGCACTTCCTGCAAATCTGGATCGTGCCAGCGGTCGGCGGGGCTGAACCGCGTTATCAGCAAGCGCACTTCAGCGCTGACGACAAACGCGGCCGGCTGAAACTGATCATCTCGCCGGACGGCAAGGACGGTTCGCTGGAAATCCGCCAGGACGCCCGGGTTTACGCCGGCCTGTTCGACGGCGACGAAAGCGCCAGCCTGAAGCTGCCCGCCGGTCGCAACGCCTACGTCCACGTGGCCCGCGGCAGTGTCGAGCTCAACGGCGTGGCCCTGCTGGAAGGCGACGGCGTGCGCTTGCGCCAGGAGCAACTGATCGAGCTGAGCCACGGCGTGGATGCCGAGGTGCTGGTGTTCGACCTGCGCCCTCACGAACTGCCGGGCATGGCCTGAACCGCAGCGAGCCCTGAAATCAGGGCTCGTAGCCTTCCACGATAATCACCTCGGCTTTCGCCACTCCCTGGCGAAAGCCGCAGGCTTCCTGATACTGCGCCGAGCGGTAGCACGCCACCGCCTTATCGTAGGATTCGAATTCAATCACCACGCTGCGCTGCGGCGTGGCCCGCCCTTCCATCGCCTCACTGCGCCCACCACGGGCCAGCAGCTTGCCACCAAACGCGGCGAAGGCCGCCGGGGCGCGCTGGGTGTATTGCTGATACTGCTGCGGGTCGGTCACATCGACGTGGGCAATCCAATAGGCCTTCATCGCTCAGGCTCCTCAACGGGGGAAATTCGTATTATGGTATACCATAATTTCCACCGAACCACAGTGAGCGCGCAGCATGGCTTTCAACAGCATCGAAGAGATTCTCGACGACTACCGCCAGGGCAAGATGGTCCTGCTGGTGGACGACGAAGACCGTGAAAACGAAGGCGACCTGCTGATCGCCGCCGAGCGGTGCGACGCCGCCGCCATCAGCTTCATGGCCCGCGAGGCGCGTGGCCTGATCTGCCTGACCTTGAGTGACGAACACTGCCAGCGCCTGGGCCTGGAGCAGATGGTGCCGGCCAATGGCAGTGCCTTCAGCACCGCCTTTACCGTGTCGATCGAAGCGGCGCGCGGCGTCACCACCGGCATTTCCGCCGCCGACCGCGCCTGTACCGTCGCCGCCGCCGTGGCGCCGAATGCCACGGCGGACGACCTCGTCCAGCCGGGCCACATCTTCCCCCTGCGCGCCCGCGAAGGCGGCGTGCTGACCCGCGCCGGCCATACCGAAGCCGGCTGCGACCTGGCGCGGCTGGCCGGCTACTCCCCGGCCTCGGTGATCGTCGAAGTGCTCAACGACGACGGCACCATGGCCCGCCGCCCCGACCTGGAAATCTTCGCCGCCCGCCACGGCATCAGGATCGGCACCATCGCCGATCTGATCCACTACCGCCTGAGCACCGAACAGACCGTCAAGCGCATCGGCGAACGCGAGCTGCCGACGGTGCACGGCACCTTCCGCCTGGTGACCTATGAGGACCGTATCGAAGGCGGCGTGCACATGGCGATGGTCATGGGTGACATCCGCCGCGACCAGCCGACGCTGGTGCGGGTGCACGTGATCGACCCGTTGCGCGATCTGGTCGGCGCCGAATATGCCGGGCCGGCCAACTGGACGCTGTGGGCGGCCTTGCAGAAAGTCGCCGCCGAAGGCACCGGCGTGGTCGTGGTGCTGGCCAACCATGAATCGTCCCAGGCCCTGCTGGAACGCGTGCCGCACCTGACCCAGCCGCCTCGGCCGTATCAGCGCGGGCAGTCGAAGACCTATTCGGAAGTGGGCACCGGGGCACAGATTCTGCAGGACCTGGGGATCGGCAAACTGCGTCACCTGGGGCCGCCGCTGAAATATGCCGGGCTGACGGGGTATGACCTGGAGGTGGTGCAGAGCATTCCGTTCGAGCCGGGGTTGGTGGGCTGACCTTCGGGGCCTAATCGCTGCGGTTCGGCGCCCCGGAGTGATAGCCGGTAACCCCACACCTCTTGCCAAAAGTTTGGAATACCATAATATGATATCCCGTAGACCTTAAAACCTGCAGGCCGGCACCTACAATCACAAACGGCCACTCACACTTTGTAAAAGCTGCTCCCCGAACTGATTGGCGGGCGACAGAAAGCCCGCCTCGAATAACAAAAGCAACGAGGGCGTAACCATGCTGTTTAGCAAACGTGTAACCGCAGTGCTGTCCATCAGCCTGCTGACCCTGGCCTGTCAGGCCACCCAGGCCGCCGACAGCCTGAACTTCGTCAGTTGGGGCGGCACCACCCAGGACGCGCAAAAAGCCGCCTGGGCCGAGCCCTTCAGCAAGAGCAGCAACATCAAGGTCGTGCAGGACGGCCCCACCGACTACGGCAAACTCAAAGCCATGGTCGAAAGCGGCAATGTGCAGTGGGACGTGGTCGACGTCGAAGCCGACTTCGCCCTGCGCGCCGCCAGCGAAGGCCTGCTCGAACCCCTCGATTTCAACACCATCCAGCGTGATCGCATCGACCCGCGCTTCGTTTCCGACCACGGCGTAGGCTCGTTCTTCTTCTCCTTCGTCCTCGGCTACAACGAGGGCAAGCTGGGCGGCAACAAGCCGGTGGACTGGAGCGCGCTGTTCGACACCAAGACCTACCCCGGCAAACGCGCCCTGTACAAATGGCCAAGCCCCGGCGTCCTGGAACTGGCCCTGCTGGCGGACGGCGTCCCCGCCGACAAGCTCTATCCGCTGGACCTGGACCGCGCCTTCAAGAAACTCGACACCATCAAGAAAGACATCGTCTGGTGGGGCGGCGGCGCGCAGTCGCAGCAACTGCTGGCCTCCGGCGAAGCCACTCTCGGCCAGTTCTGGAACGGCCGCGTCTACGCCCTGCAACAGGACGGCGCGCCAGTGGGCGTGAGCTGGAAGCAGAACCTGGTCATGGCGGACTTCCTCGTGGTGCCCAAAGGCGCCAAGAACAAGGACGCGGCCATGAAGTTCATCGCCAATGCCGCCAGCGCCAAGGGCCAGGCCGAGTTCGCCAACCAGACCGCCTACGCCCCGGTGAATCTGGACAGCGTCAGCCTGCTCAAGCCTGAACTCGCACCGAACCTGCCCACCGCCTACGCTCAAGATCAGGTCACCCTGGATTTCGCCTACTGGGCGAAGAACGGTCCAGCCATCGCGACCCGCTGGAATGAGTGGCTGGTCAAATGAAAGTCGCCATCAACGCCTTGCAAACCGCGTCCGCTGCCGGTGGCGGCGGCGCCAAGGGAGCGGCCATGAACCCCACGCCGTCGCTGCGCCAACGCTGGCGCGGCAGCCGCAACCTGCTGCCGGCCTTGCTGTTTCTCGGGTTGTTCTTCTTCGCGCCACTGATCGGCCTGCTGCTGCGCGGCGTGCTGGAACCGGTGCCGGGGCTGGGCAACTACGAGCAACTGTTCGCCAACTCGGCCTACGCCCGGGTGCTGTTCAACACCTTTTCGGTGGCCGGCCTGGTCACCCTGATCAGCGTGTTGCTGGGCTTCCCGCTGGCCTGGGCGATCACTCTGGTGCCGCGTGGCTGGGGCCGCTGGCTGCTGAACATCGTGCTGCTGTCGATGTGGACCAGCCTGCTCGCCCGCACCTATTCCTGGCTGGTGCTGCTGCAGGCATCAGGGGTGATCAACAAGGCGTTGATGGCAATGGGCATCATCGATGCCCCGCTGGAAATGGTGCATAACCTCACCGGCGTGGTGATCGGCATGAGCTACATCATGATTCCGTTCATCGTCCTGCCGCTGCAGGCGACCATGCAGGCCATCGACCCGATGGTCCTGCAGGCCGGCTCGATCTGCGGCGCGAGCCCGTGGACCAACTTCTTCAAGGTGTTCCTGCCGCTGTGCCGTTCCGGGCTGTTTTCCGGCGCCTTGATGGTGTTCGTGATGTCCCTCGGTTACTACGTGACCCCGGCCCTGCTCGGCGGCGCGCAGAACATGATGCTGCCGGAATTCATCGTTCAGCAGGTGCAGTCGTTCCTCAACTGGGGCCTGGCCAGTGCCGCCGCGGCGTTGCTGATCGCGATCACCCTGGTGCTGTTCTATTTCTACCTGAAGCTGCAACCGGAATCCCCGGTCGGCAACAGCAACGCGAGGTAAGCGACCATGCTCCTGACCCCCAATGCCATGAGCCGGCGCCTGCGTTTCGGGCTCTACACCACCACCGGGCTGATCGCGCTGTTCCTGCTGCTGCCGATCGTGTTCATTGTCCTGCTGTCGTTCGGCTCCTCGCAGTGGCTGGTGTTCCCGCCGCCGGGCTGGACGCTGAAGTGGTACGGCCAGTTCTTTTCCAACGCTGAATGGATGGACGCTGCCTTCGCCAGCCTCAAGGTCGCGCTGCTGACCACGGTGGTCGCCGTGGCCCTGGGCCTGCCCACCGCGTTCGCTCTGGTGCGCGGCCGCTTCCCCGGCCGCGAAATGCTCTACGGCCTGTTCACCCTGCCGATGATCGTGCCGCTGGTGATCATCGCCGTGGCGGTGTACGCGCTGTTCCTGAAACTGGGCTACACCGGCACGCTGTTTTCCTTTGTGGTCAGCCACGTCATCGTCGCCCTGCCCTTCACCATCATTTCCATCATCAACTCGCTGAAGCTGTTCGATCAGTCGATCGAGGACGCCGCGGTGATCTGCGGCGCCTCGCGCCTGCAAGCGATCGTCAAGGTGACCTTCCCGGGGATTCGCCCGGGAATGATCGCCGGCGGCCTGTTCGCCTTCCTGGTCTCGTGGGACGAGGTGGTGCTCAGCGTGATGATGGCCAGCCCGAACCTGCAGACCCTTCCCGTGAAAATGTGGACCACCCTGCGTCAGGACCTGACACCCGTGATTGCCGTCGCCTCGACGCTGCTGATCGGCCTGTCGGTATTGGTCATGGTGATCGCCGCCGCCCTGCGCCGGCGCAACGAAGTCAGCGCCTGAGCGCCCGGAGAAAACAACAATGAGTGCAGTCATCAACGATGCCGCCCAGGCCAAGACCCTCGTCAGCCTGCGCAACCTGAACAAGCACTACGGCGACTTCGCCGCGGTGGACAACATCAGCCTCGACATCCAGGACGGCGAATTCCTCACCTTCCTCGGCTCCAGCGGCTCGGGCAAGAGCACCACGCTGTCGATGCTGGCAGGTTTCGAGACGCCGAGCAGCGGCGAGATCCTGGTCAACGGCCAGTCGCTGGTCAACGTGCCGCCTCACAAACGCGATATCGGCATGGTGTTCCAGCGTTACTCGCTGTTCCCGCACTTGTCGGTGCGCGACAACATCGCCTTCCCCCTGGCGATCCGCAAGCGCAGCGCCGCCGAGCGTGACAAGCAAGTGGACGCCATGCTCAAGCTGGTGCAACTGGACAAATTCGCCCACCGCCGCCCGGCGCAACTGTCCGGCGGTCAGCAGCAGCGTGTGGCGATTGCCCGGGCGCTGGTCTACGAACCACGCATCCTGCTGATGGACGAACCTCTCGGCGCGCTGGACAAAAAACTGCGTGAAGACTTGCAGGACGAACTGCGTCAACTGCACCGTCGGCTCGGCATCACCATCGTCTACGTGACCCACGACCAGGAAGAAGCCATGCGCCTGTCCCAGCGCATCGCCATCTTCAGCCACGGCAAGATCGTCGGCCTCGGCACCGGCTACGACCTCTACCAGAACCCGCCGAATGCGTTCGTCGCCTCGTTCCTGGGCAACTCCAACTTCCTCCGGGTGAAGGCTCAGGGCAACGGCGCGGCCAGTTTCGAAGGCCAGCCGGTGGCGATGCGCCTGACCCCGGGCCTGGCGGTAGGCCAGGACGTGCTACTGATGGTCCGCCCGGAAAAAGCCCTGGCCCTGAGCCGCGAACAGGCCGCAACCGAGGCGCTGCCGGCAGGTTGGAACGAAGTCACGGCAAAGGTTGGCGAAGTGCTGTTCCTCGGCGAAAGCCAGACCTGCAGCGTGGTGACTACAGGCGGCACTGCCATGACCGTGAAAGCGCTGTCGGCGGCAGGCATGTCGATGAAACCGGGGGATGAAGTGAAAGTGCGCTGGGCGGTGGCGGATGCCTGTGTGTACACCGAGTGGCAGGAGAGTGATTTGAACAAGGCGGCGGGGGCGCATTGATGCCCTGATCGCTGAACACAAAAATCCCGGCGCATGGCCGGGATTTTTATTGGTTAAAGCAGGCCCAGAGACCTCAGGCTGGCGCCGAAGTCCGGATCAGGTGATCGAACGCCGCCAGCGACGCCTTGGCCCCCTCACCCACTGCAATCACGATCTGCTTGTACGGCACGGTGGTCACGTCACCCGCGGCGAACACGCCCGGCAGGTTGGTCTGGCCACGGGCATCGACGATGATCTCGCCGCGCGGGGTCAGCTCCAGCGTGCCTTTGAGCCAGTCGGTGTTCGGCAGCAAACCGATCTGCACGAAGATCCCTTCCAGCGCCAGGTCATGCACGGCGTCGGTGGTGCGGTCCTTGTAGCGCAGGCCGTTGACCTTCTGCCCGTCACCGAGCACTTCGGTGGTCAGGGCGCTGGTGATGACCTTGACGTTCGGCAGGCTGTGCAGCTTGCGTTGCAACACGGCGTCGGCACGCAACTGGCTGTCGAACTCGATCAACGTTACCTGGGCGACGATACCCGCCAGGTCGATGGCCGCTTCCACACCGGAGTTACCACCGCCGATCACCGCCACACGCTTGCCTTTGAACAGCGGGCCGTCGCAGTGCGGGCAGTAAGCCACGCCACGGCTGCGGTATTCCTTCTCGCCCGGCACGTTCATTTCGCGCCAGCGAGCGCCGGTGGCGAGGATCACGGTCTTGGCTTTCAACGTCGCGCCGCTGGCCATGCGCACTTCATGCAGGCCGCCATCGGTGGCCGGCACCAGAGCATCGGCGCGCTGCAGGTTCATGATGTCGACGTCGTACTGCTTGACGTGTTCTTCCAGCGCCGTGGCCAGTTTCGGCCCTTCGGTTTCCTGCACCGAGATGAAGTTCTCGATCGCCATGGTGTCCAGCACCTGGCCGCCGAAACGCTCGGCGGCGACGCCGGTACGGATGCCTTTGCGCGCGGCATAGATAGCCGCCGCGGCACCGGCCGGACCACCGCCGATCACCAGCACGTCGAAGGCATCCTTGGCATTGAGCTTCTCGGCCTGGCGCGCATCGGAGCCGGTGTCGAGCTTGGCGACGATCTCTTCAAGGCCCATGCGGCCCTGACCGAAGACTTCGCCGTTGAGATAAACGCTCGGCACCGCCATCACCTGGCGCAACTCGACTTCCGCCTGGAACAGCGCGCCGTCGATCGCCACGTGGCGCACGTTGGGGTTGAGCACCGCCATCAGGTTCAGCGCCTGGACCACATCCGGGCAGTTCTGGCAGGACAACGAGAAGTAGGTTTCGAAATTGAATTCGCCTTCCAGCCCGGCGATCTGCTCGATCAGCTCGGCGCTGGCCTTGGAGGGATGGCCGCCGACTTGCAGCAGCGCCAGCACCAACGAGGTGAATTCGTGGCCCATGGGGATGCCGGCGAAACGCAGGCTGATCTCACCGCCAGGGCGATTGAGCGAGAACGACGGGCGACGGGCGTCGGTGCCGTCCTCGCGCAGGGTAATGAGGTTCGACAGGCTGGCGACTTCGCTCAGCAGGTCGTGGAGTTCGCGGGACTTCGCGCCGTCATCGAGGGAGGCGACGATCTCGATCGGCTGAGTGACCCGTTCCAGGTAGGCTTTCAACTGAGTTTTAAGCGTGGCGTCCAACATACGGGCGATTCCTTTTCAAACGGTAGAAATAACAACGCCCGGGCGAAAGCGCCCGGGCGTTTTGCGGGGCGGTACAGCGACTAGGTGCGGAGGACCGCCCTCGGCTTTTTCACGGTCTTAGATCTTGCCGACCAGGTCCAGCGATGGCGCCAGGGTGGCTTCGCCTTCTTTCCACTTGGCCGGGCAGACTTCGCCAGGGTGAGCGGCGACGTATTGGGCAGCCTTGACCTTGCGCAGCAGCTCGCTGGCGTCACGGCCCACACCACCGTCGTTCAGTTCGACGATCTTGATCTGGCCTTCTGGGTTGATGACGAAGGTGCCACGGTCAGCCAGACCGGCTTCTTCGATCAGCACGTCGAAGTTGCGCGAGATGACGTGGGTCGGGTCACCGATCAGCGGGTACTGGATCTTGCTGATGGTGTCGGAGGTGTCGTGCCAGGCTTTGTGGGTGAAGTGGGTGTCGGTGGACACGCCGTAGATCTCGACGCCCAGTTTCTGGAACTCGGCGTAGTTGTCGGCCAGGTCACCCAGCTCGGTCGGGCAGACGAAAGTGAAGTCGGCTGGGTAGAAGAACACAACGGACCATTTGCCTTTCAGATCCGCTTCGGAGACCTGAACGAAGTTGCCGTTGTGGTAAGCAGTTGCGTTGAACGGTTTAACCTGGCTGTTGATGATAGGCATCGGATGTTTCTCCTTCAGGGTTTGTAAAAACTTGATGGAGAGATCCTAGCCAATAGACCCGGTTAATGCTCATTGGCAAAAGTCATGCTGGTGATTGGTTTTGGCTATAACAGGTGGGTATTAATAGAAGGGATTGGTTCATCGCGAGCAAGCTCGCTCCTACAGGTCGGTGTTGCACCTCTGTAGGACCGAGCTTGCTCGCAAAAACGCCTCACTCAGCGCGTCACGGTCCGCATCGTCACAAACTCTTCCGCCGCCGTCGGGTGCACACCAATGGTGTCGTCAAACTGTTGCTTGGTCGCCCCGGCCTTGAGGGCGATGCCCAGGCCCTGGACGATCTCGCCGGCCTCCGGCCCGACCATATGGCAACCCAGCACGCGGTCAGTTTCGGCATCGACCACCAGCTTCATCAAGGTCTTTTCCTGCACGTCGGTCAGGGTCAGCTTCATCGGCCGGAAACGGCTTTCGAAGATCTTCACCTGGTGTCCGGCTTCCAGTGCCTGCTCCTCGGTCAGGCCGACGGTGCCGATCGGCGGCTGGCTGAACACGGCGGTCGGGATGTTGCGGTAGTCCACCGGGCGGTATTCCTCCGGTTTGAACAGCCGCCGCGCCACCGCCATGCCTTCGGCCAGCGCGACCGGGGTCAACTGCACGCGGCCGATCACGTCACCAATGGCCAGGATCGACGGCTCGTCGGTCTGGAATTCATCGTTGACCCGCACGAAGCCGCGCTCGTCCAGTTGCACCTCGGTGTTTTCCAGGCCGAGGTTGTCCAGCATCGGCCGGCGCCCGGTGGCGTAGAACACGCAGTCGGTAATCAGCTCGCGGCCATCCTTGAGGGTCGCCTTGAGGCTGCCATCCGGCTGCTGGTCGATGCGCTGGATGTCGGCGTTGAACTGCAGGTCGAGGCCGCGCTTCTCCAGTTCTTCCTTGAGGTGGGTGCGCACCGAGCCGTCGAAACCGCGCAGGAACAGGTCGCCGCGGTAGAGCAAGGTGGTGTCGGCGCCCAGGCCCTGGAAAATGCCGGCGAACTCGACGGCGATATAGCCACCGCCCACCACCAGCACGCGCTTGGGCAGGTCTTTGAGGAAGAAGGCTTCGTTGGAACTGATCGCCAGTTCGCGGCCGGGGATGTCCGGCACCTGCGGCCAGCCGCCGGTGGCGATGAGGATGTGGCCGGCGCTGTAGCGCTTGCCTTCGACTTCCACTTCATGCGGCCCGGTGATCCGCGCATGACCTTCGAGCAAGGTCACGCCACTGTTGACCAGCAGGTTGCGGTAGATGCCATTGAGCCGCGCAATTTCGCGATTCTTGTTGGCGATCAGTTGCGACCA
The DNA here is from genome assembly GCF_025466035.1 of Pseudomonas sp. 20P_3.2_Bac5. NCBI lineage: Bacteria > Pseudomonadati > Pseudomonadota > Gammaproteobacteria > Pseudomonadales > Pseudomonadaceae > Pseudomonas > Pseudomonas sp. 20P_3.2_Bac5. The sequence continues at coordinate 33,801 of NZ_JANLOA010000021.1, read as the reverse complement.
GTCGAACTGTGCATCTTCCAGCGACCAGCCGAACCCCGAGGCCTGCTCGAAGTCGTCGGCGAAATGCGCGCCGTACACCATCAGCTTTTTCGGCACGCAGCCGACGTTGACGCAGGTACCGCCCAGGTAGCGGCTTTCGGCAACCGCCACTTTCGCCCCGTAGCCCGCGGCAAAACGCGAGGCCCGTACACCGCCGGAACCGGCGCCAATCACAAACAGATCAAAATCGTAGGCCATATCAGTCTCCTCGGCAGTTCGCCAGCATAACGCCGGCGATGGCCATAAACAAAAAAGCCACCCGAAGGTGGCTTTTTTCGTACAGGCGAGCGCTACCGGATCAGTAGGCTTTGCCAGTCTTGTAGAAGTTCTCGAAGCAGAAGTTGGTCGCGTCGATGTAGCCTTCGGCGCCACCGCAGTCGAAACGACGGCCTTTGAATTTATAGGCCATGACGCAACCGTTCTGCGCCTGCTTCATCAGTGCGTCGGTGATCTGGATTTCACCGCCCTTGCCCGGCTCGGTTTGTTCGATCAGGTCGAAGATGTCCGGGGTCAGGATGTAGCGACCGATGATCGCCAGGTTCGACGGCGCGTCTTCCGGCTTCGGCTTCTCGACCATGCTGTGCACACGGTAGATGTCGTCGCGGATCATTTCGCCGGCGATCACGCCGTACTTGTGGGTTTCCTGCGGATCGACTTCCTGGATGGCGACGATCGAGCAGCGGAACTGCTTGTACAGCTTGACCATCTGGGTCAGCACGCCATCGTTATCGAGGTTGACGCACAGGTCGTCCGCCAGGACCACGGCGAACGGCTCGTCACCGATCAGCGGGCGGCCGGTCAGGATGGCGTGGCCCAGGCCTTTCATTTCGGTCTGACGGGTGTAGGAGAAGGAGCACTCGTCCAGCAGACGACGGATGCCGACCAGGTATTTTTCCTTGTCGGTGCCCTTGATCTGGTTTTCCAGCTCGTAGCTGATGTCGAAGTGGTCTTCCAGGGCGCGCTTGCCGCGGCCGGTAACGATGGAGATTTCAGTCAGGCCGGCTTCGAGGGCTTCCTCGACGCCGTACTGGATCAGTGGCTTGTTTACCACCGGCAGCATTTCCTTGGGCATGGCTTTGGTGGCTGGCAGGAAGCGAGTGCCGTAGCCGGCTGCCGGGAACAAGCATTTCTTGATCATATAAGTCCTTAACGAAGGGCTGTGCGTGCGAAATTCGGCGCAGTCTAATCAGGCGGCGAGCACCTTACAATGCCCCACCCGACGGCAACCGTTGCCATCATAGAGAAAACCGGCGGGAGATAGTTCCCGCACGCTGCAAATATTGCTCCGACGCCTGTAATCCGGCGCCTGACGCTGACAGAAAGACGCCGCTTCCAGTGTCGGAAGCGGCGCCCTGGCCATCATTGTGCGACCGCCTCGGCGGTCGCGTCGGTCACTTCCCGGTGCCCTGCCCGATCAGCACGCCCTCGACGGTCTGGCCGTAGAGGTTGACGCCATCATTGGCATGGAACTTGAGCCGGGTTTTCTCCACCGAACCCTCGACCAGACGCGGGTCCTGCGGGCGTTCATGCTTGTTGATGTAGGCCGCCACGTCCCAGGCCTGCTGATCGCTCAGGCTGCCCGGCTTGCCCAGCGGCATGTTGTACTTGATGAAGGATGCCGCCGTATTGATCCGGTGCATGCCTGCGCCCCAATTGTAGGAGTCTTTTCCCCACAAGGGCGGCATCACGTAGTCATTGGCGATTTTCTGCCCCTCACCCTGATCGCCGTGGCAAATGGAACATTGCTCCTTGTAGAGCTTCTCGCCACGCGCGATGTCGTAGCCCTGGGCCGGCTGCGCCACATCCGGGTAGCCGCGGCCAGGAGGCTCGACACCGATCGGCGCCTTGGTCGACAGCCAGTACGAATACACCGACAACGCCGTGATCTCCTTGCTGTCAGCCGCGGGCGCCTTGCCGTTCATGCTGAACTGGAAGCAGCCCTGGATACGCTCGGCGTAGGTGTTGACCTTGTCGTTTTTCTTGCGATAGGCCGGGTACATCGGGTACGCGCCCCACAACGGTGCCGAGTGCGCCATGCGGCCTTGATCCAGGTGGCAGTTGCTGCACTTCATGCCATTGCCGACGTAGTCCGGGGCCAGGCGCTTGGTGTCAACGAACAGCGCATAACCGTCGCGGACCATCTTGCCGAAGGCGTTGTCAGGCAGTTCGCTTTGTGCGGGAGGAACGAAGAATGGCGTCTTGCTTGCCGCCGGCACTTTCAGTTGCGACTGGTCTTCCATGGCAACCTGCGCGGCATGAGCCGAACCCAGCGAGAGGGCCAGTGCGGAAAAAATGAATGCTTTCATGGCTTGACCCCCTGTCCGCCGGCGAAATAGTCGGCGATGGCCTTGATCTCTTCATCGGTCATGGCCTTGGCCACGCCGACCATCAACTGGTTGGGATCGTTGTGTCGGCTGCCATCGCGCCAGGCGTTGAGCTGCGCGGTCAGGTAAGCCGCCGGCTGGTGTGACAGCGGCGGGAAGTGCTCGCCGACACCGACACCGCCCGGGCCATGGCATTGCACGCAACCGGGGATCTGCCGGTCCCAGTCGCCGTACAGCGCCAGTTGTTCCACCGGGCTGCTGGCCATCTGCTGACGGCGCACCTCCGGTGTTGCCGGTGCCGGCATGGCCGCCAGGGACTTGCTCACGGCGGCGATTTCTTCGTCGGCGAGGGCCTTGGCCAGCGGTTCCATGATCGGGTTCTTGCGGGTGCCGTCGCGGAAGTCCTGCAACTGCTTGCTCAGGTAACCGGCCGGCAAGCCCGCCAATCGCGGAAAGCCGGCGGCTGCCATGCCCAGGCCATCCGGGCCGTGACAGCTCTGGCAGGCCATGGCAGCGGGGTTCTGGCCTCCTTGGGTAAAGACTTTCTGGCCCTGGTCGGCATGGGCTGCCGGGAGGGAAAACAACAACAGGCTACTGATCAGGATTCGATCCAGTGGAATCATCACGGAGCTCCATCTTCTGGTTATATGCTTAGACTTAAAAAATATAAGCCTATGGATAGTAGGTCTATCCTTTCGCCACTACAACGGCGAAATGCACCGAAAAGGAGCATCCAGCTCAGTGAATCGATTAATCAGCAGGGATGAAAACGACCCGTTGAAGCGCGGGGTACAGGGACTCAGCCAGAAATGCAGCGCGTCGCCGCGTTCTTTACATCGGAAAGGCGCAGGGGGAAGTTGTTCAAGCGCTCGTGCAGCTTGATGCCGCTGCCGCTGGAGCGTTCGCTGATGTCCAACACCGCCGCGGGCGATTCAGACAATTTCTGCGGCACGATCACCCGGATCGAATTCTTGTCGCGGGTCACTTGCAGCGGACCGCGGCTGTCCTTGAGCCTTTCCTGCACGCACAGCAGATAGTGCTCTGGCGACTTGCCGGAAATCACATCCAGGGTTTCAGGGCTCTGTTCCAACTCGGCCACACTGGCACATCCGGTCAGCGTCAACGCCAAGGCAGGTACAAACCATTTCATTGAATCCCATCTCCCAAATAAAAACACTTCGACCACTATTAGGCCGTTTTGCTCCCTGCATTGACAGTTTTCTCATCAAGACTGTGATGAAGTCCTACATTCGGCTGACATCTGTTATCGTTTCGCACTGCCGAAATATCCCCTTGCGGAGCCGTAACATGAAATTCGTACACCAGCGCGAACACCTGAATGAAGACGATATTGTCGTCATCGAATGTTCCCAGCGCTGCAATATCCGTCTGATGAACGACGCCAACTTTCGCAGTTTCAAGAATGGCGGCCGACACACCTATCATGGCGGCGCTTTCGACCATTTCCCGGCGAAAATCACGGTGCCCAGTACCGGTTTCTGGAATATCACCCTCGATACCGTCAGCCCTCGGGCAATTTCGGTAACGCGCAAACCGACGTTCACCTACAAGATCAAGTTCATTCGCCGCTCGTCGTCGCAACTGAGATAAGTCCCATGACCGCAACCATCAAATACGTCATCAAGTACAAGCTCGACGGCGAACGCCGCTGGGACTTCGCCCAGTTGCCGGACAACTCGCAGGAACAGGCGCTGGAAGCGCTGCGCAAAATCCACGGCGACGACGCCGACAAGATCACCGAGATCCAGGTCAGCAAGGCACTCTGATACCCGCCGAACGCAGCAAGGAGAACACAGACGATGAGCCAATGGCCGGACCGCCGCATTGTTGATCTGCTCGGCATCGAGCTGCCGATCCTGCAAGCGCCCATGGCCGGTGCCACCGGTTCGGCCATGGCGATTGCCGTGAGCAATGCCGGTGGCCTGGGTGCCCTGCCGTGCGCCATGCTCAGCGCCGAGCAGATCCGCCAGGAGCTGGAGGCGTTCAGCCAGGCCAGCCGGGGTCCGATCAATGTGAACTTCTTCTGCCACACCCCGCCGCAAGCCGATGCCGAAAAGGCCGAGCGCTGGAAACAGGCGCTCAAGCCTTACTACGACGAAGTCGGCGCTGATTTCACTGCGCCGACGCCGGTCTCCAGCCGCGCGCCCTTCGACGAAGCCGCCTGCGCGCTGGTCGAGCAGTTCAAGCCCGCGGTGGTCAGCTTTCACTTCGGCCTGCCCGAGCCGCGCCTTCTGGCGCGGGTCAAGGCCAGCGGCGCCAAGGTGTTGTCCAGCGCCACCACCGTCGCCGAGGCGCTGTGGCTGGAGCAACACGGCTGCGACGCGATCATCGCCATGGGCTTCGAGGCCGGCGGCCATCGCGGGATGTTTCTCAGCGATGACCTGAACAGCCAGGTCGGCACCCTGGCCCTCGTCCCGCAGATTGCCGACGCGGTGCGCCTGCCGGTGATCGCCGCCGGCGGGATCGGTGATGCCCGCGGGATCGCTGCGGCGTTCACCCTGGGCGCCTCGGCGGTGCAACTGGGCACTGCGTACCTGTTCTGCCCCGAGGCGAAGATTTCCCCGGCCCACCGCCGCGCGCTGCACACCGCGCAGGAAAGCGACACGGCGCTGACCAACCTGTTTACCGGCCGCCCGGCCCGCGGCATCAGCACGCGGATCATGCGCGAACTGGGCCCGATCAACGCCCTCGCCCCGGCCTTCCCCCTCGCAGGCGGTGCACTGGCGCCGATTCGCGCGATCAGCGAACCGCAAGGCAACAGCGACTTCAGTAACCTTTGGTCCGGTCAGGCGCTGCGTCTTGGCGTCGAACTGCCCGCCGAACAATTGACCCGCAAACTGGCGGACGAAGCTCTCGCATTGATTGGTCGCTAAAAACAGGACTTTCCGTATACAAGACAATCGCTATATATTCGCCTATATAGCGATTGGCCTTTACTCACCCACGGAGCTGTTTCATGCGTAAGTGTGCACCTCGTCTTGCCCTGACTACTTTGTTCGCCTTCATGACCCTCAACAGCGCCTGGGCCGATGACGTCCAGGTCGCCGTCGCGGCGAACTTCACCGCGCCGATCCAGGCGATTGCCAAGGACTTCGAAAAAGACACCGGCCACAAACTGGTTGCCGCCTACGGCGCTACCGGACAGTTCTACGCGCAGATCAAGAACGGCGCGCCGTTCGAAGTCTTCCTCGCCGCCGACGACAGCACCCCGGCCAAGCTGGAAAGCGAAGGCGCCACCGTCAAGGGCTCGCGTTTCACCTACGCGGTCGGAACCCTGGCGCTGTGGTCGGCCAAGGAAGGCTATGTCGATGACAAAGGCGCCGTGCTCAAGGCCAACCAGTTCAAGCACCTCTCCATCGCCAACCCGAAAGCCGCACCATACGGCCTGGCCGCCACCCAGGTGCTGGACAAGCTGAAACTGACCGAAGCCACCAAGGCCAAGATCGTCGAAGGCCAGAACATCACCCAGGCGTTCCAGTTCGTTTCCACCGGCAACGCCGAGCTGGGCTTCGTCGCGCTGTCGCAGATCTACCAGGACGGAAAGGTCACCAGCGGTTCGGCCTGGATCGTTCCGTCCGAGCTGCATGACCCGATCCGCCAGGACGCGGTGATCCTCGAGAAAGGCAAGGACAACCCGGCCGCCAAGGCACTGGTTGATTACCTGAAAGGTCCGAAAGCCGCTGCGGTCATCAAATCCTACGGCTACGAACTCTGATGCCACTGGACGCCAGCGACCTCGGCGCAATCTGGCTGACGCTCAAGCTGGCGTCGTTGACGACCCTGATCCTGCTGCTGATCGGTACGCCGATCGCCTGGTGGCTGGCCCGCACCCGCTCCTGGCTGCGTGGCCCGGTGGGTGCGGTGGTGGCATTGCCGCTGGTGCTGCCGCCGACGGTGATCGGTTTCTACCTGCTGCTGACCCTCGGCCCTCACGGGCTGGTCGGCCAGACCACCGAGGCCCTGGGCCTGGGCACGGTCGTCTTCAGCTTCACCGGGCTGGTGATCGGCTCGGTGGTCTATTCCATGCCCTTTGTGGTGCAGCCGTTGCAGAACGCCTTCACCGCCATCGGCGACCGTCCGCTGGAAGTGGCCGCGACCCTGCGCGCCAGTCCGTGGGACACATTTTTCAGCGTGGTGCTGCCGCTGGCCAAGCCCGGCTTCATCACTGCCAGCATCCTCGGCTTCGCCCATACCGTCGGCGAGTTCGGCGTGGTGCTGATGATTGGCGGCAACATTCCCGACAAGACCCGGGTGGTCTCGGTACAGATCTACGACCACGTCGAAGCCATGGAATACGCCCAGGCCCATTGGCTGGCGGGGGCAATGTTGGTGTTCTCGTTTCTGGTGCTGTTGGCGCTGTATGGCAGCCGCGGCGGCAAATCGGCCTGGAGCTGAATGATGGTTGCAATGATCCAAGCCCGGCTGAAAGTGGCCCGCGACGACTTCACCCTGGATGTCGACCTCAGCCTGCCAGGCCAGGGCGTCAGCGCGCTGTTCGGCGCCTCCGGCTCCGGCAAGACCACCTGCCTGCGTTGCCTGGCCGGGCTGGAGCGTGCCGAAGATGCCTACATCGAGGTCGGCGGCACGGTCTGGCAAGACTCCCGCAACAACGTCTTCGTCCCACCGCACCAACGCCCGATCGGCTACGTGTTCCAGGAAGCGAGCCTGTTCAGCCACCTTTCGGTGCGCGACAACCTCGAGTTCGGCTGGCGCCGCATCGACCCGGCCACGCGGCGGATCAGCCTGCAACAGGCTTGCGAACTGCTGGGTATCGACCACTTGCTGGCGCGCAAGCCCGATACCCTCTCCGGCGGCGAGCGCCAGCGTGTCGGCATCGCCCGGGCCTTGCTCACCAGCCCGCGGTTGCTGCTGATGGACGAGCCGCTGGCGGCGCTCGATGCCCCACGCAAGCGCGAGATCCTGCCGTACCTGGAGCGCCTGCATGACGAGCTGCAGATTCCGCTGATTTACGTCAGCCATGCTCAGGAAGAAGTCGCCCGCCTCGCCGATCATCTGGTGCTGCTGGAACAGGGCAAGGTCCTGGCCAGCGGGCCGATCAACCAGACCCTCGCCCGCCTCGACCTGCCGCTGGCACAAGATGACGACGCCGGGGTGATCATCGAAGGCCGTACCGGCGCCTACGACGCCGCCTACCAACTCCTCGACCTGCACCTGCCCGACAGCCAACTGCGCCTGCGCATCCCGCACACACCGCTGCCGCCAGGGTCTTCATTGCGAATCAAGGTCCAGGCGCGCGACATTAGCCTGAGCCTCGCCGAAGACACCCAATCGAGCATCATCAATCGCCTGCCGGTGACCCTTCGCGCCCTCAGCCACCTCGGCAACCCGGCGCAGGTACTGGTCAGCCTGGACGCTGCAGGCCATCCGCTGCTGGCGCGGGTCACGCGGTTTTCCAGCGATCAGTTGGGGCTGCACGAAGGCCAGCAGTTGTGGGCGCAAATCAAGGGTGTGGCGTTGCTGGGTCACAGCGCCTGAAAATGTTGCGGCGCTATTGCGGAGAAAGAGTGCGCAGCAATCAAGAATCAATCTCATTTGTTGAACTTCTTAATACCCCCACAAATTGAACGCTAAATGTCGAAAGTTTCTCTTTTTATAAGAGAAATTTCCCATATGCGTTCAACACCCCTATGCTTGCCGGGTGGAAAATCTCGCGTCGCGAAATTCCCACCTGCCCAGTCGACGCCCAACCTAAAAAAGACACTCGCAAATATTTTATTCGGGGAATTAATTTTCAACGAATGCGTCTTTAATGAAGGGAAAGAGGGAAGCGTCTCCCAGCGCCCCCGTCCTCTGTGGGTACCGCCTGCGAGGCATTTCAAGTTACCAAGGAGAAATACATGCTGATACTCACCCGCAAGGTTGGCGAAAGCATCGTCATCGACGATGACATCAAAGTCACCATTCTAGGTGTCAAGGGGATGCAAGTGAGGATCGGCATCGATGCACCGAAACACGTTCAGGTGCACCGTGAAGAGATCTACAAACGCATTCAGGCCGGCAGCCCGGCGCCGGAAAAAGGAGAAGACCATTCATAAGCTGTTTGCATGAATCGAGTCGCACGGATGCGCTTGGTCCCGCCTCGCCGGTCCTGCGGATTGAACTGAGGGGTTTCATCCCCCAGGTGGCCGGACGAGCCCCTGAACCATGTCAATCAGCGTTTCAGGATCGAAGGGTTTATCCAGCACACCGTCGAACAATTCGGGACTCTTGCGAGCGATATCGCTCTGTGCGCCACTCATGAGAATGATGGGCATGCCTTTGTATTGTGGGTCGGCGCGTAGTTTTCGGGCGAGTTCTTCGCCATTCATCACCGGCATCATCCAGTCTGTGATCAGCAGTTCGACCCGTGTTTTTTGCAGCACTTCGAGTGCCTTCGCACCGTTGGCGGCTTTCTCGACCTGAAAGCCCGCATCCTCCAGCACAAAGCCGAGGATGTCGGAAATGATGTATTCGTCGTCGACCACCAGAATTGTGCTCATGATTTCAGACCGCGGCCCTCAGGACCGTTCCAGTGGCTGCGCCGTGCCGGACAGCACTGCGGTTGCCTCGTTGAACGCCTCATGCAGCTCCACCCCTCCTGCACCAATCACCACTTCCAATAGCGCCGGGTCGTAACGGCTGTCGCGCACTTTCAAGATCGACAGCACCCGCTTTAGCTCCGAGCCCAGCTCAACGAAGCGCATCAACAGCAGGTTGTCGACGATGCTCGATAGCTCCGGCGCCGGGGCGTTGATTTCCGAGCCGAAGATGTCGCGCATTTCCCAGGTGGCCAGCACCGTCACGTCGCGGGCCCGCAGTTCGCCCATCAGGGCGCGGAAGAATTCGTTCAAGCGCTCCGGCCGGGTCGCCAGCCGGGCGAAGGCGCCAAGGTTATCGATCAGCACCCGCTTGATGCCCTGCTCGCTGACCTGGCGCAACAAGCGTGCACCAACATCATCCAGCAGGCCTTCAGTGGTCGGCTGCCAGGCAATCTGCAAGGCGCCGTCGCGTTCCATCGCCGCGAAGTCCAGGCCCAGGGCCGCCGCTTTCATCCGCAAGCGCGGCGCCGGCTCATAGAATCCGAAATGCAGCCCAGGCGCCTCTGGTGTGGCGGCGCCGAGAAAACTCAGCCCGAGCGAGGTCTTGCCGCTGCCCGACGGGCCCATTGCCAAAGTCACCGAGCCTTGCGCCAGACCGCCAAGCAACAACCGGTCGAGGCACGCCACGCCGCTGCCGACACGCTTGAAGGTCTCGCTGCCCATGCCTGAGGGGCGAGCGTACAGCGCTTCCAGCCGCGGATAGACCTGCAGGCCATCGCCAGTGATCTCGCACTCATGCAGCCCCGACAGCGCGCCACTGCCTCGGGTTTTTCGCAATTGGATGCGGCGCACCGCACGGGCACCATGCAGGTCTTCACCCAGCTCGATCACGCCATCGACCATGGTGTGCTCGGGACTGTCGTCCTCCAGGTGGCTGCTGGTCAGCAACAGCAATGTGCAGCCGGCGAAGGCCGCGTGGGCCTGCAGCTCGGAGATGAATTTCTTGGTGTCGAGCACGGTCTCGGCCCGCGAGCGGGCGTTGAGCAGGCCATCGACGATCAATAACGAAGCGCCCTGGCGAGCAATCTCGCCGCGCAGCACGCGCACCACGGCTTCGAGGCCGTCCTGATCGAGGGTGTCGAACGCACTGATGAACTGGATCTGGTCGCCGATCCTGGTTGCGTCGAAAAACGACAAGGTCGACAGGTACTGGAACAGCCGCTCGTGGGACTCGCTCAACAAGGTCGCGACCAACACCCGGCCACCATGACGGACATGGTTGAACGCCAACTGGTTGGCCAGCACCGTCTTGCCGGAGCCGGGACGGCCCTGGACGATATAGGCAGAACCCGCGATCAGGCCGCCCTTGAGCAGGTCATCGAGGCCTCTGATACCTGTCGCTACACGCTGGAGCTGTTCCACGGCGCATTGCCCTCCCCGTTGTCCGAAAGCGGCAGGCACAAGGTCATACAGGTGCCCTGTCCCGGCTCACTGTCGACCCAGATGCCGCCATTGCTCTGCTTGGCAAATCCATACGCCTGGCTCAGGCCCAGGCCTGTGCCCTGGCCGAAGCCCTTGGTGGTGAAGAACGGTTCGAAAATCCGCGGCAATACCTCTGCGGGAATCCCCTTGCCGGAATCGATGACACTGATCAAGGCGAACGGCCCATTAAGGTTTTCGCGTTCGCCCAGCAACACCTGATTGCGCGCCCACAGGCGAATCTCGCCACCGTCCTCTATGGCATCCCGGGCATTGAGCACCAGGTTGAGCAACACCATCTGCAACTGACCGGCATCCACTTCCACCGGCAGCAGGTCCTCGTCGCACTGCACGTGCAGTTCGATGCCTTTGGGCAGCGCCTGGTACAACAGCGCGCGGATCGCCTCAATCACCTCGGGCAAATTGACGCTCACCACCTCCAGCGCCTTGCGGCGGGCGAAGCTGAGCAATTGCTGGGTCATCTGGCTGCCGCGTTGCCCGGCATCGAGCACATGCTCAAGCAACCGCTGGGTGCGTTGCGGGTCCTGGCTGTTCATGGCGAGCTTCGCCGAGCTGATGATGATGGTCAGCAGGTTGTTGAAATCGTGGGCCATGCCCCCGGTCAACTGGCCGAGCGCTTCGAGCTTCTGCGACTGGAACAGTTGCGCGCGCATCGCATCCAGTTGCAGGGCGGCTTCGCGGCGGTCGGTAATGTCGCGGGTGATCTTCGCCAGGCCGATCACTTCGCCTTCAGGCGAGCGCACCACATCCAGCGCCACCAACGCCCAGAACTGCGTGCCGTCCTTGCGCACGCGCCAGCCTTCATCCTGGGAACCGCCGCTGCTCAAGGCTTTGTTCAAGAGGAACAGCGGACGGCCATCGGCACAATCCTGCTCGGTGAAAAACAACGAGAAATGCTGGCCAATGACTTCCTCGGCACGGTAGCCCTTGATGCGCTCGGCCCCCGCGTTCCAGGAAATGATGTAGCCGTTGAGGTCCATCATGTAGATGGCGTAGTCGACCACGGTCTGTACAAGCTGTTCGTACAGACTGGTGTGCATGCTGTGCAGGTCCAGTCGCTCGGATGGAGCCATTGCTGAGTCCGCTGATGATGAGTGAAGTGTAGCTACAGCATACGCTGAGGATGACTCTTAGTGAGCCGTATTCCTACATCCATGCTCATCAACTCCTACATGCACTCCTGCACCGACCATGAACAGGGCCTGCAATCACTGCGCTGGATCAAGGTATAGCGCCATTGACTGCACACTGCCTCCTGAGAATGCCGGCAAGTTGCTATAGTCGCTAGGTCCGGCAGGTACAACAGACAAGCGGTCGAGGAAGGGATCTTGGTAATAAACACGCGCATGCAACGTATTCATGATGATCTGGAGCACACGGCCGACGGGATGGAACGCCTGGCGAAAGGGTTGGCTGGGCACGCTGTCTACCTGCAAAACTCGGTCCACGCCGCCGACGCGGTCGAGGTCAACGAACGGGTCAGCGGCCTGACCGCCTCGATCAACGAACTGCGCGCCGTAGCCAGCGCCATCGAACCCAGCTGACCCGCCCGGCATGCTGCCAGAACACCCCGCAGGCCAGCGCAGACCCCACGCCCTGCGCTTGTACCGACTGCGCGGCCGGGTCGGGCTGTTCTTCGTCGGCGGCCTTTCGGTACTGGCCGGCATGACCGACGCCATTGGCTTCCTGGCCAGCGGCGACTTCGTCTCCTTCATGAGCGGCAACACCACCCGCCTGGCCGTGGCATTCAGCGACGGCCAGTTCGATCTGGTTGCACGCCTGGCGCTGCTCATTGCCACCTTCGTGATCGGCAACGCACTGGGCGTCATGATCGCCCGCTCCAGCCGCAAGCGCGCCTGGCCGTTGCTGGCGCTGACCGCCCTGCTGCTGCTCGCCGCCGCGTTGTGCGGCAAACAGTTGGAACTGCTGGCGATGCTGGCGGCGATCCTGTCCATGGGCATGCTCAATGCCGCGGTCGAAGAAGTGAACGGCCTGCCCATCGGCCTGACCTACGTCACCGGCGCCCTGTCGCGCTTCGGTCGCGGCCTCGGCCGTTGGCTGATGGGCGAGCGACGCCCTGGCTGGCGCATGCAGTTGGTGCCGTGGAGCGGGATGCTGTTCGGCGCGGTGCTCGGCGGCTGGCTGGAACACCACCTGGGTTTTGCCGCACTATTGGCCAGCAGCGTCCTGGCAGCCATGCTCGGACTGGCCTCGATGATGATTCCCAGGCGGTGGGTGCAACGTTACATGGCGCGGTGAGTATTCGTCTTACCCGTTGACGCGAATATAACGATGAGTTATAAAGCGCGCTTGATTTGAGAGACCTCGTGAATCTCGATCAACCTGCGAGTGTGGTGGAATTGGTATACACAGCAGACTTAAAATCTGTCGGCGTGAGCCTTGCGGGTTCGAGTCCCGCCACTCGCACCACCTCTCGAGAAAAGCGCCTTCATGGCGCTTTTTTCATATCTGCCAATCACTTGGCTGTCCCTCTGCAACAAATCCTGAAAAACGCGGTCATACCTGCGCCATCGAATACCGCCCCCGCGGTTAGAGGAAATGACCGTGCTGACCCGTCTTGCTCAACTGTCCCTGCTGGCCGCGATCCTGGTTTCCGCCGGCTGCGCCCATCATCACCACCATGACCGTAACGACGGCTGGCGTGGCGACCGTGACCAGCACCGCTGGCAGGATGACCGCCGCGATCGCCGCTACGACGACCGCTATGACCATCGCCGCGATGATCGCCGCTACCGTGACGACGACTGACCGGCTGCCTTCCACTTTTTCCTGACTGCCCCCACTGCCAGAGGTTTCGACCATGCGTTTTTCACTGCCTACCCTCGCTCTAGGTATCTTGATGTCCCAGGCGGCACTGGCCGGTGACGGCACCACCGCGATCGGCGGCGGCCTTGGCGGCGCGCTTGGCAATGTCGTCGGTCAACAGATCGGTGGCAGCACCGGCGCGGCCATTGGCGCCGGCCTGGGTGGCGCAGCCGGCAGCGCCGTCGGCGCGAAGAAGGGCAACCGCACCGAAGCGGCCCTGGGCGGCGGACTGGGCTCGGCGGGCGGCTCGCTGATCGGCGGCAAACTGGGCGGCTCGACCGGCTCTACCGTTGGCGCGGGCCTGGGCGGCGCAGCCGGTGGTGCGCTGGGCAACCACCTGGCAGATGACAACCGTGATACCGGCAAGCGCAAGCACAAGCGTCGTCATCGGCACCGTTGAGTCGGACGAATCGCTCGCTCCTACAAATTGTAGTGCCCCCGTAGGAGCGAGCTTGCTCGCGATCCGCCACTGTCCCACTTTGAAACACCCCCTCGCCCACCCTGCAAATTTGCACATTGCACCGGCTTTTATGTGAATTCTGCTCTCATAAACGCGCGCCTATACTCGGCCCAACCCCCGGTTTCCTGACCAGGCGGGACCGACAACAACAATCAAGGCACGCCCCTCATGAACTCAGAACGCCACGCCTTTCTTGCCGCCCGTGATTTCCTGCTCGCCCACCGTACCGACTACGAAACCGCCGTACGGGATTTCCGCTGGCCCAGGCTGGAGCGCTTCAACTGGGCGCTGGATTACTTCGATCACATGGCCAGCGACAACCCGGCCCCAGCCCTGTGGATCGTCGAGGAAGACGGCAGCGAACGCCGCTACAGCTTTCATGAGATGGCGCAACGCTCCAACCGTGTGGCGAACCACTTGCGCGCCCTTGGCGTGAAGCGCGGCGAGCGCATTCTGATGATGCTCGGCAACGACATCGCCCTGTGGGAAAGCATGCTCGCCGCCTTCAAGCTCGGCGCCGTGGTGATCCCCGCCACCGCCCTGCTGACTGCGGAAGACCTGCGCGACCGCATCGAACGCGGCAACGTTCGCCACTTGATCGTCGGCGCCGCCAACCTGGAAAAATTCGCCGGCATCGGTGGCGACTTCACCCGTATCAGCGTCGGCACCCAGTCGGACGGCTGGGTGCCCCACGCCGACGCCGAGCACCACAGCGCCGCGTTCATCGAGGAAGGCGTGACCCGCGCCACCGACCCGATGCTGCTGTACTTCACGTCAGGCACCACGTCGAAGCCGAAAATGGTCCTGCACAGCCACCAGAGCTATCCGGTGGGGCACCTGTCCACCCTCTATTGGATCGGCCTGCAACCCGGCGACCTGCACTTGAACATTTCGTCTCCCGGCTGGGCCAAGCACGCCTGGAGTTGTTTCTTCGCGCCGTGGAACGCCGGCGCCTGCGTGTTCATCCACAACAACCCGCGCTTCAATGCCATCTCGCTGCTGCAGGTGCTGGAGCGCTACGGCATCACCAGCCTGTGCGCGCCGCCCACGGTCTGGCGGATGCTGATCCAGGAAGACCTCGCCGCCTACCGTGGCCGCCTGCGCCTGCGGGAACTGGTCGGCGCCGGCGAGCCGCTCAACCCGGAAATCATCGAGCAAGTGCAGCACGCCTGGGGCCTCGACCTGCGCGACGGCTTCGGCCAGACGGAAACCACCGCGCTGGTAGGCAACACCCCCGGCCAGGTCCTCAAGCCCGGGTCGATGGGTCGCCCGCTGCCCGGCTATCAAGTCAGCCTGCTCGATCCCGACGGCCTGCCCGGCAACGAAGGCGAAGTCGCCCTGCCGCTGGCGATACGGCCGCTGGGCCTGATGCTCGGCTACGAAGACAGCCCGGAGAAAACCGCCGAGGTCATGCGCGACGGCTACTACCGCACCGGCGACACCGCGCAGATCGATGCCGACGGCTACATCACCTTCGTCGGGCGCGCCGATGATGTGTTCAAGGCCTCGGACTACCGCATCAGCCCCTTCGAACTGGAAAGCGCGCTGATCGAACACCCGGCGGTGATGGAAGTGGCGGTGGTGCCCAGCCATGACCCGGTGCGCCTGGCGGTGCCCAAGGCGTTTCTGATCCTGGCCCACGACCAGGTGGGCAGCGCGGAGCTGGCGCACAGCATCCTCGCCTTCGCCCGCGAACACCTGGCGCCGTACAAGCGCGTGCGGCGCATCGAGTTCGTCACCGAGTTGCCCAAGACCATCTCCGGCAAGATCCGCCGGGTCGAACTGCGGCAGATGGAAGTGCAGCGCCGGCAAGGCGACAGCCGCGGTGAACACGAGCATTTCGAGGAAGATTTCCCGCAACTCAAGGGTTGATGCTACGCCGGCCCTTTCGCGACGGCTCGTCGCGAAAGGGCCAATCCTCAAGCGCCCTGCTCCATCTCCTTCATCTTCCGGTACAAGGTCGCCCGCCCGATCCCCAGTCGCCGTGCGGCGGCGGACAGGTTGCCGTTGCACGCGGCGATCGCCGTGCGAATCGCCCGCTGCCCGGACGCCTGCAAGGTGTCGCCCGGCCCCCTCTCGACATCGACGTCCAGCGTCTCGCGAATCGGCTCCGGCGCAAACCGCAGCACCTCATCCGGCAGGTGCTGCAAACCGATCCGCCCGTCCTCATCGGCCAGTGCCACGGCCAGGCGCAGCGCCTGGTGCAGTTGGCGAATATTGCCCGGCCAGGCGTACGCCAGCAGCGCGCGCAAGGCCGGCATGTCCAGCACCGGGGGCGTTGACCCGGCCGACTCGCTGAGCAACAGGTGCTGGATCAGTTGCGCCAGATCGCTGCGCTCGCGCAGCGCCGGCAGGCTGACCCGCAGACCGTTGACGCGGTAGTAGAGGTCTTCGCGAAAGCCCTGTTCCTGGGCGAGCTGAAGCAGGTCGCGGTGGGTCGCGCAGATCAGCGCGAAGTCCACCTTCACCACGCTGTTGCTGCCCAGCCGGCTGAGGTTGCGTTCCTGCAGCACCCGCAGCAGCCGCCCCTGCAACTCCAGCGGCATATCACCGATTTCATCGAGGAACAGCGTGCCGCCATCGGCCAGTTCGATCTTGCCCGAGGCGCCGCCCTTGCGACTGCCGGTGAACGCCCCTTCGACATAACCGAACAGCTCCGACTCGATCAGGCTGGCCGGAATGGACGAGCAGTTGATCGCCACGAACGGACCCGCGGCGCGGCTGCCGCCGTCATGCAACAGGCGGGCGAAGACTTCCTTGCCGGTGCCGGTCTCGCCATTGATCAACACTGGGATATTGCGGGCAAAGGCTTTGCGCGCGCGCTCGAGTGCCGCGCTGACCGTCGGGTCTTCCAGGCAGGGCCCATGCGCGGCTGGCTCGCGCCGCTCGGCGGTGACCGGCGGGAGCGCTGGCCGTCGCGACTGCACCGAGGCGTTGCCCGGCGCGGCGGTCAGGCACGCGTTGAACAGAGCGCCGCAATGGGTTTGCAACCGGAACGGAACACTGAGGTCGTAGCGCCGATAACACAGGGCATGGGCAAACGGCATGTCGAACAGCTCGCTGAAGTCCATGCCCGGTTTGAGCCCCGGCGGCTGGAAAAGCTGGTGGGCGATCCGGTTCGCGCCCTTGAGCTGCCCGGCCTGATCGAACGCCAGCAGCCCTTCCATGGGCGTGCCGAGAATATCCAGGCGACCGTGCAAGTGCACCAGCAGCACGCTGCCCAACTGGCTGAACAAGCGACGCTCGATGGCCCGCGCGGCAATCACCAGCGACTCCAGGGTATACAGCGAGGTTTCCACGCCTTTGCGGCTGGCATCCAGCACCCCGACGATGCCGCCGTCGACGCCAAAGATCGGCGTGGCCATGCAGGTGAAGGCGCGCGCTTCCTCCAGATAATGCTCGGAGCCGGCGATGATCACCGACTCCTGCTCGGCCAGCGCGCAGCTCGGCGCCGTGGTGCCCACCAGGGTTTCCAGAAACTGCGCGCCCTGGCGGAACACCTGATTCAATTCCTGGCTGGCACCGTTGGACTTGCCCATCGAACTCAGCACCACGCCGTCCAGATCGATGCAGGCCAGCACCCAGTCCCGCGGCGCGAGCGAAGCATGCAACTGCTCCATCTCCGGCCGCGCGGCCTCCAGCAACGAGCCGCCGTAATCGCGCAGATGGTCAGGGCGTACCGCCACCGGCGCGTCGAACAACACCCGGTCGCGGGTGCGGATCCCGTAGCGCTGCGAACGCTCCCAGGAACGCTCGACCAGTTGCGAACCAAAAGCACGGTTGCGCGCTTCGATCGCGGTAATGACGTTCACTTCACGCTGGGCAGAAAAAGGGTCATCGGGCTTGTTCATTACATTGCCTCGAAACGGCTGTCTCAGTCCGGTACAGCCTCACTCAAGACAACTGCCTCATCATGAGACAGTGCGGTGAAAGCGCGTTTCGGAAAGTCTCAAGCCGCACATTGATCTTGTTATAAACCGTTGATCTTGAATGGATTTCCATCCATTCAAAATAACTGGCACAGGTTCTGCTCAAGCCTTCTTCGTCTCCGGCCCGCCATGCGCTTCAACGGCCGGGATACACCACTCGATCATAAACAAAAACAATAAAGGTGATGTCATGACGAAGAGCGTTGATACGCGCCTCGCCACTGTCTTCAACACACGGAAACTGGCCAGGATTGTCGGAGTGTCTACCGCGCTTGGCCTGGCGACGGCAATAGTACCTTCGGCCCGGGCCGTGGATGTGGACGCCGGCGACTACACCGCCATGCCCGCCGGCACCAACCTCGGCCTGGTGTACTACCAGCACGCAGAGCGCAAATCGCTGTACGCCGACGGCCACAAAGCGCCGCTGGATGCACGGCTGGATTCGGATGTGGGCATCCTGCGGGGCGTGCACTTCATGCAGCTTGGCGACTACATCATCGACCCGCAGTTTCTCCTGCCGTTCGGCAGCCTCCGGGGCAAGGACGACACCAAGTCGCTGGGCGACGACAGCGGCATCGGCGACCTGATCCTCGCGTCCACCGTCTGGCTGGTGAACGAACCGGCCAAGCGCCGCTACTTCGGTATTACGCCCTATGTCTATGTCCCGACCGGCAGCTACGACAACGATCACGCGCTCAACCTCGGCGAGAACCGCTGGAAGTACACCCTGCAGGCCGGCTACATCCAGGGCCTGACCGACAAGCTCACCCTCGACCTGGTCGCCGACGTGACCTTCTTCGGCAAGAACGACGAATACGGCCCGGCCAAGGCCACCCTGAAGCAGTCCGAGCTTTTCCAGGGCCAGGCATTCCTGCGTTACAACTTCACCGATGCCTTCGACGTGCGCCTGGGCGTTTCCCGGCTCTGGGGCGGCGAAACCAAGGTCGACGGCCTGCGCCAGGACGACGAGCCGGACACCAGCAAATTCAGCGTCGGCGCCTCTTACTTCGTCACCCCGGGCACCCAGTTGCTGGTCAACTACGGGCAGGACATGTCCGTGGAAAACGGCTTCAAGGAAGACAACCGCCTCAACCTGCGCATCCTGCAGGTTTTCTGATGTCCCGCCGATCCGTCGCGGATCGGCCATTGCTCCGCACAAGAACGAATAATCAAGGAGTCATGCCTACATGAACCGTTTGCAGTCCTCGCGTCACCGCCGAACCTGCCTTGCCACCGCCGTGCTGCTGTGCCTGATGGGCCCCATCGCCGTCTCGGCCCCCGTCAACCAGGCGGCCATCGTCGCCAGCAACACCGATGGCAACGAGTGGCTGAGCCACGGCCGCACCTATGACGAAACTCGCTACAGCCCGCTGAAACAGCTCACCGAACAGAACGTCAAGGACCTCGGCCTGGCCTGGTCCATCGACCTGGACAACCATCGCGGCCTCGAAGCCACGCCGCTGTTCCACGACGGCGTGCTCTACGCCTCGCTGTCCTGGAGCCGCGCCATTGCCGTGGATGTCGCCACCGGCAAAGTGCTCTGGACCTTCGACCCCGAACTCGACCGCGGCAAGGCCCGCGACGCCTGTTGCGACGCGGTCAACCGCGGCGTCGCCCTGTGGAACGGCAAGGTCTACATCGGCACCCTCGACGGCCGCCTGATCGCCGTCGACGCCAAGACCGGCAAGCAACTCTGGAGCCAGCAAACCACCGACAACAGCAAGCCGTACACCATCACCGGCGCCCCGCGCGTGGTGAAGGGCAAGGTCATCATCGGCAACGGCGGCGCCGAATATGGCGTGCGCGGCTACTTCTCGGCCTATGACGCCGAGACCGGCAAGATGGCCTGGCGCTTCTACACCGTGCCGGGCGACCCCAACCAGCCCTACGAACACCCCGAGCTGATCGACGCGGCCAAGACCTGGAAAGGCGATCAATACTGGAAAGGCGGCGGTGGCGGCACGGTGTGGGACGGCATGGCCTACGACCCGGAGCTGGACCTGCTCTACGTCGGCACCGGCAACGGTTCGCCGTGGAACCGCGAGATCCGCAGCCCCGGCGGCGGCGACAACCTGTACCTGTCGTCGATCCTCGCCGTGCACCCGGACACCGGCAAACTGGCCTGGCACTACCAGGTCACCCCCGGCGATAGCTGGGATTTCACCGCCACCCAGCAACTGAGCCTGGCGACCCTGGAACTCGACGGCAAGCCGCGCAAAGTCATCATGCAGGCGCCGAAAAACGGCTTCTTCTACATTCTCGACCGCAAGACCGGCGAGCTGCTCTCCGCAGAGAAATTCGGCAAGGTCACCTGGGCCGAGAAGGTCGACCTGAAAACCGGTCGCCCCGTCGAAGCCCCCGGCGTGCGCTACGAAGACAAGCCCATCGTGATGTGGCCGAGCCCGTTCGGCGCGCACAACTGGCACTCCATGTCCTACAACCCTGACACCGGACTGGTCTATATCCCCTATCAGGAAATTCCCGGCGTCTACCGCAACGAATCGAAGGAATTCGTCAGACGCAAGGCCTTCAACACCGGCGCCGGCTTCTCCGACGGCGAGGAAGTGCCACGCGAGGTGGTGTCCGGCGCGTTGCTCGCCTGGGACCCGGTCAAACAGAAAGAAGCCTGGCGCGTGCCCTACCCGCACTACTGGAACGGCGGCACCCTGACCACCGCCGGCAACCTGGTGTTCCAGGGCACCGCCGCCGGCAACCTGATCGCCTACTCGGCGGACAAGGGCCAGCAACTGTGGTCGTTCGACGCCCAGACCGGCCTGGTCGCCGCGCCCATCACCTACAGCTTCCAGGGCGAGCAATACGTGGCGATCATGGCCGGCTGGGGCGGTGTCGCCCCGCTGATCGGCGGTGACGCGGCCAAGGCGCCGGGGGTCGGCAACATCAGTCGCCTGCTGGTGTTCAAGCTCGGCGGCAAGGCCTCGCTGCCGGCGTTGCCGGAAAAACCGGCCGTCGCCGCCGCCCGCGTGCCCGAGGCGGTCCACGCCAGCGCCGCCGACCTGAGCACCGGCAAACAGCTCTATGGCGCCTACTGCTCGGTGTGCCACGGCGTTGGCGCGCAGAGCGGCGGCCTGATCCCCGATCTGCGCAAGACCGACGAAAGCCGCCGCGCCATGTTCCAGCAGATCGTCCGCGAAGGCGTCCTGCGCCCGCTCGGCATGCCGGCCTTCGGCGACAGCCTCAGTGCCGACGACGTCGAGAAGATCAAGGCCTACGTCATGAACCGCGAATACCTCGACTACCAGAAACAGCAGACCGCCGCCGAGGTCGCTGCGCGGCCCCGTTCCCCGGATAAATCTCAAAAAGATTGAATTCGCCGAGAGGGGCCTCGGTCCAGACCTATGAACGCAGTCAATCTGACGAGGTAACAGCGATGACTATCGAAGCAGAGACACTCGTACAACTGACCGAAGCCCTGAAGAAATGCGGGATGAACCGAATCTGCGACATCGACTTCACCCGCGCGCCCTACCGCGAAGATCACCGCTGGACGTGCATTGTCAGCAAGAAGTCCAGCGCCAACCGGGTTCATGGGATGCGCGCGTGAATCGATGTGGGTGGGCTATCGCGACGGTTCGGCGCCCCGACAAGCTCGCTCCTACAGCCGCGTTACCCCCTTCCCCTGTAGGAACGAGCTTGCTCGCGAAACGCCTCACGCGTGCCAGCAACGATACCAACCGTCTTCTTCGCTGATGCGCAGTTCGGTCTGATACAGGTCGGACAGCGCGGCGCTGGTCAGCACCTCGGCCTTGGGGCCATCGGCGACGATGCGGCCCTGCTGAAGCAGCACCACCCGCTCGATCTCCGGGATGATCTCGTCGATATGGTGGGTGGTGATGATCATCGCGTGGTCCGCACCGCAGAAATTGCGCATCAGCTTGAGCATGCCCAAGCTCGCGCCCATGTCCAGGCCGTTGGCCGGCTCGTCGAGAATCAACGCGGCGGGCTGATGAACCAACGCCCGCGCCAGCAGCAGACGGCGCTTCTGCCCGGTGGACAAACGCTGGAACATGGTCTGCTCATGCCCGGACATCTCCACCACCGCGAGCAACGCCCGCGCCTGTTCGATCTGCTCGGCACTCGGCTGCAAATGCCCGTGGGCGCCGATGGCGCCGAAGAACCCCGAAACCACCACATCCAGCGCCTGGGTGGACGGCGTGTAGTCTTCCTGCAAATCCTGGGACACAAACCCGAGGCGGCTGCGCAGTGCCCACAGGTTGACGGTGTCGCTGCCGAACAACTTCAAGTGGCTGCCTTCGCGCTCCACCGGGTACAACTCGCGGGTGATCAGCTTGAGCAAAGTGCTCTTGCCGGCCCCGTTGGGGCCGAGGATCGCGACTTTCTCGCCGGCGCCGATATGCAGGGAAAAACCGTCCAGCACGCGGGTCTGCTGCTGGTAGGCGGTCACGTTATGGATGTCGATCATGGGATACTCGTCAGCGCTGAGCGATAAAGAAAGAGGATGCGTTGGGGCAGAATAATGCAGCATTTTTCGACCGCACGGCTCGCCGCCTTACTTGCCTGGCGCTTCCCAGAGCGTTGCGCCCATCAGGGAATACCGGACTGTTTCGCAAGTCTGATCGACCGTGCTGCACGCTTTATCAATTTTCAGGTTGGCGATAACAACGCCCCACAACAGGACGTTAACTACAACCGCAACTCCGATGAACTTCCCGCCTTTGCTCATGTTGACTCTCCTTTAACTGACCTTGTGCCAGCGCAAGCTAAATACCTGAGCTTCGCAAACAATGCGACAGAAAAGATGCGCCGACAGGCCGTCGGATGAACATGGCCGCAATATGGCGCATAGCCATCACCAATGAGACACTACCAGAACGCGGATACTCACGTTATTTCTCACAGCACTCAGGACGAGCAGGCAGACATGAGTCGAACAGTTCACCGCCGTTACACAGAACCCGAGCGTACGGGGCTTGATTGGAGCGAAATTTGGCAAGGCGCCGACCGTGGCGTCATCAAGACCTGGGAGATCGGCCGCAAACTTGCGCTTCAAAAACCGGCCCTGGCGGCGTCAGCGAAGGCCGGCGAGCTACCGCCGCTGAACTGGAAAGGAGGCGTGGCCAAGCAACTGAAGAAGCGCGAAAAGTTCGGTTCATTGCGCTATCTGGCCCAATGGCAAGGCTTGCGCGGCGAAGACCTTGATCTGGACCTGGAAGCAGAGGTCACCCTCACCTGCAGTAAAACCGGAATGGTGACAACCTTCACCCCGGACATTCGCAAGTTTGCTAATCAGCAGAATGATGCGGGTGGTGACGAACCCTGATCCTTGTGTGGCGCGTAATGGGAAATTTCGGACTGCCAGGTGTTGCATAACGCAACGAAAATTAGTCCACGTCCGACTTTCGTGTAGGCAGTTTCCCAATCATACTTTCGCGCCTTCTCAGCGGTTGCGCTCATGGGAATCGGTGCCTAGTCTGCGCTGGTCGCTGCCAATTCAGCGATCAGGTTTGGTCACCTGATAGATCCAGAGCGCACAAGCGCCCATCCGATTCTGCGGGCGCTTTTTTGCGGCCGCTGTTTTGAGTTATGGCGGCTGTGCGCGGGGCGCCCTCGGGCGCGCCGGGTTCCTGGATCCTCGGTTGACCAACCTGCGTACAGTCGCCACCCATCGTTTGGTCACGCAAGTGGCGGCTCCACCGATTCAGGAGCCTCAAATGAAAAAGATTGTTCCAGATCCACCCATTCCGACGCCCTTCCTCGGTCACTTCGGGTCATGCAACGGCGCGCATGCCCCGCTGTTTGCCGTGCGTGCAGACGTCGATATCCAGGACGCGCTGGCCCACCTGTCAGCGGCACTCACCGCGGCATTCGAAACCAATGCGCAACTGTGCGAGATGCTTTCCCGGCCCGTGGCAGACGTCGCCTGGAGCACTTACCAGTCACTGGAAATCTGCCAGGCGCTGTCTGAGGCGCTATTGGAAAACGTTGCGAAAAAGCAGGCCGCCGGTTAACCCTATTGGGGCTGCTTTGCAGCCGTTCGCGAGCAAGCTCGCTCCTACACTGTAGGAGCGAGCTTGCTCGCGAAGGGCACCAACAGGGGCATCAGACTACCTGGCGGCTCTTTGCTGAGCGAGACAAGGCTTATTACCTTGATACCCGCTCGATAAGGCTCAACATCGCCGGACGCTGCACCCGCCACTCATCCCTGGTAATCCCCAACAACACCACATCAATACGCTCGCCATCCTTCTCGATGTTCTGCCGCCGAACACCTTCAACCGTAAATCCGAACTTCTGGTGCATCTTCACAACGGCGGCATTGCTTTCAAGCACCTCGCAATTGAGTTTCTCAAGACCGGCGGCATTGAATGCATGGTCCAGCATCCAGAACTCGACAACACTTCCCAGGCCTTTGCCCTGCAGTTCAGGATCGAGATAAAACGCCCAATCCGCCGTGCGGTGAGCGGTACTGATCGCATTCAGCGAAACGACTCCGGCCAGCGTGTCATCACGCAATACGACGAACACGGTTTGCCTCGTACTTCCCACCAGCGTGCTCAGCCAGTTCAAATGCTCTTCTTCAGAGATCTCGTGAGCGCTGTACATGAACCGCCGGACATCACGATGATTGCGCAACGCCCGGACTTGCTGCTGAACAGTGGCGTCTGAGTGCAGGATATTGATGAATTGCATGGTTATCCGTTGCTCCCCGACTTCTACTGCCTGCGATTTCGCCATGCGCCAACAATCAGCAAGACCGCGCCCGGAATCAGCAGCCCCACAGCGGTATAACCAAATGCCGGTTGGCCTGACGCACCAACGGCCGCGAACGCGGCGCCGATTGCAATCAGCGGTACGCCGGCAAAGCTGAACGGGTTTCGGGTGTTGCTGGCCATATCGATTACTCCTGTAAATCTCTCGATGTGCTCGCCGGGGACTTTCTGAACCGGAGCAGTGCAAAGGCGATATTCGGCAGCATCATGACGGCGAACATCCCCCAGAAACCGACCTTGCCCGCGCTATGAAGGGAAGCGCCCAACACAATAAATACGATCGTGAGACCGAACCGCAGTGATACGAATTTTTCTATGCCTCTCACCCTGACTCCTGAATTCACGTCTCAAATATCTCGCGATTCTACAGGCCACCCATCACGCGAGGGGAATAACGTTCAGTAAGAGAAATAAGGCAGGTACGAGCGCCATGTACTCCAGGTCAGCTTCTCCACCACGTTTTTATTATCTACCCGCCGCTGCCGGTAGAAATCGAACTCGGTTTTCCGGCGAATACCGATGACTTGCGTCGAATGTTTGCGCGAGGACTCAAACATCGACTGCACCATGATGTATCGCTGCGGCGTGCTCTTGGTCGTCGTTGTGTTGTTCACGACCGTGGTCATTTCCTGTTTGAGCCAGGTGTTCTTGTAGGCATACGTCGTCTTGTTGCCCACCCACATGATCGCCTGGCTTGCACGATTGAATTGCGCGTCCTCACTTGGCTGAAGATGGACCAACGAATACCGGCTGCTCCCCCAGTCCAGCATCAGGGTGGTACATCCCGTCTGCAACTCGGTAACCCAGAGTTGTTCCTCTCCCACCGTCGCATCAAACACTTCGGCAGCCTGGTGGCGATCGCCCACACCGTTCCCGACCGGTAATCCATGACCACGCATTGGCGAAACAATCATTGGACGCTCGATTGCGCCGTCTATTTCGATCTTCAACATGCCGCTGGCGATCATCGGCGACTTATCGATGACGATGTTTGTGCCAGCGGCGGCAAACGCCAGTGTGCGGGCCATGGGGCTGCTGGCAGGATCAAGGCTGTTGACTTCGATACTGGCCTGCTTGAGAACCGACAGCGGATTCTGCAGGAGGCCGTCATATACTTTTTTCGAGTACTGCGCGTCTTCTTCAGCCATGAAACGTTCCTCAGTCCATTGTCATCATGTGCGCTGATCAACTAACTCAGGCGTCCGACTGTACACCGCGATGCCTTCGTTCCATTGCAATAGCAATGCCCGCCAGCACGATCGCCAGCGTATACGCAAAGAGCCCGAGATTGATGCCCAGAATCATCTTCTCCGAACCGTCGGTAAGCACCATCGACCCGCCGTAACCGTCCCTCAGCCAATAGGCCATCAAGAACCCGCCAGTAACGAACAAGGTAAGAAGGCTCGCCAGTTTGAGGTCGCCCCTGATCCAGACGAGCCAGACGCTGTAAACGCCAATTGCCGTATTCGTGAACAACTGCCAGGTCTCATGCAATCGCGCATGGGGCGCCCACGCCTGATTGAAAACATGGGTTTCATTAATTTCGAGGATAGGCACGAGCACGGCATAAAAGACCACGCCAATGGTGACCAACAGCTTCGCGATCATCAGGGAAAGCTCCTTCTTTCTTTTTATAGAGACATCAGTCCTGCTCGACCAACTCGCAAACGCCGTGGACGCCGCCTTTACCGGTATAGGACAGATCAGGCGAGCCGTCTGGCTTGATCATGAGCGAAACAGTCACCCCGCCGCCTTTTGCCTCAAAGTAGCTATCGCTGAACTTCTTCAGCTTGGCCTCTTTACCGTTGATATAAACCGGGCCGCCTTCGTCGGCGTGCACCTCCAGGTTACCCGGGCAGGTGGCGTTAATCAGCGGGATCCCGGCATTGGCAAACCCCGCGGCGCAAGCCAGTACAGCGCCCAGTAATAATTGCTTCATGCCAACTCCTGAATCGGTCAAATGCTGAAGCTTCAGCAATAGCTGTTTTCAACGAATCACGCCAGGGTTGCGTGTGGATGGCGAAAGGAACATTGAGATGCCCTCCCCCGTCGGGCAAACTCCGCTGACTTGGATTGGCCGATAACAGGAGTTTACGGATGCCATTTCCACCCACGGAACACAATGCGTTGCTGGCCTTGAAGGGCGTAGGGCCGACCGTGATCGCCCGGCATCGACTCACTCGCGGTGCTCAGCGAAGCGAATACGAGTGACATCCTGGCTCAAGCATCGGCAACAGTGGGCTCGACGTGCTGGAAAAACAGCCCCCAGGCCCGGGCCGCTATTAACGCAGCCATTGAACTTGCAAAGAACTCGCGATCAAACACACCGGGGGCGTAACACTGTTCGCTTATGTCCCTACTTTGCCGCCCTACGGGTGCATCAAAGCATCCCCGACCGCTTAACACTCGCCACCACGGATCGAAAAGCAAACAATGAAAATCGCCCTCATCACCAGCGCGCTCACTGCAGCAATGTTGACTGCCAGCCTGCAAAGCGCCCAGGCGGCATCAGATCTGATCGGCAAGCGCGTGCAGAATACCTACGACGTAACGCTCTACCTGGACCCCGAGAAAGGCTTGGCCTATGCGTTGAAGAATCCCAAGTTCCAGCGCTATCACACCAATCCGCGCAAGATGAAAATCAGCTACGCAATGGACAGCGTCGAAGCCGACCCCAAGTCAACATCCGCCGAACCGGTGCTCGTCGAAATGGCGGTCATGAGTGATCGCAAACTGGCCGAAATGAAACTGAGCCAAGAAGACCAGTGCTACGAAGCGTTTACCGCCGTACTAAGCCGCTTGGCATTCTCGGCCGCCTCCGCCAAAAATCTCGAAGACCACCAATATTTCCACCTCGCCAACGTCATTACCCTGGACGATAAAAAAGTCCCGGGCGCGCCGGGGGTGATTACGTGCAAGATCCCGGATCATGGTTCGATTTTTATGTATGCGCGGGGGCAGGTCAGTACTAAATAAGGCCGGGCGCGGCGCATACCAATAATTTTCCAGCCGATACAAGCAGCGAGAAAGCGCTAATTCTTCAGGATTGAGGGCTCAGCATGGAATGTCACGTTCGTCCCGCCACGAGCAACGATGCAGCCGCGATTAGCCGTGTAGTTCTTGCTGCCCTGCGTGAGTCAAATTCACAGGACTACCCGGCTGACGTTATCGCTCAGGTTGGGCAGAGCTTTACTCCTGAAGCCATTACCGCACAACTCCATAAGCGCAAGGTTTTCGTAGCCTTACTGGACGGAAATATTATCGGCACGGCCAGTCTCGACCGCGACGTCGTCAGAAGTGTTTTCGTTGACCCTGGGCATCAAAAAGGCGGTATCGGCCGGCATTTAATGGATGTCATTCATGCAACTGCTGCCCGCGCCGGCGTTAAAGCGGTGCGTGTGCCCGCCTCGATTACAGCCGAAGCGTTTTATGCCGCGTTGGGTTATCAGAAAATTCGCGACGCGTTTCATGGGGCTGAGCGTACCGTCGTTATGGAAAAGCGGCTTCAGAATTAGTCCACGGAAAAGGTGACTGATGAAAAAGGCGAGGGATTGATTTTTCAGTCGCTCCAACCATCTTAAATTTGTCGCCTATTCGGCCCCCCTTCTCCTGCCCTAGTGACGATCAAGGCACTTTTCGAAGCGAATATCACCTTCGGGTAAATGCTGCACGGGCTTCCAGCCGAGCTTTCTATAAAAACCACTCGCACGACTGGCTTCAGCGGTTTCCAGCCATATCGTCTGGTGGTGTTGAAACAGGAAAGTCTCTGCTCTATCCATCAAACTGCGCCCCAATCCGCGCCCCTCGAACTCAGGGAGGACGAAAGCGGCAAACACGCAGCCATCCTCGATATCAGCCATGGAGAAACCTACTGGGACACCATCGACCTCAGCGACCCACGCGCACGGGGTCTCTAAAATTGCCTGCTGGATAGCTTCGGGAGTAATACCCATTTCAGCTAACTGATCATGGGATAGATGATTTTCCTGAACACTCGTCCGAATATCAAAAATGGCATCGATATCGGACAGGTCGGCGAGCCTGATTGTTTTTTCCATGACGTACTCCTTTGTTCTCCGTCAACACAATAAAAAGTATCCGTGCAAGTCTGTCCCCAAAGGAGGCGTCACTTGTGCGGCAGTAACGCCGGAATAATGGATGACCAAGCATATATCCCACCGTCAGTACGTCACTGCTTCTTCTTGGGCGGAGCTATCAAGTAAGGCCATGCCAGAAAGAATCCGACAAATCCAACAGGACTCAGGTTCACGTCAGGCCAACGTTGCAGCGCGCAGAACCATGCTGCGATGAGTGCCACTCCAACAGCGCCCTCTGCACCGGGTATCACATCGCCAGCCAGCGGGTTGAGTGCAATCGAGTCAATGAATGCAACGCGCTCGTCGTCAGACCACAGTCTGGAGGCACTTTTCTGGAATGTTGGCGTTTCGATAACTGTGCGTATCGCCAGGATGTACGGGAATCCAGCATACGAAGCAAATCCCGTAGATGCGGCGACCCAAATATCCGAGGCAGTTCGTTTACTGCTCAGCGCTGGACTGCTGGAAAAAGCGCTGAGCACCTTCTTTTCCGCCTGCTTTTCCGCCTTTTCCGTCCGTATTGAAGTTGCTGTGGGCAACACGCAAAACCAAGATGCCCACCTGCTAGACTCAACAAGATGATTCCAGATAAAACCAGAACCACCCCCAGACACTTGAACATGTCCAGGGACAGAGCGAAAGATTATTAGTTAAACGTAACAACAATAGGGGAAGGCTCACCAGGCATACCAGGAGTGCCAGACGTTGAACAGCCTCCATTATTGCAAGTGATAGTCGCGGACAACCCAAGAGAAGGGACAACTTTCGTATACCACGTGCCACCGTCCTTTATATGCCTAAAAGTCAAATTGCCAAACCTGTTGCCTTTATCGTCTTCTACAGCCCAGCTGACTTCCTTTGGACCATTCGTGCAAAGGCTAAAAATGTTATTTGAGTCGGTCATTCCGACTGACACATCTCCCCGAGGCGGAACGGTATAGTTACCGCTCTTCGGACTGTACATGCACTGGCTGCTAATTTGCCTCACGTACTTTGTCGTATTACTCGAATTCTTGAAGTGCACCGTATAGTCTTGCGACGCCATAACTTGCGAAGAAGCAAGCATGACAAATGAAACAAGCGCAGCACTTGAGAATAGTTTTTTCATGACAACTCCATGTTTTTGAATCTTCCATAAGTAAGGACAAGCCTCGTACGCACCGTGACGGTCGAGCGCGAAAGCCACTATAGACAGTAAGGTTTCTCTGATCAAGCAAGCACAGGGCGTTTGTCCTGTACAGGAATGGCCCTACTTTAAAATCCTGAGGTTTATTAATGCTTTAGAGCCTGGATGTAATCCTGGCATGCAGCCGGTGCGATCAGTCCTTGGTCGCCGTCACCGGTGATTCTGATAACTCGTTGAGCAGCCACTGGGTAAAGTTCGTCTCGCGCGGTGCTATGAACCACGCCCCCGGGTTTGGGCCTATTTATAGATGCACTACTTGAGAGGCGAAAGATTCAAGGTGCCCGCAATTCGCGCCTCATTACCTACAATTCCAAATAAACGCCTGAGGCGGAAACGATGCCTAATAATGCGGAAACGATCGCACTTTTCCCGCCCACAAGAAAAAACCCCGCAGACGTTAATCTGCGGGGCTTTCGAATATGGAGGCCGAGGTCGGAATCGAACCGGCGTAGACGGATTTGCAATCCGGAGCATAACCACTTTGCTACTCGGCCTCTGATGAGTTTCGGAAATCGTTGATTTCTCTAACTCTTTGAAAACGTTGAGAATTTTATTTCTCGTCGCTTTCGATGGACGCAATTATGCGTGCATTCACCCATGCTGGCAACCCCCTGATTTAAAAAAGTTTTCGTCCTGGAAGCGGGCGGTTTTTCCTACGTAACCGCCCTGCTCCAAGGGTTCGTTTCAGGCGGCGGCACGCTGGCCGCTGCTGGCGCGGGTGACTTCGAACAGGCCCACCAGTTTTTGCAGTTTATTGGCGTTGAGGCGCACGGTCTCGGCGCTGGCGTGCAGGACGCTGACGGTCTGGTGCATTTCCACCGAGGACTGGTCGACTTCCTTGATGGTCCGTCCGTAATCCAGGCTGCGCTGGTTGAGCTGCTGGATGATGCTGAACATGTTTTCCACGGCCTGGTGCAGTTGCACGTTTTCCGAGGACGCTTGCTCGGCCAGGCCGAGGCTCTGGTCGACGTTCTTTACGCCATCTTCCATAAAGCCCACGGCCTTTTGGGTTTCGCCTTGCAGGCTCTCCACGGTCAGGCGGATTTCTTCGGCGGCGCTGGAGGTGCGGGCGGCAAGGCTGCGGACTTCATCGGCGACCACGGCGAAGCCACGGCCATGTTCCCCCGCCCGCGCCGCTTCGATGGCGGCGTTGAGGGCCAGCAGGTTGGTCTGGTTGGTGATGTCACTGATCAGGCCGCTGATCTTGCCGATCTCGGCCATGCGGCTGTCGAGCAGTTGCACGCTGGACGCCGAGCGCTCGACCACATCGCGGATCGATTGGGTGCCCTCCTGCACGGTGTGGAACTGTTTGCGGGCGCGCTCAACCACTTCGTCCATGGCCTGCTTCATTTGTTCGGCACCGGCGGACGCCTGCTGGATCTCGCCCAGTTGCTCTTCGACGATGACCATCATGCGGTGGATGGCGTCAGCCACTTCCATCGAGGTGCTGCTGGCCTCTCGGCTGCGGCCGAGCATCATCTGGTTGGTGGTGCCAACGCTGTGGCTGGCCTTGACCACTTGCCCGACCACCGAGTCCAGATGGTCGATAAAGCTGTTGATCCAGCGCCCCATGTCGCCGGTTTCGTCGTTGGCCATGCGCGAGGTGTCCAGGCGCTGGCGCAAATTGCCCTCGCCCTCGGCGATGGTGCGGATGACCCCGGTCATTTCGTTGATGCGCACGGCCAGGCGTTTCGGGCCCAGGGTGCTGAAGATCACGGCGGCGACCACCAGGCTGCCGGCCTCGCAGAGATCGATCAGGTGTTGCGACAGCCCACTGTAGTGCTGGACCAGGTAGTTGCAGGCGAACAGGCCGAGCATGGTCGCCAGGTACGGTTTCATCAGGCCGTAGCTGAGCGAGCGGCGGCGATAGACTTCTTCCAGGTCGGCCTCGCACATCATGCCCCAGCGGTCCGGCGAGCCCGGCATCTGGAAGGTCACGCCCTTGCCCACCACCGGGATATGGCGGTAGTCGGAATAGCCCGGGTAGGTGACGAACAGGTTCGAACCGTTGCGGATGGTTTCACGCACGCCGGGGTGCAGTTGCTGGGTCGCAGGATCGGTGAAGCGCAGTTCCAGTTCGGTGTGGCGCTGTACCTGCACGGTCTTCCAGGCGGTGTGCACCCCGCTTTTGAGGTTCTCGCCATGGCTGAAGGTGCCGTCTTCGAAGCGCGAGCGCGACAGCGCCACGCCCGGCTGCAGGCTGGGGTCGAAGCGCGACTGGACCATGAACAGGTAGTTGTCGCCGGACTCGGCGAAGATATGCCCGGCCTCGCGCTGGATCAGGTCGCCGAGCACGTCGTTGGGCACCCGCCCGCAGAGGCAGCCGAGCACTTTGCCCGCCACTTTCACCGGCTGGTAGAACATCAGCGTCACTTCGTCATGGAAGCGCGACGAGGACGGGCCGATGGCCTGGGTCAGCGGATCGCTGTAAGGCCCGTGCAGGAACGGCGCTTTCAGGCCTTCGGCAAGGGCTGCCGGGTTGACGCTGCGGCGGTCCTGACTGTTCCAGGTCGAAGCCAGCAGCTTGCCCGCTGGATCGACGACGAACAGTTCGGAAAAATCCTCGGCCTGTTGCAGTTTTTCCTGCAGGGCGTGAGGGTCGATGCCGCTCAGGTCGCCCAGCCCCTGGGCCAGTTCGGCCAGGTGTTCCCATTGTTCCAGGGCCCAACTGTTGAGCAGCTTGACCCGGGTTTCAGCAATGGCTTCGAACGTCTGCTCGATGACCGGATAGGCCGAACGGTTGACCCGGCAAGCCCAACCCATGGCCAGTTTGCCGGTCTTGCCGAACCACGGCAGCCAGCGGCGCTCTTCCCCTGATAAATGCATGGAGTTGCTTGTAAGCGACATAGACCTCTCCAATGACGACATCCCAATGGATTTTGAGAGGCAACTACCAGGCCAACTGAAAGCTTGCTAACTAACTGAATGGTTTAAGGCTGGCTTTATGCTATCGCAGCGCTCGTAGATGAGAGTGACTCTTGAGCAGACTTAAAACAAATGCCCCAAACCGGGGCATATGGTTATCGCCAGTCGTCATAAAGGTGCAATAAAAGGCTCTGGCTCAAGCTCCGGCAGCCAGCGGCCAGTCCGTTGCCCGGCGTCCGTAGTCGGTCACTTCCGCGCTCGGGTGGGTTTCCCGGGTCATGAACAAACCCAATCGGGCGGCACGGGCGATGGCCGCCACTTTGTTCTGCACGCCGAGCTTGACGATGGTGTTGCGCGCATGGAAATTCACCGTCGACTCCGACAGATTGAGGATGTCGGCCACTTCCTCGGCCGTCTTGCCGGTGGCGGACCAGCGCAGCACTTCAATCTCGCGTTCGCTCAAGTGCAGGGTGCCGATCTTGCGCTTGAGTTCCTCGGCCTGGTTCATGTGGATCAGGTTGCACAGCAGCAAGACCTGTCCAGCCTTCTCGTACCACTCCTCATCGGAGATGCTGCCCTTTTCACGGGCTACGTCGAGGATGCTGAACACCCCTTCCGAATGAGCCCCCTGCGACCAGCCGTTGCACAGGCCGAACGCCTGGGCGTCCTCCCACATGCCGGACACCGGGCGAAAGAACTCCTCGGTCCAGAAGATCGGCATGATCGAGCGTCGACAATGCTCGATCCGCGGATCGGTGTCGATGTATTGCCTGCGCTTGTAGTTCTGGATCCAGCCCACCGGAAAGGTACTGAAGAGCAACGGGCGGTGGTCGAAGCTGGTCCAGCAGGTGAAGCCGAAAAAGTCGAAGCCCAACTGCTGCACCAATTGGTGGAGTGTTGCGAAGCGCAGCGTGGGGGAGATTTCTCGTACCAGGACATTCAATGCGTCGGTACTGAACGGCATGATGGCAAAACCCCTTGATGAGCGCCGGGCTCCCTCCCAGATGCGCTGCGGGTGTTAAAAGTATGGGTGACGAGCTGTGAGGCTAGTTGCGGGGAGGCCAGGTCACAACCGGATATTGGTGATATATCCAAAGCATACCCAGGTGAACGAAGGGCTCTGGAATGGGGGTTCGCCAAGCGCCAGCCGGCGCCGGCGCAAGTGTTTCACGAGGGAACTTTTTTTCATGCACGCTGTAAAGCCTCGGGGGGGGCCCCCCCCCCCGGGGGGCCCCCCCCCCCCCCCCCCTTAAAAAAGAAAAAAAA
>NZ_JANLOA010000017.1:0-1282 GCF_025466035.1 Pseudomonas sp. 20P_3.2_Bac5 | reverse complement strand
TCAATCGAGGCCGTGGCTTTCGCCATGTGGCGAACCAGTTCCAGATAGATCCTACCCTTCTCCGGCGCTGGGTCGTGGCTTACCAGCACCACGGCGAGGCCAGTTTCAAGCGTTCCCGTCGGCACCACAGCGCCGAATTCAAACTCACTGTGCTTCACCGCATGCTCAATGAGCAACTGTCTCACCGCGCCGCTGCGGCGCTGTTCAACCTGGGCAATTCGAGTCAACTGGGCAGATGGCAGCAGCAGTATTACAGTGGCGAACTTACAGCCCAGCTTTCAGCGAAGAAGAGATCGTCCCGCGCCATGTCCAAGCAGCCCTCCAAGCCCGATGAAACCCCAGTAGTGCCTGACGAGGAACTCTCGGTTTCCCAGTTGCTGCGCAAGATACGCAAGCTTGAAGCGGAGAACGCCTACCTAAAAAAGCTCGAGGAACTAGACGAGGCGAAGCTCCGGCAGAAGAAAGCCACCACGAAAAAGCCCGGCTGATCGCCGACCTGCACCCACACCATGTTCTCGCGGATCTGCTGGATGCCGCAGGCTTGGCGCGTGCCACCTACTACTACCAACTCAAGACAATCGGTACCGAGGACAAGTGTGCCTCGCTGAAAGCATCGATCCAGAGCATCCAGCACCGTCATCGCGGTCGTTATGGCTATCGTCGTGTCACCGCCACCCTGCGTCAGGAAGGGCAGTTGGTGAACACCAAGAAAGTGCGGCGCCTGATGAGCGAGCTGGACCTCAAATGCACGGTGCGGCCCAAGAAATACAGGTCATACCGGGGGCTGATGGACGAGGCATCACCCAACATCTTGAAGCGGCAATTTGCAGCTGATCAGCCCAATCAAAAATGGGTGACGGATGTTACGGAGTTCAAGGTGGCAGGTGAAAAGCTCTACCTCTCACCAGTGCTGGATTTGTACAACGGAGAAATCGTGGCGTACCAAACCGACACGCGGCCGCGCTATGCCCTGGTGGAAACCATGCTTGAACGCGCACTGGAGAAGCTCCCGGCCGACAGCAAGCCAATGCTGCACTCGGATCAAGGCTGGCACTATCGATACCCTGATTACCGTCAGCGCCTGAAAGAAGCGGGCCTGGAACAAAGCATGTCACGCAAGGGCAATTGCCTGGATAACGCGGCGATGGAGAGCTTTTTTGGCACGCTGAAGTCGGAGTACTTCTACCGGGAACGCTTCGAGACGATCGACCAACTACGTGTCGGAATTGACGAGTACATCCGCTACTACAACCACGAACGCATCAAGATGAAGCTCGGCGGC
>NZ_JANLOA010000078.1:0-1364 GCF_025466035.1 Pseudomonas sp. 20P_3.2_Bac5 | reverse complement strand
GGGGGTGTCAGAAATTTTGTGTTCGGGCATAACATGAGTAAGAGGTGCATGTATGCCAACCAAAAAGAAACCTGCGCTGCGCGAGCTACCGAAGATTCCGAAAGAACTGCTTGAGCAGTTCACCGACGGACCGATGACCGCTGAAGCCATTGAGGACGCCTCTGCAGCGTTCAAAAAGGCCTTGATCGAGCGAGCCTTGAGCGCTGAGCTCGGCCATCACCTGGGTTATCCGCCGGGCGCGAAGCGCCCAGAGGATGAAACCAACCAGCGTAATGGCAAAAGCGGCAAGACGGTTTTGACCGGGGATGGCCCGATCCGGCTGGATATTCCGCGTGACCGGGACGGCAGTTTTTCACCCATTCTGATTCCAAAGCACGAGCGCCGTTACACCGGTTTCGACGACAAGATCATCGCCATGTATGCCCGCGGAATGACCGTCAGAGAAATCCGTGCGTTCCTGTCCGAGCAGTACGGTACGGACGTTTCGCCCGACTTCATCAGCTCTGTAACCGATGAGGTGATGGCGGAGATTGGTGCGTGGCAACAGCGGCCACTGGAGCCGATGTATCCGGTTATTTTCTTTGATGCCCTGCGGGTCAAAATCCGCGAAGAGGGGCTGGTCCGCAACAAGGCGATCTACTTGGCATTGGGTGTTTTGCCTGATGGAACACGCGATATTCTCGGCATCTGGATCGAAAGTTCCGAGGGCGCCAAGTTCTGGATGAAGGTGTTCAACGACCTCAAGACACGCGGCGTCGAAGATGTGTTGATTGCTGTAACTGACGGTCTCAAAGGCATGCCAGAAGCCCTTGGCGCTGTATTTCCAGATACGACACTGCAAACATGCATTGTTCATCTAATCCGCAACAGCCTTGATTACGCAGCTTGGGATAAGCGTCGCGAATTGGCCAAAGCGCTTAAGCCGATCTATCAGGCAGTGACTGCCGAAGCGGCTGAGCAGGCGCTGGATGCTTTTGAAAGCGGGCCATGGGGCAAGCAGTACCCGACGGTAGTGGCTGCCTGGCGGCGGGCGTGGGATCGAGTGATTCCATTTTTCGTTTTCCCGCCGGCGATCCGAAAAGTGATCTACACGACCAACGCCATTGAGAGCATCAACGCTCAGCTACGCAAGATCATCAAGACGCGCGGCCACTTCCCGACTGACGATGCGGCCACCAAACTGATCTGGCTTGGACTACGCAATATCACAGCAAACTGGGGCTCTGCGGCCCATGACTGGAAGAGCGCGATGAATCAATTCGCGATTCTGTACGGAGACCGATTTATCAGGCCAACCTGGTAAAAGCACGGCCTGCCTGACGGCAGGCCGTTACCGGCCCGAACACAAAGAATCTGACAGTCCC
>NZ_JANLOA010000085.1:0-1392 GCF_025466035.1 Pseudomonas sp. 20P_3.2_Bac5 | reverse complement strand
GGCGAATTCAACCGGTCGTCGCAACACCTTTGATCGAGGTGTTTATGGGGCGACCCGCAGGATGGATGCAAAAACTTACAGGCCGGGGAGCGATGCGTTCGCCAGGGGCGCCGTCGCTTCGTAGTGAGATCGAGCGGCTGTTTTGGGTGCAGATCGCAACCGGCATCACAAGCGAGAAGGCAGCACAGGTTGTTGGCATATCCTCAGCGGTAGGCACACGCTGGTTCCGTCATCGGGGCGGGATGCCATTATTCATGTCGAACCAGATATCAGGACGGTACCTATCTGCCCGTCGTCTTGGACGAAGCCCATCGACAATTTCACGGGAGCTGACGCGTAATGCTGCAACTCGTTGCGGTCGGCTTGAGTATCGAGCTTCAGTCGCGCAATGGAAGGCAGAGCTGGTGGCCAAGAGGCCGAAGCCAGCGAAACTGGTGATTAACCCGCGACTGCATCACTACGTGCAAGACCGTCTGGAGGGTAAGGTTCACGACGCTGATGGCCGTGAGATTGCTGGGCCTCGACAAGCTCCCTTCAAAGGCCGAAATAAACCACATCGCAGTGACCGTAAATGGGTCAATGGCTGGTCGCCCGAACAAATTACCAATCGGCTCCAGATCGATTTTCCGGACGATGAATCCATGCGCATCTCTCACGAAGCCATATATCAGGCGCTCTACATTCAGGGTCGAGGGGCTCTCAAGCGCGAACTGGTGAGCTGCCTGCGCACAGGGAGAGCGTTGCGCGTGCCGAGAGCCAGGGCGCAGGCCAAAGCGTGGGCGCACGTCAGCGAGGATGTCATGATCTCCAGTCGCCCTGCGGAGGTGGAAGACCGAGCTGTACCGGGGCATTGGGAGGGCGACCTGATCATCGGTCTGAATCGTTCTGCGATTGGAACGCTGGTCGAACGCTCAACTCGATTCACCATGCTCGTCTATCTACCTCGCGAGGAAGGTTATGGGCTGATTCCCCGGACGAAGAATGGCCCGGCGCTTGCCGGCTATGGGGCTGCTAGCATGGCCAACGCCTTGAAGAAGACTGTGACTGATCTTCCCGTCGAACTGTGGCGATCTTTGACCTGGGATCGTGGGAAGGAGCTATCGGATCACGCTCGATTTACCATCGAATCCGGAGTGAAGGTTTTCTTTGCTGACCCCCATAGTCCATGGCAGCGCGGCACGAACGAAAATACGAACGGTCTTCTACGGCAATACTTCCCGAAAGGCACCGACCTGTCTCGTTGGAGTGCCCAAGAGATCCAAGCAGTTGCGCACGCGCTGAATACGAGACCGCGAAAAACACTCGGCTGGAAAACACCTGCCGAAGCACTGAATGAGTATCTAAAATCTGTCCAACAAACCAGTGTTGCGACGACCGGTTGAATTCGCCCAA
>NZ_JANLOA010000024.1:0-1444 GCF_025466035.1 Pseudomonas sp. 20P_3.2_Bac5 | reverse complement strand
TGCGGATGGGTCTTACACCTACACGTTGAATCCTGCGGATCCGGACTTCTTTAATCTGCATGGCGGCGGTACGGGTACCGAGACGTTTGCCTACACCCTGACCGATGCTGATGGGGATACCAGTACTGCGAATCTGGTTCTGGATATCAAAAACCTGAATGATCCAGTCACCCTCAATGGCCTCGATGCTGCGGGTGGTGAACTGACGGTCTACGAGAAAAACCTCAGCGACGGCAGCAACCCGAACACGCCAGCTCTGACCCAAACCGGCACTTTTACCGTCACCGCTCCGGACGGGCTGCAAACCCTGAGCGTGGGCGGCATCAACGTTGTTTCTGGCGGTGTAGCCTCCGGTTTCCCACAAACCGCCACGACGCCTTTGGGGAATATGCTGACTGTTACGGGTTACAACCCGAACACTGGCGTGGTGACCTACAGCTATACCTTGCTGGATAACGAGGCTCATCCGAATGCAGGCGGCATCAACAACCTGACCGAGAGTTTCACCGTCACAGCGACGGATACTGATGGCAGCACCTCCAGCGGAAGCCTCGATGTAAACATCGTCGACGACGTACCAACCGCTGCGCCGGATACCAATGCGTCGGTTGCGACTGAGGTTGCCACGGTCCTGACAGGGAATGTGCTGACCAACGACACGCAAGGCGCCGACCGGGTTACCGGACCGATCACCGCGGGCACCTTCACTGGGACCTACGGCACGTTGGTTCTGGCTGCGGATGGGTCTTACACCTACACGCTGAATCCTGCGGATCCGGACTTCTTCAACCTGCACGGCGGCGGCACTGGCACTGAGACCTTTGCCTACACCCTGACCGATGCGGATGGCGACACCAGTACCGCGAATCTGGTTCTGGATATCAAAAACCTGAATGATCCAGTCACCCTCAATGGCCTTGATGCAGCGGGTGGTGAACTGACGGTCTACGAGAAAAACCTCAGCGACGGCAGCAACCCGAATACGCCGGCACTGACCCAAACCGGCACTTTTGCCGTCACCGCTCCGGACGGGCTGCAAACCCTGAGCGTGGGTGGAATCAATGTCATCAGCGGTGGCGTGGCTGCCGGTTTCCCACAAACCGCCACGACTCCGCTGGGGAATACGCTGACCGTCACCGGCTACAACACCAGTACCGGCGTGGTGACCTACAGCTACACCCTGCTGGATAACGAGGCCCATCCAAACGCCGGCGGCATCAACAACCTCACCGAAAGCTTCACCGTCACCGCGACGGACACAGATGGCAGCACCTCCAGCGGAAGCCTTGACGTAAACATCGTCGACGACGTACCAACCGCTGCGCCTGACACCAACGCCGTCACCGCAACCGAAGCCCAACTGACCCTGACCGGCAACGTCCTGACCAACGATACCCAGGGTGCCGACCGCGTCACCGGACCGATCACCGCCGGCACCTTCACG
>NZ_JANLOA010000127.1:0-1495 GCF_025466035.1 Pseudomonas sp. 20P_3.2_Bac5 | reverse complement strand
ATCGTTTTTAAGGCAGGCTGCTTCGAAGGACGAGTTAAATCTCATTAGGTCAGCCTTGCAGCGAGGGCAGTTGACCGGCGCTGATCGCTTTGTTGATGAGGTGGAGAAAATATCAGGTGTCAGATTAGAACTGCGGGGACAGGGTCGGCCAAGGTCGGGTTAAAGAAAATAAATCCGTCCCCTTTTTCGTCCTATTTATAGTGAGTTGAAGGTTGTCTATAGGGGTAAGTATGGTGAGTATAAGTAATAGGCTCGATTTGGCTGCCGCTCTTTTGAGTGCTGGTGTTAGGTCTACCGTGTTTAGTGTTGATGGGGAAAGGGATTTGGCGTTGTGCATGGAGGAAGTTGGAGGCAGTTGGGAGATTTTTTACTTTGAGCGAGGAGGTAGGTCAATTCTTGGTGTTTTTTCGTCTGAAGCCAGTGCTTGTGAATTTATGTATGATTCGGTCATGAGTGATCCAACTTCATTTATATAGTTTTGGTACAGGCGCAGGTTATTTTCTGCAAAGGTGGTGTTCCAGCGGATGGGGTCGTGCCGGGCTCGGAAATTGTGCCGTTGATTCGGAGTGAGAAATGAAAGAAGGTATAAACGCTTCGCTCTATGAAACTCTCAGGCTTTTTCGGTCTGAGGTACTGTCCTTACACGACGTTCAAGCTTGGCTTAAGGCGTCTCCCGCGTCTACCAGTTCTGAAATTCCTCCTGGGTTGTTCTTGAAGTTAAAAAGGGGAGATGTTGAAAAAGCGATGTCCGCAGTAGCCAAATTGATTCCTGCTTGTGCTATCTGTGGGGGAATATCGCCAGAAGGAAGCTTTTTAGAACCGTCCGAGTATAAGGCCTGCATCGAGAGGCTTGATGCTTTGATGGTGTCTGGAAAATTAGTTGGTGTTCCCCGGCCGATATGGGCGAATAGATTGATTCAGCAGAATGGCGCCGATGGGTATTACAAGTGCGCTAGCTGTGAGGCCTGTTGGATGTTGATTGAGCCCGAAAAAGGTAGCTATGGCTGGTGGGAACGGATTTCGTGAGGACATTTTTCGCTTAATGTAAGCGATCTCAGAAAAACGAAAGGCGTTCCTTTTTTCGAGCGAACAGCCGGAAATAGTGCCTGTCCAAGCACTCGTGCGCACTTTTAGGTTGCAAATGGCTGTTTTTATGAGGGAAAGATGACGGAAGAAGGGGGCGGATTTGAATGGCACTTAACCTTCTTCACATGCCTCTCTCCGCTATACGGGGTATCTACAAACCGATACTCGACTGAGCGCAATGGCGTGATCTGGGCTTTTTACTCCGACGCGGCCTATCAGATCATGCGAGGACGATAGGGCGATTTGCCTCTTATCCGCGGGAACCAAACAGAGAGGCAAACGCAGTGAAACATGCGCTTTAGGCTCTGTATGAAAAGCCTTGAGACGAAGGTCAGGCAAGGCGAATACAGCCGAGGAAGCGGAGTTTAGGGGTTGTAAATGAGCATTCCGACCGGGCTCGCGCACGAGG
>NZ_JANLOA010000053.1:0-1636 GCF_025466035.1 Pseudomonas sp. 20P_3.2_Bac5 | reverse complement strand
ACCGCCAGTCACACCGGTGATGCTGTTGGTCAGCGGGGTGTTGGTGTTGAGCACGTTGTTCGGGGCGATAAAGTCCACCGAACCGCTCGAAGCGTTAACCGGAATAGTGATCGACTGACCGTTGGCCAAGGTGATGACCAGCGGGGCGCCGGTGACCGGTGCGGTAACCGAAGCGGTATAGGTGACCACGCCACCTTCAACAGCACTGGCAGTCGCAGTCAGAGTAACGGTCGAAGTATCAATCGAATCCGTTACAGCAGTAACTGCTGCGGTTGGGCTGACTTCGAGGTGTTCGAAGTCGCCACCAGTGGTGCCAGTGACGGTCACGCTGACGCTGCCCGCATCGACGTAAACGGTGTCTTTCGGCGCGGCGAAGGTGACGGAACCTTCGGTCGCATCCTTGGCAATGGTGATGGTTTCACCGTTGCTCAAGGTGATTTTCATCTCAGTGCCAGCCGGGTTAGTCAGCTTGGCGGTGTAAACAATGCTGCCGCCTTCCTGGACGGAGCCGGTCGCGGACAGGGTCAGGCCGGTGGTGTCCAGACGAGCAGGATCATCGGTAACCACAGTCGTCGGAGTACCGGCTGTTTCCAGGTGCTCGTAGTTGCCGCCAGTTACGCCAGTAATGCTGTTGGTCAGCGGCGTATTGGTATTCAACACGTTGTTCGGCGCAATGAAGTCCACCGAGCCGCTCGAAGCGTTGACCGGGATGGTGATCGACTGGCCGTTAGCCAGGGTGATGACCAGTGGTGCGCCGGTTACCGGAGCAGTGACGCTCGCGGTGTAAGTAACCACACCGCCTTCAACGGCACTGGCAGTCGCAGTCAACGTGACAGTCGAAGTGTCGATGCTGTCGGTGACCGCGGTAACCGCGGCAGTCGGGCTGACCTCGAGGTACTCGAAGTCACCGCCAGTGGTGCCCGTGATGGTCACGCTGACGCTACCCGCGTCGACATAAACGGTGTCTTTTGGCGCGGCGAAGGTCACGGAGCCTTCGGTCGCGTCCTTGGCGATGGTGATGGTTTCACCATTGCTCAAGGTGATCTTCATTTCAGTGCCGGCTGGGTTAGTCAGCTTGGCGGTGTAGACGATGTTGCCGCCTTCCTGGACGGAGCCGGTCGCGGACAAGGTCAGGCCGGTGGTGTCCAGACGAGCCGGATCATCGGTGACAACGGTGGTCGGCGTGCCAGCGGTTTCCAGGTGCTCGTAGTTGCCGCCAGTCACGCCGGTGATGCTGTTGGTCAGCGGCGTGTTGGTGTTGAGCACGTTGTTCGGAGCGATGAAATCGACCGAACCGCTGCTCGCATTAACCGGAATGGTGATCGACTGACCGTTAGCCAGCGTGATGACCAGCGGAGCGCCAGTCACTGGAGCCGTTACCGAAGCGGTATAAGTAACCACACCACCTTCAACAGCACTGGCAGTCGCGGTCAGGGTGACGGTCGAGGTATCAATCGAATCCGTTACAGCAGTAACCGCCGCGGTTGGGCTGACTTCCAGATGCTCGAAGTCGCCACCAGTGGTACCGGTGATGGTCACGCTGACGCTGCCGGCGTCGATGTAAACGGTGTCTTTTGGTGCTGCGAAGGTCACGCTGCCTTCGGTCGCATCCTTGGCGATGGTGATGGTTTCACCA
>NZ_JANLOA010000081.1:0-1663 GCF_025466035.1 Pseudomonas sp. 20P_3.2_Bac5 | reverse complement strand
GCCTGCGGTTTCCAGGTGCTCGTAGTTGCCGCCCGTCACGCCGGTGATGCTGTTGGTCAGCGGCGTGTTGGTGTTCAGCACGTTGTTCGGGGCGATGAAGTCCACCGAACCGCTCGAGGCGTTAACCGGAATGGTGATCGACTGGCCGTTAGCCAGGCTGATGACCAGCGGAGCGCCAGTCACTGGAGCCGTTACCGAAGCGGTGTAAGTAACCACTCCGCCTTCAACAGCACTGGCGGTCGCAGTCAGAGTGACGGTTGAAGTATCAATCGAATCCGTAACAGCGGTGACTGCTGCGGTTGGGCTCACTTCCAGATGCTCGAAATCGCCACCGGTGGTGCCGGTGATGGTCACGCTGACGCTGCCCGCGTCGACGTAAACAGTGTCTTTCGGCGCGGCGAAGGTGACGGAGCCTTCGGTCGCATCCTTGGCGATGGTGATGGTTTCACCGTTGCTCAAGGTGATTTTCATCTCGGTGCCGGCTGGGTTAGTCAGCTTGGCGGTGTAGACGATGCTGCCGCCTTCCTGGACGGAACCGGTCGCGGACAAGGTCAGGCCAGTGGTGTCCAGGCGAGCGGGGTCATCGGTGACGACGGTGGTCGGCGTGCCTGCGGTTTCTAGGTGCTCGTAGTTACCGCCAGTCACGCCGGTGATGCTGTTGGTGAGCGGAGTGTTGGTATTCAACACGTTGTTAGGTGCGATGAAATCGACCGAACCGCTGCTCGCATTGACCGGAATGGTGATGCTTTGGCCGTTAGCCAGAGTAATGACCAGCGGGGCGCCGGTTGCCGGAGCTGTGACGCTCGCGGTGTAAGTGACCACGCCACCTTCAACCGCGCTAGCAGTAGCAGTCAGAGTCACAGTGCTGGTGTCGATGCTGTCGGTGACAGCCGTCACTGCTGCAGTTGGGCTGACTTCGAGGTGCTCGAAGTCGCCACCAGTGGTGCCAGTGATGGTGACGCTGACGCTACCGGCATCCACGTAAACAGTGTCTTTTGGTGCTGCGAAGGTGACAGACCCTTCGGTGGCGTCCTTGGCAATGGTGATGGTTTCACCGTTGCTCAAGGTGATCTTCATCTCGGTGCCGGCTGGGTTGGTCAGCTTGGCGGTGTAGACGATGTTGCCGCCTTCCTGGACGGAGCCGGTGGCCGACAAGGTCAGGCCGGTGGTGTCCAGACGAGCCGGATCATCGGTGACAACGGTGGTCGGAGTGCCTGCGGTTTCCAGGTGCTCGTAGTTGCCGCCCGTCACGCCGGTGATGCTGTTGGTCAGCGGAGTGTTGGTGTTGAGCACGTTGTTCGGTGCGATGAAGTCGACCGAGCCGCTGCTCGCATTCACAGGGATGGTGATCGACTGACCGTTGGCGAGACTGATGACCAGCGGAGCACCGGTCACTGGAGCAGTTACCGAAGCGGTGTAAGTGACTACACCGCCTTCTACCGCGCTAGCGGTTGCAGTCAGGGTCACGGTGCTGGTGTCGATGCTGTCGGTGACAGCAGTCACTGCTGCCGTCGGGCTGACTTCCAGATGTTCGAAGTCACCACCGGTGGTGCCGGTAATGGTCACGCTGACGCTGCCGGCGTCGACGTAAACGGTGTCTTTCGGCGCGGCGAAGGTCACGGAGCCTTCGGTCGCATCCTTGGCGATGGTGATGGTCTCACCG
>NZ_JANLOA010000006.1:0-1823 GCF_025466035.1 Pseudomonas sp. 20P_3.2_Bac5 | reverse complement strand
TAGGTGGACATGATTTGTCATGAGGCAGTAAGCATAAATTTTTATACCAAATGCATCCTTCAGTTCCTGTAGATCATTGACGTAGCGCTGGTAGTCCTCCGCAGCAGCGAATACCACGT
This sequence comes from Pseudomonas sp. 20P_3.2_Bac5, assembly GCF_025466035.1. Classification (NCBI taxonomy): domain Bacteria; kingdom Pseudomonadati; phylum Pseudomonadota; class Gammaproteobacteria; order Pseudomonadales; family Pseudomonadaceae; genus Pseudomonas; species Pseudomonas sp. 20P_3.2_Bac5. The sequence goes on along the minus strand of NZ_JANLOA010000006.1, from coordinate 1,704 downwards.
GTCGGTTGTGACCACGCTGAACGACGTGATGGGGGTAGTTGGGTAATACGACTCGTCCTATTCTTGGCATAGCAACCTCATTCCATTGAGGTTTTCAGCTTAGCAAAGCGAAAGAAAATAAATCTGTCCCCTTTTTCGCTGGCGCGAGACCGGTGCCAGGTGAATACTGTATTTGTACTCTTGATTCAACTTTTCCCGCTGAGATTTTCTCTCCATGGCGCAAACAAGCCTTCCTGAAGAACTCGATCAACGACGCCATCATCAATACTACCAACATAGGTAGTATCCAATTGAAACTCAAAGGAAAGGCTGGCTTTTTCAGATAAGTACCTAACAGCACCAATCAGCTCTTCTACTTCCTCTAGATTCTTCGAGTCCACATCAAGAGGGAGTATGCTCGGCGGTAAAGCTGAATAAATTTCCAGCACCCCACCTACGACCTCCAAGCCATTCTCGTCTATCTCATCAATCAAGCTTGGTGGCGCAATGCTCCATACCCTTGACGCAGCAAGATCTTTCACAAGCTGCTGCACATCAGACTTAGTTGACTGATCCAAATCCTGAGCCACATAGAAGATTAACTTCTGCTTCGCATGATCTAGCGGCATGACATGCATTACTCAGTTCCTTTCTTCGGCGGGTATGCTGGAAGTGCTGACCCAGGACCGCCAGGATTATATCTAAAGCCTCCCGGCATATGCGCGTCTAAATGACGTGTATGGACCGCAAAAGGCGCAAAAGGGGACAGATTTATTTTTTATTCAGCTAAAAATAAATCTGTCCCCTTTTCTCCTGTCCCCTTTTCTCGCTCCAACCAAAACAATCAAATCACGCAACTGTCACCCTATCACCACCCACCGACTCAAAAGATGCACCGAGCACGCCCGCCCGCTCAAATCGTAACTTTACCTCCTCACTAACCACTATTGCCCCCAGGTACTTCTTCAATCTAAAAATGTGTTTACCGCCGACTTTTGAAGCATCAACTACAAGATTGTAGAAAGCACGATAGCTACCGGCCAAGTCAGGCCTAACAGGATCAGATGATGTGTAAACGTCAAACCTTGATCTAGACTCATCGACACAATCAGCCTGACTCTCAACTATCATCAGATAGTAATCACTCGAGACTGCCTTACCTTCGATGACAACAGGCTCAAATACCACATTCATATATGGCTCATCAACATCTGGCAAACCCATCAGCGAGTCTCTAGCCTTCCGACTTAACACGGGAGCACTCGCATATCCCGCGAGAGAATAATCTAACTCAACACCATCAAAACGAATATCAAGCACATATACTCCAGGCTCCATAAAGTTTACTGGAGGGTCACTAAATTTCCAATTATCGACATGACGTATATCTCCAAGAACCCATTTCTCGCTTACAGTCATGTCCTGCCTAAGCAAGTAATATCTCACATTCAATTCCTTGTTAACCATTTGTTAACTTGACTACCAACGGTAACCGCTTCCGCCTTGATTCTAGCAAGAAGAAAAAGAGAAAAGGGGACGGAAAAAGGGGACGGATTTATTTTCTTTAACCCGACCTTGGCCGACCCTGTCCCCGCAGTTCTAATCTGACACCTGATATTTTCTCCATCTCATCAACAAAGCGATCAGCGCCGGTCAACTGCCCTCGCTGCAAGGCTGACCTAATGAGATTTAACTCGTCCTTCGAAGCAGCCTGCCTTAAAAACG
>NZ_JANLOA010000035.1:0-1970 GCF_025466035.1 Pseudomonas sp. 20P_3.2_Bac5 | reverse complement strand
GTCAACCTGCTGGTCGGCGGCGCGGCGGGCAGCGTGCTGTTCTGGGACGGCAGCGGCGGCGGCACGGGCGCCATCAGTGGCGGCAACGGCACCTGGGGCGGAACCGGCAGCAACTGGACCAACGCCAGCGGCAACTTCAACCAGAACTGGAACGATGGCTTCGCTGTATTCCAGGGCAACACCGGCACCGTCACCGTCGAAGGCACCCAGACCACCACCGGCCTGCAATTCCTCACCGACGGCTACACCCTGGTCGCGGGCACCGCAGGCGAGCTGAACCTGATCAACGGCTCCACCGGCTATGCCGGCGTGCGCGTGGGCAGCGGCAACAGCGCCACCGTCGATGTCAACCTGACCGGCAGCGCCACCCTGAACAAACTCGAAGCCGGCACCCTGGTGCTGAACGGCAGCAACAGCTACAGCGGCGGCACCCAGCTCAACGGCGGCACCCTGGTCGTCGGCAACAACGCGGCCCTCGGCAGCGGCACCCTGACCACCGCCGACCTGACCACCCTGGACAGCAACCGCGCGGTGACCCTCGGCAACGCCGTGACCCTCAACGGCGGCCTGATCCTCGCCGGCAGCAACGACCTGAGCCTCACCGGCACCCTCGGCGGCAGCGGCGCCCTGGCGAAGAACGGCAACGCCAACCTGACCCTGAGCGGCAACAACAGCTACAGCGGCGGCACCCTGCTCAACGCCGGCAGCCTGACCCTCGGTCACAACGCCGCGCTGGGCACCGGCGCGCTGACGGTCCTCGGCAACACCCGCCTGGACACCACGGCGGATCTGCAAGTGGGCAACGCCATCGCCGTCGCGCAGCAACTGACCCTCGACGGCAGCCACGACCTGACCCTGAGCGGCGTGCTCAGCGGCAACGGCGCGCTGATCAAGAACGGCAACGGCCAACTGCTGCTCACCGGCACCAGCACCTACACCGGCAACACCGCGGTCAACGCCGGCGGTCTCACCGTCAACGGCAGCTTCGCCAGCGCCAACGTGCAGGTCGCCAGCGGCGCCAGCCTCGGCGGCAGCGGCAGCATCGCCGGCCAGGTCAGCCTGGCCGACGGCGCCAACCTGAACATCGCCAGCGCCACCGCGCCGCTGACCGTCGGCGGCCTGTCGCTGGCCTCCACCAGCAACCTCAACTTCGCCCTGGGCGCACCGGGCAGCGGCACCACCCTGGTCCAATCCAACGGCAACCTGACCCTCGACGGCCTGCTCAACATCAGCAATGCCGGCGGCTTCGGCATCGGCGTCTACCAACTGTTCAGCTACGGCGGCAGCCTGACCGACAACGGCCTGACCCTGGGCACCCTGCCGACCGACTTCCTGGCCTCGCAGATGACCGTGCAGACCGAAATCGCCAACCAGGTCAACCTGGTGGTCGGTGAAGCCGACGGCGGCCTGCTGTTCTGGAACGGCTCGAAAACCACCGCCGACGGCACCGTCAGCGGCGGCAGCGGCACCTGGGGCGCGGACACCAACTGGACCAACTCCACCGGCAAAAACGCCAACGACTGGAGCGGCAGCCAATTCGCGGTCTTCGGCGGCCAGGGCGGCACCGTCACCATCGATGGCCAGCGTGCCTTCTCCGGCATCCAGTTCCTCAGCAACGGCTACCAACTGGTCGGCACCGCCGGCTCGCTGGAAGCGGTCAACGCCGCCGACGGCAGCCTGGCCAGCCTGCGCGTGGCCGGCAACACCTCGGCGCTGATCGCCGCGCAACTGGTCGGCAGCGGCGGCATCGAGAAACTCGACGGCGGCACCCTGGTGCTGTCGGGCGCCAACACCTACAGCGGTGGCACCCTCGTCAGCGGCGGTACGCTGATAGGCAACACCACCAGCCTGCAAGGCGACATCGTCGACAACGCCGACCTGATCTTCCAACAGGACGTCAACGGCACCTTCAGCGGCAACCTGAGCGGAACCGGTTCGGCTTACAAACGCGGCGCCGGCACCCTGCTGTT
>NZ_JANLOA010000110.1:0-1992 GCF_025466035.1 Pseudomonas sp. 20P_3.2_Bac5 | reverse complement strand
CAGAAGGACCAGAACAATGTGGTCAAGAATGACGAAACCACCTTTGTCGGGCATGACCGCAGTGAAGACATTCAAAACGATGAGCGTCTCAAGGTCGGACATGATCGCCATGACGCCATAGCCAATGATGACCGTGCAGACATCGGACGCGATCAACTCACCACCGTTGGCAACGACCAGACAGTGGTCATCAAGCGAACCCAGCAGATTTCGATAACCCAGGATCGAATCGAAGAAATCGGCAACAGCCGGGTCGACACGATTGGCGCCAACCACACCGCCAGCGTTGGTGGCCATGTCGAGTTGACGATTCAGGGATACCACCAATTGCAGGCTGCACAGGCCATCCGCAATCACACGAAAGAATACGAATGTTCCGCGGACACGATTCGCTGGAGCACGCCAGGCGGCGTGCTCACGCTTGATGCCGGTGGTCTCCGGTTCAATGGGGCAGCGGTCATTTACAAGGCCGACGCTATCGATCTGGTCAACTCCGGTGGGGGCTCTGCGAATGATCTGGCGGGACTCGCGAACACAGGCGAACCGATCTGCGTCGGTTGCTGGCTGAAGGCGGCCTCCGAGCATCAAGCATTGGTGAAGCTATGAACACAGTGGAAGACCAAATCCTGAACCAGCTTGATGCGCTTGGGCCGACAGCACATCTTCTGGCCGTATGCGACATCGCGGGACTCGATGGGGAATTGCGCGACGCCGTGCATGAGCGTTTTGCGGGAAACGCCTTGCCCTTGCTGCAAGAGCCGGCCTTGCACGCGTTACACCCTCACAGTCCACTGTTATTAAAGGCCGCATCCGCCGACAGCAAAGGACACACCGTGCTGGCCGGAGCCTTCACTGGCAGGCTGCGCAACGCACTGCACGGTTGGATAATCAGCACCGTTGCTCCCGAGCGTCTCGTCGAACACCTGGCACAAGCTCTCGTGGCCCGCGGCCCGGATGGCGCCGCCTATCTATTGCGTTACTACGACCCTTGGGTGTTGGCAGTGCTCTATCAGCAAGCTCCGCCGCACTGGTGGCGCGAGCTCATCACGCCGATTGCCTCATGGTGGATTCCCAAGTCCGACACCAAAATTCAGCTCTGGGCCCGGATCTCCGGCTTGGGCGCGGCCCATGCCAAGCCGCTGTCGCCATTGATGATCGACCAGCCACTCTGGCAGGCCCTGACGGGTGATCCGCTGCCTCATCGCCTGTTGCGCACGGTGGAGACCCAGGCTCCGGATCTGCTCGACAACCCCTGCCGGGGCGTGCGGTTGGCACGCGTCGAAGCGCTGGTGAACAGCGCACGCGAGGCCGGGTTGTCCACGCACGACGATCTTCACGACTACGTCTTCCTTTCCCTGACTAAAGGTGCGGCAAGCCTGGCTGCCGACCGCAATTGGCTGTTCGCCATGCGCGCGGTGGTTGCGGGTAAAGGTCGTCTTGGCGATCTGTACCTCGCTTCTTGCCACCAGGCGTAGTCAAACAAACGAGAGCACTCCCCATGTCCAAGCCTTCCCGCTCCTTGAGCGACCTGCTCACCATCAGCCGCGAGGCCTCCAACCGAAACAGCAGCAATGAGCCTGACGGTCCTTGTGTCAGCTGCAAGCGCACCCTCACGATCTTGCCACTGCGCTACAGCGTGATGTCCGGCCTGGACCGGGCCATCGTCGAAAAGCTGGCTCCGATGCTACCCCCTCACCTGGGCAAGCGCCTGGCGCCCTCGCTTGCTCACAGCCGCTACGCCATACGCAGCGTGCGCGAGGGCTACGTCTACGTGTTGGTCAAGCGCACGGGCAAGGACTACGTGTGCGAAGCCACCTACCGGGCGCACGACAGCGGTTTGCTGGAGCCCGTGCTGCCCCTCTATCCAGGCACTCCGGTGGGTGGTGTCCTGGCGCTGGGAGGATGGACCCTGACCGTAGCGGATCCGGAAGATGTGGACGAAGCGCGGCTGTTGTTCACACCGGATCCACTCAGTGCCGACATGCTCGAGCG
>NZ_JANLOA010000082.1:0-179185 GCF_025466035.1 Pseudomonas sp. 20P_3.2_Bac5 | reverse complement strand
AAGGCTCCCAGCCCATCGCGCCGCCCGCCGAGGCCGCGCCGATCAGCGCCGAGCCGGTTGCCACTCCAGCAGTGACCGAACCTGCGGCGCCGGCCAGCAGCGTACCGACCTCGGAAACGCCACAAATCCCGACCAGCGGCGAAACGCCCGCGGCGCTCTAGTCCGCGGGATAAATCCTGTAACACCTGCTACGTTTATTTTCCTACACGATGTTGTCATTTTTCCTTCACCGGTGCACTTTAGGGTGAACCTTGAATCAGAGATGAACAGACCGAAACGGAGCAGGTGAAAATGGACGATTACCAGGAAGAACTTCTCGAATACCAGGCATTGGAGCTGGATCCACCAGAGCCAGCCGATGATGCTACCGAGCTTTGAACAGCGTCCTGAGTTGTATGACGCGGGGATTGAAATGAAAGGGCCAGTGTTTTTGCACTGGCCTTTTTTTATTTGTGTCGCGGAGTAGTGGAGCGAGCCTTGGGGGTGGGAACAGCAAGCTGATCCATTCGATGGGGCGAGGCTGCGGGCCTTGTGGGAGTTAGCTTGTCGGGGGGAGGGCGAACCGTAGCGATAACGTCGGCGATTTCACCACCACCATCGCTGTATCGGTATCTACATATCTTGTGCTGTATGAAGACCATGAAGCGCCAGTCAGGAAGCCGAGTAATGGCGACCAGGCGCATGTCGACAGTTTTTCAGCGCTCTCAAGATCGAGCGCCGCCCGCGCGGCGCATCGCGAGCAAGCTCGCTCCTACAATAGGTTGCAACGTGCCTATGTCTGTCAGGCCATGGTGACCGCCTTGGTGGTTCGGCTCGATTTCGAGGCTGACGCCTTAGCCCCCCGCGCTTTCCAGCGATGCACCAAGGGCGGCAACGCCAATCCCACAGGCCATGGTGCGTTGCAACCGATGTAGGAGCGAGCTTGTCGGGGCGCCGAACCGTCGCGATGCGCCGCGCGGGCGGCGCTCGATCTGATAAGTCCACAAACCAAACCGTCAGACGCTGATCTTTTCCGACCGCCGCTGACTCCGCCGAAACTCCCCCGGTGTCACCCCGCTCCAGCGCTTGAACGCCCGCTGAAACGCCTCCGCCGAAGCAAACCCCAGCAGATAAGCAATCTCGCCAAACGCCAGCTCGGTGTCGCGGATATAACTCATGGCCAGGTCCCGACGGGTGTCGTTGAGAATGGCGCGGAACTGAGTGCCTTCTTCGGCGAGCTTGCGCCGTAGTGTCCAGGTTGGCAGTTGCAGGCGCCGCGCCACTTCTTCCAGGTCCGGCTCCCGCCCGCCGTTGAGCAGCGGCCCGAGCAAATGGGCGATGCGCTCGCCGAGGCTGCGGATGCGGGTGCGCTCCAGCAGTTCCTGCTCGCAGAGTTGCAGCAGGTGCTGCCAGGTGCTGGGGCAATGCGCGGGGTTGCGCAGGTCCAGAACCGCGCGGCTCAAGCGCAACTGGTTGGTCTGGGCGCCAAACTGCACCGGCGCCAGGCTGAGTGCTTGATAGCTCTCGGCGTAGGCCGGGGCATCAAACTCGATTTCGATCCGCTCGGCCTGCAGCGGCTGGCCGGCCAGGCCCGAAAGTTGCGCCAGCCAGCCGGACAGCAGCGAATCCACCACAAAGCGGTTGTAGGCGTTGTACGGGCTGATGGAATAGAAGCGCAGCCAGGCGCCATGACGGTCTTCCTCGAAACTCGACTGACCGCGGTAGTTGGCCGCGTACAGCGGTTCGAAGCGCAGCAATGTGCGCGCCGCTTCGCCCACGTTGGGCGCCTGGGCCGCAGTCACGCCGGCCAGGCCCGCCTGGCCCAGCCGGCTCAGGCGTCCCATGTGCAGACCCAGCGCCGGCTCGCGGGATTGTTCGATGGCGGCGTGGCCGAGGTGCATGTAGCGCGGAATCGACAGCCGTGCGCCGGGTTCGGCCAGACGTTGCGGGGTCAGGCCATAGCGCTCCAGCAACGGCGCAGGGTCCTGGCCGCGTTCGGCCAGGGCCTGTTCCAGGTTCTGGATAAAGCCGACCGAAAGGTCACCCAGACGTACCCGTGGCCGGCTCACGGACCTACAGCCACAGGTTCAGCAGCCGCGCGCCATGGCTGGCGCTGGCGTGGTGAAGGCCATTGAGGTTGGCGAAGCCCAGGCCTTCGCCACGGACTTCCCAGAACTGCCCACGGAGGAACACGCTCAGGCTGGCGACTCCGGCCGGTACGCCGTCGGAACTCAGGCGATACCAGGCCTGATCCTCGCTGACTTCGCCCGGCTTGAGGCTCAGGTCAGCGGCCAGCGGTTGATGGCGGTTGCCGCGCCAGGGCCCGGCCCAAACGCCCCTGCCATCGACGAACGCCGGGTTGGCGATGATCTGCGCGTGCTGGCCCGCCAGTTGCTGGTAGTTGGATGGGTACCAGGCATCGCTGCCGACCAGTACGCCGAGGCGCCCGGCCGGGGTGTCCAGGACTTGCGGTGGGTACGCGGTGCCCGGCCGGATAAAGCGCCGGGTGCTGCTGTCCGGGTACTGCTGGCGTTGCGGCTGGCCGAGTACGGAACCGTCGCCGGCAAACACCAGGCTGCTGTTGTACAGGGCGCCGGAACCGGCACGCAGGATGCCGTGGTCCAGGTACGGTTCGGGTAGCACGATGGAACCGGCTACCAGTGTCACGCCGAATTCCTTGGCCAACCCGCCGAACAGTTGCTGGTAATCGGCGGCCATCTGCCCGGCCTTCATCCGCAGGTGGGCGTCGGCGCGGCGGTCGTCGCCTTGCGCCGCGACCATTGCCAGGCCGTAGCGCAGCGGGTTGCTCAGTTCCAGCCACTGGCGCGCCTCGCGCAGGTGGGTGACCTGGTACATCTCTTTTTTCTCGCCACGGGCCCAGAGCCAGGTGCCGATGTGCTCGGGCAGGATCACCACGGTGCGCTCATTGACCAGGCCCTGGACCCGCGCTTGCTCCAGATAGGCGGCGAGCTTGCGGTGCAGGCGGGTGAGGTTCTGGTAATCACCGGGGTAGAGCAGCGGCTCGATGCCGAGCAGGTTGCCCTGGCCGCTGGGGATGCCTTCGCTCAGCGCCAGCTCGATCCGCAGATCGGACAGGTAATGACCCTCCGGGCGCTGCTCGGCCCAGATCAGATAACCGCCAAGGGCGGCGAGGAGAACAAGCGCCAGCGCGCCTGACAGAAGTTTTCGCATGTGGCGGACAAGGCCGGGTAAGAATTCGGACACTAGGTTAGTCGCCCCGGTGCAGTTGGATCAATAACTTGTCACTTTCGGTCATTGAGCGCCGACGGGGTGCCCTTTAATGTCGGCTCCATACAAACCGACAGGGCCCGCGGTTCGCACGACGAGGCCCTGCATTCCGTGATTTGCTTGTGGAGACCACCATGACCGCCGCTCACTACCCGCACCTGCTCGCTCCTCTGGACCTCGGCTTCACCACCCTGCGTAACCGCACCCTGATGGGCTCGATGCACACCGGCCTTGAAGAAAAGCCCGATGGTTTCGAGCGCATGGCGGCCTATTTCGCCGAGCGCGCCCGTGGCGGCGTCGGCCTGATGGTGACCGGCGGCATCGGCCCTAACGTGGAAGGCGGCGTGTATTCCGGCGCGGCCAAGCTGAGCACCCCGGAAGAAGCCGAGAAACACCGCATCGTCACCGAGGCGGTGCACGAGGCGGGCGGCAAGATCTGCCTGCAGATCCTCCACGCCGGCCGCTACGCCTACAGCCCCAAGCAGGTCGCGCCGAGCGCCATCCAGGCGCCGATCAACCCGTTCAAGCCCAAGGAGCTGGACGAAGAGGGCATCGAGAAGCAGATCGCCGACTTCGTCAACTGCGCGCAACTGGCGCAGAGCGCCGGCTACGACGGCGTCGAGATCATGGGATCGGAAGGCTACTTCATCAACCAGTTCCTCGCCGCCCACACCAACCACCGCACCGACCGCTGGGGTGGCAGCTACGAGAACCGCATGCGCCTGGCGGTGGAGATCGTCCGCCGTGTGCGCGAGGCGGTAGGCCCGAATTTCATCATCATCTTCCGCCTGTCGATGCTCGACCTGGTGGAAGGCGGCAGCAACTGGCAAGAAATCGTGCAACTGGCCCAGGCCGTCGAACAGGCCGGTGCCACGATTATCAACACCGGTATCGGCTGGCACGAAGCGCGTATCCCGACCATCGCCACCAAAGTGCCGCGCGCGGCCTTCAGCAAGGTCACCGCCAAGCTGCGTGGCGCGGTGAAGATTCCGCTGATCACCACCAACCGCATCAACACCCCGGAAGTTGCCGAGCAAGTGCTGGCCGAGGGCGATGCCGACATGGTCTCGATGGCCCGGCCGTTCCTGGCCGACCCGGAGTTCGTCAACAAGGCGGCGGCGGGACGCGGCGATGAAATCAACACCTGCATCGGCTGCAACCAGGCCTGCCTGGACCACACCTTCGGCGGCAAACTGACCACTTGCCTGGTCAACCCGCGGGCCTGCCATGAAACCGAGCTCAATTACCTGCCGGTGACCCGGGTCAAGCGCATTGCCGTGGTCGGCGCCGGCCCGGCGGGCCTGGCGGCGGCGACCGTGGCGGCCGAGCGCGGCCATCAAGTGGTGCTGTTCGATGCCGCCGGCCAGATCGGCGGGCAGTTCAACGTCGCCAAGCGCGTGCCGGGCAAGGAAGAGTTCTACGAGACCCTGCGCTACTTCGGTCGCAAATTGCAGACCACCGGCGTCGAGCTGTGCCTGAACACCCGGGTCGACGCGGCGCAACTGGCGGCCGGCGGCTACGACGAAATCATCCTCGCCACCGGCATCGTCCCGCGTCTGCCGGCCATTCCCGGCGTTGACCATCCCAAGGTGATGAACTACCTCGACGTGCTGCTGGAGCGCAAACCGGTGGGGCAGCGCGTAGCGGTGATCGGCGCAGGCGGCATCGGCTTCGACGTCTCCGAATTCCTCGTTCACGAGGGCGTTGCCACCAGCCAGGACCGCGAAGCGTTCTGGAAGGAATGGGGCATCGATACCGGCCTGGAAGCCCGCGGCGGTGTCGCCGGAATCAAGCCCGCGCCGCATGCGCCGGCGCGCCAGGTGTACCTGCTGCAACGCAAGAAAACCAAGGTCGGCGACGGTCTCGGCAAGACCACCGGCTGGATTCACCGTACCGGGTTGAAGAACAAGCAGGTGCAGATGCTCAACAGCGTTGATTATCTGGGGATCGATGATGCCGGCCTGCACATCCGCATTGGCGAAGGTGAGCCGCAGGTGCTGCCGGTGGATAACGTGGTTATCTGCGCTGGGCAGGATCCGCTGCGGGAACTGCATGACGGCCTGGTGGCAGCGGGGCAGTCGGTGCACCTGATCGGCGGCGCGGACGTGGCGGCGGAGCTGGATGCCAAACGCGCGATCAACCAGGGTTCGCGGTTGGCCGCTGAGCTCTGACGGGTAGCTTGCCCTGTGGGAGTTGGCCGGGTGCCGCTCCCATCCGCAGTCATGCACGGGCTTATCGCCTGACACAAGACCTTGTAGGAGCGGCTTGAGCCGCGATTGGCCGCGCAGCGGCCACAAAACCGGTATCCGAGGTGTATCAGCCTGCCCGGGGATTCAGGTTTTACGACGGCTTCGCCGCCGTTCGCGGCTGAGGCCACTCCCACAGGGGCGCGAGCAAACGTTCAGATTTCGAGCAACACAGTTGCTCCCTCGCGGCAGATGCCGCCTGTAGAATCGGCGGCATGCTCAATCTCCCCCAAGCTCCTCTACAACTTCTTTCTCTGCCCTGGATAACCAAAGCCGGTATCCAGGCCGCCGTCCTGCGCCTCGACCTGATCGACCCCATGATCAGCGGCAACAAGTGGTTCAAGCTGCTCGAACACCTGCGAATCGCCCGCAGCAGCGGCGCCCCGGGGATCATCAGCCTCGGCGGCAATCACTCCAATCACCTTCACGCCCTGGCCGCAGCCGGTCAGCGTTTCGGCTTCGCCACTGCCGGCCTGCTGCGCGGTCACCCGCAAGACACCCCCACCACCCGTGACCTCGAAGCATTCGGCATGCAGTTGCATTGGCTCGGTTATGGCGGCTATCGCGCCCGCAACGAACCGGACTTCTGGCTTCCCTGGCAAGCGCGCTACCCCGGCTGGCATTGTGTGCCGGAGGGCGGCGGCGGTGTAGTGGGCGCCAGTGGCTGCGCGCTTATCGTCGAGCAGGCACGGGCGCAATTGCCGGCACTCGGCTGGAGCGACTACGACGCCTGGTGGCTGGCGGTCGGTACCGGCACCACCCTGGCCGGGTTGGTGCTGGCGGAAGAGGGTGCTCATCCGGTGCATGGCGCTCTGGCCGTACCAGCGGGATATGGCGTGGAGGAGGGCGTGCCGGCATTGACCGGCAGCCTCGCCGGCTATCACCTGCACGACGCCAGCCGCGGCGGCTTCGCCAAGGTTGACGATGAATTATTGGCCTTCATCGATCAAAGCGAGGCCGGGTCTGGCGTGCCGCTGGAGCCGGTATACACCGGAAAAGCGCTGCTGGCGCTGAAGCAGCGGGTGGAAACCGGGGCCTTTGACGCGGGCACCCGGTTGATCGTTGTCCACACTGGCGGGTTGCAGGGCCGACGCGGTTTCGCCTAGTCCTTGGCCGGCAGCATCCGCTGCAACGTATTGTCCTTGCGCACATAGTGGTGATACAGCCCGGCCACCGCGTGCAGCCCCACCAGCCAGTAGCCCAGCGCGCCAAACCACTCATGCCAGCCTTTGACGAAGCGCGCCAGGTCCTTGTCCGGCGCCACCAGCGCGGGCAGGTCGAGGCCATAGAAGGGGATCGGCTTGTCGGCGGCGCTGAGGATGGTCCAGCCGGCCAGCGGCAAGCCGATCATCAGCGCGTACAGCACCGCGTGCAGCAGGTGCGCCAGGCCGGTCTGCCAGGCGGGCGGGGCGGGGATGATGCGCGGTGTCGGGCGGATCAGCCGCAGGGCCAGCCGCAACCAGACCAGCACGAACACGGTCAGGCCGAGCATGAAGTGCAGGGTTTTCATCAGTTCCCGCTCGGCGCTGTCCTTGGGGAACAGGCCGCGTAATTCGATGCAGGCGTACACCGCGGCCAGCAGCACCAGCATCAGCCAGTGCAGGGCGATGGACAGGCTGCCGTAGCGCTCTCGCGTATTGGTCAGGGTCATGGGAGTTCCTCGTCAGGTCAGGGAGTGCGCTCTTGCTGGCGCTGATCTTCAACTCTAATCGCTGCGCGGCATTGCGATAGGCGAAGTCGGCAAATAAAACCGTGGTCAAGGCGTCTGGGTCAAGGTTTCGGGCAGGTCGGGCCAGCGATCCGCAACCAGGAACAAACGCTCGGCTTCCTGCCAGTCACCGTCGTCCCCCGGCTCCAGGCGCACCAGCAACTGGGCTTGGGCCAATGGGTCAAGGGCCGCGAGCCAGAGCTGGAGGCGCTCCTCGCTCCACAGTTCTTCCGTCGCAACCCGGGCCGGCCCCAGCCATGCCTGGCGGGGCAGCAGTTGCCAGCGCCCGTCGGCGTGGCTGGCGTGGAATGCCGGCCAGTCACGCTGATGCAGCCAGCGTCCGCGCAGGTGCTGCGGGTGCGCGCCGTGGGGAGAGTCGGCGTGGGCGGGCCAGGGATAGAGGAAGTAACCGCCCAGCCACAAGCGCGCCTGCACCTGATCCAGGCCAAGACTCGCGAGGGCGTCGCGGCTTTCCGCGCGGGCCGAGATCGGCAGTTGGTGTTCGGCCAGGTGGCTCAGTTTGCGGTCCAGTCGGTCGTGGCAGCCGGGGCCGAGCCAGTGCGCCGGGTCGACGCCGTCGCCGTTGCCGGGGCCGAGGTAGAACTTGATCGCCAGTTCAAGGTGATGCACGCCTTCGCGGTCGCGCAGCAGGATGTCCAGTTCACCGAGGGTGTGCCCACCCTGGCGGATCGGCAGGTTGGCGGCCAGCAACTCCACGCCGGGCGCCTGGGTCAGGGCGAACTGCCAGAGCCGCTCGTAATACAGCCCCAGCCGCCGGCTGACCGAGCGCGCCAGCCAGGCCAGCAGCGGCGCTGGATCGAGGTCGAGGCGCAGCAGCCAGTCGCGCAGGCCGTCCGGGTCTTCGCGCCAGTCGCTGCCGCTGAGGGGATGGCGCTGCGGCCAAGGCGCGGTTTCCAGCAGCGGCGGCGACAGCAGCGCCCAGGCCAGGTCGCGGACCGCAGGCTGGCGCAGGTGGCGGGGCAGGTCGTGCAGGGCGGCGAACGGATTCATCCAGCGAGCATAGCCCCGTTTGCCGCTGGCCGGCGCTTTCGCCCATAATCGGGCCTTTGGCCGCCGTGCCCTTTTACCGCCGCAGAGCCTTGCAGGAGCCCCATGGAGCAATTTCGCAATATCGGTATCATCGGTCGCCTCGGCAGCTCCCAGGTGCTCGATACCATTCGCCGCCTGAAAAAATTCCTGCTGAACCGGCACCTGCACGTCATTCTCGAGGACACCATCGCCGAAGTCCTGCCGGGCCACGGCCTGCAGACGTCTTCGCGCAAGCTGCTGGGCGAGGTCTGCGACCTGGTCATCGTCGTCGGCGGCGACGGCAGCCTGCTCGGCGCCGCGCGTGCTCTGGCGCGACACAATATTCCGGTGCTGGGGATCAACCGCGGCAGCCTGGGCTTCCTCACCGATATCCGGCCCGATGAGCTGGAAGTGAAGGTCGCCGAAGTCCTTGACGGTCATTACCTGGTCGAGAACCGCTTCCTGCTCCAGGCCGAAGTGCGCCGTCACGGCGAGGCCATCGGCCAGGGCGATGCGCTCAACGACGTGGTCCTGCACCCGGGCAAATCGACCCGGATGATCGAATTCGAGATCTACATCGACGGCCAGTTCGTCTGCAGCCAGAAGGCCGACGGCCTGATCGTCGCCACCCCCACCGGTTCCACCGCCTACGCGCTGTCGGCGGGCGGGCCGATCATGCACCCCAAGCTCGACGCTATCGTCATCGTGCCGATGTACCCGCACACCTTGTCCGGGCGGCCGATCGTGGTGGATGGCAACAGCGAGCTGAAAATCGTTGTCTCCCAGGACCTGCAGATCTATCCGCAAGTCTCCTGTGACGGCCAGAACCACTTCACCTGTGCCCCCGGCGACACCATCACGGTGAACAAGAAACCGCAGAAACTGCGCCTGATCCATCCGCTGGACCACAACTATTACGAGGTCTGCCGGACCAAGCTCGGCTGGGGCAGCCGTCTGGGTGGTGGAGGCGACTGATGCTCGATCCAGCGCGCAGTTTCGACCTGATCGGCGATGTACACGGATGTGCCCACACCCTCGAACGCTTGCTCGACGCGCTCGGCTACAAGCGGCTGGGCGGCGTGTGGCGGCATGCCCAGCGTCAGGCACTGTTTCTCGGCGACATCATCGACCGCGGCCCGCGAATCCGCGAGGCCCTGCACATCGTCCACGACATGGTCGAGGCCGGGCAGGCCCATTGCATCATGGGCAACCATGAATACAACGCCCTCGGCTGGACCACCCCGGCGGCGCCCGGCACCGGCAAAACCTGGGTTCGCGAGCACACGCCGCGCCATGCCCGGCTGATCGATGAAACCCTGACGCAGTTCGACCACCATCCCGGTGACTGGCACGACTTCCTCGGCTGGTTCTACCAGTTGCCGCTGTTCATCGATGCCGGGCGTTTCCGCCTGGTGCATGCATGCTGGGACGCTCGCCTGATCGACGCCCTGCGCCAGCAACACCCGGCTGGCGTGATCGATCAGGCCTTCGTCCAGGCCTCGGCGGAGCCCGACAGCTTCGCCCACCTGGTGTGCAACCGCCTGCTGCGCGGCACCGACATGCGCCTGCCGGACGGCCTGACCCTGACCGGTGGCGATGGCCTGACGCGGGCGTTCTTCCGCACCAAGTTCTGGGAAGAAGACCCGCAAACCTACGGCGATATCGTGTTCCAGCCCGATGCGCTACCGGATGCGGTCGCTAGCGCGCCGCTCAGCCGCAGCCAGAAAAACGCCTTGCTGCGCTACGCCGAGGACGAGCCGATGCTGTTCGTCGGGCATTACTGGCGCAGCGGCAAGCCGGCGCCGATCCGCGCCAACCTGGCCTGCCTCGACTACAGTGCCGTGTTGTACGGAAAGCTGGTGGCGTACCGGCTGGACGATGAAACCCGGATCGACCCGCGCAAGTTCGTCTGGGTCGACGTGGAACGGCCGGAGGCCAGCCAATGAATGTGGTTCAGGTGCTGCGTCTGCCGTTGAACATCGACCTGAGCGGTTTCGTCGAGATGCTGCAGCGCCTTCAGGTGTGGCACCGGGTTTCCGTCGAAGGCGACGAGCAGGTGTTGTGGGTCGCGGAGCCCATGGCCGAGCAGATCCGCACGCTGTACCAGCACTACCCCGAAGGCGACCCCAATGGCGAAGTGCAGCGCGCCGAGCCATTGCCGACGCCGCCCGCCAGACCGCCGCGCCCTGGTTTCGTCGAGCAACTGCGCAACAGCAAGGCCACCGCCGCGGTGCTGCTGCTGAGCGTGCTGGTGGCCGTCGTCACCGGACTGGGCGACAACCTCGCGAGCCTGCGCTGGCTGACCTTCCTCGACTTCCATGTCAATGGCGACTTCATCTACTTCACCCCGCTGGACGTCAGCCTTCAGGCCGGCCAGTGGTGGCGCCTGATCACCCCGATGCTGGTGCATTTCAGCATTCTCCACCTGGCGATGAACGGCCTCTGGTATCTGGAACTGGGCCGGCGCGTCGAGCAGCGACAAGGGCGCTGGGTCTTGCTCGGCCTCACCCTGTTGTTCGGCCTGGTGTCCAACGCGGCGCAATACCTGTTCGAAGGCGCGAGCCTGTTCGGCGGGTTGTCGGGCGTGCTGTATGGCTTGCTCGGGCATGTCTGGCTGTATCAGTGGCTGGCCCCCGACGCGACGTTCCGCCTGCCCCGAGGCACGGTGGCGATGATGCTGATCTGGTTGCTGCTGTGCCTGACCGGATTCATTACCCTGCTCGGTTTCGGCCAGATCGCCAACGCCGCCCACGTGGGTGGGTTGTTGGTCGGATGCCTGAGCGGGCTCTTGGGCGGGGCGCTGGCCCGGCGTAAACTGACCGCTTGATTTGGGAGACGCTATGTCCACTTTTGCGCAAATGATCGAAAACATCACCCCGGAAATCTACGAGAGCCTGAAGCTGGCCGTGGAAATCGGCAAATGGTCCGATGGCCGCAAGCTCACCGCCGAGCAGCGCGAGCTGTCGTTGCAGGCGGTCATCGCCTGGGAAATCCAGAACCTGCCCGAAGAGCAGCGCACCGGCTACATGGGCCCGCAGGAATGCGCGTCGAAGTCCATCACCGTGCCGAACATCCTGTTCAAGTCGGATGCGATCCATTGATCGAAGTCGGCCGTGGTTCCATTCGCAAAATGACCGCGCGTCTCGAGACGCCGGTCGTGCAATACGCTTTCCGCCTCGATGACGTGGAAGTTCCGGTCAACCCCATGCTCGGCCAGACCGTGCGCCTCGAATACCTGGGCGCCATCCACTGCAGCCATTGCGGACGCAAGACCAAGACCAGCTTCAGCCAGGGCTATTGCTACCCATGCATGACCAAACTGGCGCAGTGCGACGTCTGCATCATGAGCCCGGAGCGCTGCCACTACGACGCCGGCACCTGCCGCGAGCCGTCCTGGGGCGAGCAGTTCTGCATGACCGACCACGTGGTGTACCTGGCCAACTCATCGGGCATCAAGGTCGGCATCACCCGCGCCACCCAACTGCCGACCCGCTGGCTCGACCAGGGCGCCAGCCAGGCGCTGCCGATCCTGCGGGTCGCCACGCGCCAGCAGTCCGGCCTGGTGGAAGACCTGCTGCGCAGCCAGGTGGCCGACCGCACCAACTGGCGCGCGCTGCTCAAGGGTGACGCCGAGGCGGTGGACCTGGTGGCGGTGCGCGAGCAGATCTTCGCCAGTTGCGCCGAGGGCCTGAAGGCCTTGCAGGAGCGCTTCGGCCTGCACGCCATCCAGCCGCTGCACGATGGCCAGCCGCTGGAAATCCGTTATCCGGTCGAGGCCTACCCGAGCAAGATCGTCAGTTTCAACCTGGACAAGAACCCGGTGGCCGAAGGCACGCTGCTGGGCATCAAGGGCCAGTACCTGATTTTCGACACCGGCGTGATCAACATTCGCAAGTACACGGCCTATCAACTGGCCGTGCATCAGTAAAAAGGACCGCCACATGCGTACCGAACAGCCGCAAGTGATCTACCTCAAGGACTATCAGGCGCCCGAGTACCTGATCGACGAAACCCACCTGACCTTCGAGCTGTTCGAGGACCACACGCTGGTCCATGCGCAGTTGGTCATGCGCCGCAACCCGGCGCGTGGCGCGGGTCTGCCGCCGCTGGTGCTGGACGGCCAGCAACTGGAGCTGCTGAGCGTGGTTCTCGATGACCGCGAACTGACCGCCGCCGACTATGAACTCAGCGACAGCCACCTGACCCTGCAACCGGGCGCCGAACAGTTCACCCTCGACACCAGCGTGCGCATCCACCCGGAAAGCAACACCGCGCTGGAAGGCCTGTACAAGTCCAGCGGCATGTTCTGCACCCAGTGCGAAGCCGAAGGCTTCCGCAAGATCACCTACTACCTCGACCGCCCGGATGTGATGAGCGTGTTCACCACCACGGTGATCGCCGAGCAGCACCGCTATCCGGTCCTGCTGTCCAACGGTAACCCGGTGGGCAGCGGCCCGCAGGAAGACGGCCGGCACTGGGCGACCTGGGAAGACCCGTTCAAGAAACCCGCGTACCTGTTCGCCCTGGTGGCGGGCGATTTGTGGTGTGTCGAAGACAAGTTCACCCGCCAGTCCGGGCGTGACGTGACCCTGCGCATTTATGTCGAGCCGGAAAACATCGACAAGTGCCAGCACGCCATGACCAGCCTGAAGAAGTCCATGCGCTGGGACGAAGAGGTGTACGGTCGCGAGTACGACCTGGACATCTTCATGATCGTCGCGGTCAACGACTTCAACATGGGCGCCATGGAAAACAAGGGCCTGAACATCTTCAACTCCAGTTGCGTGCTGGCCCGCGCCGAAACCGCCACCGACGCCGCGCACCAGCGGGTCGAAGCGGTGGTGGCCCACGAATACTTCCATAACTGGTCGGGCAACCGCGTCACCTGCCGCGACTGGTTCCAGCTCTCGCTCAAGGAAGGCTTCACGGTGTTCCGCGACGCCGAGTTCAGCGCCGACGTCAACTCGCGCACGGTCAAGCGCATTGAAGACGTGGCCTACCTGCGTACCCACCAGTTCGCCGAAGACGCTGGCCCGATGGCCCACGCCGTGCGCCCCGACAGCTTCATCGAGATTTCCAACTTCTACACCCTGACCGTCTACGAGAAGGGTTCGGAAGTGGTGCGCATGGTCCGCACCCTGCTGGGCGCCGAGGGCTTCCGCAAGGGCAGTGACCTGTATTTCGAGCGTCACGATGGCCAGGCGGTGACTTGCGACGACTTCATCAAGGCCATGGAAGATGCCAACGGCGTCGACCTGACCCAGTTCAAGCGCTGGTACAGCCAGGCCGGCACGCCACGCCTGGCGGTCAGCGAATCGTATGACGCCGCCGCGCGGACCTACAGCCTGACCTTCCGCCAGAGCTGCCCGGAAACCCCGGACAAGGTCGAGAAAAAGCCGTTCGTGATCCCGGTGGAACTGGGCCTGCTCGACGCCGAAGGCAACGACCTGCCGCTGCGCCTGAGCGGCGAGGCGGCCGCTGCCGGCACTTCCCGCGTGCTGTCGGTGACCGAGGCCGAGCAGACCTTCACCTTCGTCGGTATCGCGGCCAAGCCGCTGCCGTCGCTGCTGCGCGGCTTCAGCGCGCCGGTCAAGCTGAGCTTCCCGTACGACCGCGATCAGTTGATGTTCCTCATGCAGCACGACAGCGACGGCTTCAACCGCTGGGAAGCGGGCCAGCAACTGTCGGTGCAAGTCCTGCAGGAACTGATCGCGCAGCACCAGCAAGGCGCCGCGCTGGTGCTCGACCAGCGTCTGGTCACCGCCCTGGGCAGCGTGCTGGGCAATGACCAGCTCGACCAGGCCATGGTTGCCGAGATGCTCTCGCTGCCGAGCGAGGCCTACCTCACCGAAATCAGCGAAGTCGCCGACGTCGATGCAATCCACGCCGCCCGCGATTTTGCTCGTCAGCAACTGGCCGAACACCTGTTCGAGGCGCTGTGGTCGCGCTACCAGGCCAACCGCGCCGTCTCCCGCGAGACGCCGTATGTTGCCGAAGCCGAGCACTTCGCCCGCCGCAGCCTGCAGAACATCGTCCTGTCGTATCTGATGCTCAGCGGCAAGCCGCAGGTGCTGGAAGCGACCCTGGAACAGTTCGACGCCTGCGACAACATGACCGAGCGCCTGACCGCGCTGGCGGTGCTGGTCAACTCGCCGTTCGAGGCCGAGCGGGCCAAGGCGCTGGCGTCCTTCGCCGACCACTTCAAGGACAACCCGCTGGTGATGGACCAGTGGTTCAGCGTCCAGGCCGGCAGCACCATGCCGGGCGGTCTGGCGCGGGTGCGCGCGCTGATGGAACACCCGGCGTTCACCCTGAAGAACCCGAACAAGATCCGCGCCCTGATCGGAGCCTTCGCCGGGCAGAACTTGGTGAACTTCCATGCCGCGGACGGTTCCGGCTATCGCTTCCTGGCCGACATCGTCATCGAACTCAACGCCCTCAACCCGCAGATCGCCTCGCGGCAACTGGCGCCGCTGACCCGCTGGCGCAAATACGACGCGGCGCGTCAGGCGCTGATGAAGGGCGAGCTGGAGCGCATCCGTGATTCCGGGCAGTTGTCCAGTGATGTGTTTGAAGTGGTGAGCAAGAGCCTGGCCTGATCCGACCCAGCGCGACGGTTCGGCGTCCCGACGAGCTCGCTCCTACAAGGACAGCGTCAATCCCTGTAGGAGCGAGCTTGCTCGCGATAAGGCGCTTAACAAAAGATAACGTCCCGTTCGTTGTCAGCCCTTCGCAATCCCCGATAGGATGGCCATCAGCTATTGCAGGGCTCTGGAACACGGTTTTTCGCAGTACCTGCAAATGGATTGACCCAAATAACAATAATCGGGGGACAGATCTATGACAGAGCCTGTGATGACGGGTACTGGCAACGCGCTCCGCGCGCGCCCATGGGCACTGGCCGCCAGTGCGGCCTTGCTGCTGGCAATGGGCATATGGACCAACAGCGTCGAGGCGGCAACGCCAGAGGCTGAGGTCTGGTCCACGGTTTCGGCCAAGGCTGACAAGAGTCTGCTGCTGGACGTGGCCAAGGCCGGTTCACGGCTGGTGATGGTCGGCGACCGCGGCCACATTCTGTTCTCCGATGACCAGGGCACGACCTGGACCCAGGCCAAGGTGCCTTCCCGTCAATTGCTCACTGCCGTCACCTTTGTCGATGACAAGCATGGCTGGGCGGTCGGCCATGACGCGCAGATCCTCGCCAGCACCGATGGCGGCGCGACCTGGACCAAGCAGTTCGAAGACCTTTCCCGCGAAGCCCCGCTGCTGGACGTCTGGTTCCAGGACACCCAGCACGGCGTGGCCATTGGCGCCTACGGCGCGATTCTCGAAACCACCGACGGCGGCCAGCACTGGCAGGACATCAGCGAGCGCCTGGACAACCCCGACGGCCTGCACCTGAACGGCATCGCCCAGATCAAGGATGCCGGCCTGTTCATCGTCGGCGAGCAGGGCACCATGTTCCGCTCCGGCGACGTCGGGCAGACCTGGCAGAAAGTCGAAAGCCCCTACGAGGGCTCGTTCTTCGGTGTGATCAGCACCGCTCAGCCGCAGACCCTGCTGGCCTATGGTTTGCGCGGAAACCTTTACCGCTCCAGCGATTTTGGTGACACCTGGCAGCAGATCAGCTTGAAAGCCACACGCGGGACGCTCGAATTCGGCCTCTCAAGCGCTACGCTTCTCGATGATGGCAGTCTGGTACTTGTGGGCAATGGGGGGACGGTCCTGCGCAGCAGCGACGATGGCGTCACCTTCAGCGTCTTCAACCGCGCCGACCGCCTCGCGCTGGCAGGAGCCAGCGGCCTGCCTGACGGCAATCTGATCCTGGTGGGGCAGGGCGGCGCACACTTCGCCGCCGCCACCGGTGCCGAGAGGGCGCAACCATGACCAGTCGGGAGTCGTTCACCATGAGCCAACACCATCAGGACAAGCCGACCTTGCTCGAGCGCCTGATCTTCAACAACCGTCCGGTGGTGATTGGTATCTGCCTGCTGGTCAGCATCTTCCTGTTCTGGCAGGCCACGCTGATCCGCCCGTCCACCAGCTTCGAAAAAATGATTCCGCTGGAGCACCCGTTCATCCAGAACATGCTCGAGCACCGCAATGACCTGGCCAACCTCGGCAACACCGTGCGTATCTCGGTGGAGGCGGTCAACGGCGATATCTTCGACAAGGACTACATGGAGACGCTGCGGCAAATCCATGACGAAGTCTTCTACATCCCCGGCGTTGACCGCTCGGCGCTGAAGTCGCTGTGGAGCCCCGCGGTGCGCTGGACCGAGGTGACCGAAGAAGGCTTCTCCGGCGGCGAAGTGATCCCCAACACCTACAACGGTTCGCCGGAAAGCCTCGACGCGCTGCGCAACAACGTCCTCAAGTCCGGCCAGATCGGCCGTCTGGTGGCGAACAACTTCAAATCCAGCATCGTCGATATTCCGCTGCAAGAGTCCTATCCCGACCCGCAGGACCAGGGGCGGCAGATCAAGCTGGACTACCAGAAGTTCTCCCACGAACTGGAAGAGAAGATCCGCGACAAGTACGAAGCGCAGAACCCGAATGTGAAGATTCACATCGTCGGTTTCGCCAAGAAAGTTGGCGACCTGATCGATGGCCTGATGATGGTCGCGGCGTTCTTCGCCATCGCGTTGGGCATCACCTGGGTCCTGCTGTACTGGTTCACCTGGTGTATCCGCAGCACCATCGCCGTGCTCACCACCACCCTGGTGGCGGTGGTCTGGCAGCTCGGATTGATGCACGTGGTGGGTTTCGGGCTCGATCCGTATTCGATGCTGGTGCCGTTCCTGATCTTCGCCATCGGCATTTCCCATGGGGTGCAGAAGATCAACGGCATCGCCCTGCAATCCAGTGACGCCGACAACGCCCTGACCGCAGCGCGACGCACGTTCCGGCAACTGTTCCTGCCGGGGATGATCGCCATTTTGGCCGACGCCGTGGGCTTCATCACCCTGCTGATCATCGATATCGGGGTGATCCGCGAGCTGGCCATCGGCGCGTCCATCGGCGTGGCGGTGATCGTCTTCACCAACCTGATCCTGCTGCCGGTGGCGATTTCCTATGTCGGCATCAGCAAGAAGGCCATCGAGCGCAGCAAGCGCGATGCGACCTGCGAGCACCCGTTCTGGCGCCTGCTGTCCAACTTCGCCAGCCCGAAAGTGGCGCGGGTGTCGGTGCTCCTGGCGCTGGTCGCCTTTGGCGGCGGCCTCTGGTACAGCCAGAACCTGAAGATCGGCGACCTCGACCAGGGCGCGCCGGAACTGCGTCCGGACTCGCGCTACAACAAAGACAACGCCTTCATCATCGACAACTACTCGACCAGCTCCGACGTGCTGGTGGTGATGGTCAAGACGCCGACGGAGCAGTGCTCGGTGTACAAGACCATGGCGCCGATCGACGAACTGATGTGGACCATGGAAAACACCCCGGGCGTGCAGTCGGCGATCTCCCTGGTGACCGTGTCCAAGCAGATGATCAAGGGCATGAACGAGGGCAACCTGAAATGGGAAAGCCTGTCGCGTAACCCGGAAGTGCTGAACACCTCGGTATCCCGCGCCGATGGCCTGTACAACGGCGACTGCTCGCTGGCGCCGGTGCTGGTATTCCTCAACGACCACAAGGCGGAAACCCTTGATGGCGTGGTCGCGGCGGTCAAGGCCTTCGCCGACACGCATAACCAGGAAGGCCTGGAGTTCCTCCTGGCGGCGGGTAACGCCGGTATCGAAGCGGCCACCAACGAGGTGATCAAGTCCGCCGAACTGACCATCCTGATCCTGGTGTACATCTGCGTTGCGGTGATGTGCATGATCACCTTCCGCTCCTTCGCCGCTACCTTGTGCATCGTCCTGCCGCTGGTGCTGACCTCGGTGCTGGGCAACGCGCTGATGGCCTTCATGGGCATCGGCGTCAAGGTCGCCACCCTGCCGGTGGTGGCGCTGGGCGTGGGTATCGGCGTGGACTACGGGATCTACATCTACAGCCGCCTGGAAAGTTTCCTGCGGGCGGGCCTGCCATTGCAGGAGGCGTACTACCAGACCCTGCGTTCCACCGGCAAGGCCGTGCTGTTCACCGGCCTGTGCCTGGCGATCGGCGTGTGCACCTGGATCTTCTCGGCCATCAAGTTCCAGGCCGACATGGGCCTGATGCTGACCTTCATGCTGCTGTGGAACATGTTCGGCGCCCTGTGGCTGCTGCCAGCGCTGGCGCGGTTCCTGATCAAGCCGGAGAAAATGGCCGGACAGCAGAGCAAATCGATCTTCGCTCACTGATCCACGCCTGAGTGAAACCGCGGGCCAGACGCCACAACGTCTGGCCCGCGGTGCATTTGGGCTATCATTGCGCCTTTCCCCATTCATGGCAGTTGCGTAATGACCACCCTTTCCCAAGCCCTGCAAGCCTGCGACATGTTGCTGATCGACGGCCTGCATGCCTTTGACTTCACCTACGACGACAGCAGCCTGCGCATCGAGTGCATGGACGGCCGCGCACTCAAGCGCTGGACCTTCACCCCCGAGCAGATCGCCGCCGCCCGTGCCGAGGGCGAGGACTGGCTGATCGTCGGTGACAGCGGCGAGCACCGCCTGGTGTGCCTGAGCGCGCTGCGGGCCTCGGAAGATGACGAGGGCGACGAAGCCGATGAGGGCGACGATGAAAGCACTGCTGAACCGGCTGATCGCTAGTGCCATGTTGCTGACCGCGACGGCCCACGGGCATGAAGTGCTGGTGGGCAGCTACACCGACGGCGCCAGCGAAGGTATTTACCGCTACCGTTTCGACGGCGCCAGCGGCCAGCTCGACGCGACGCCGCTGCAGGTGCAGCCGGCGAGCAACCCGTCATGGCTGACGCTGTCCGCCGACCGCCACCACCTGTTCGCGGTCAACGAGCAGGCGGCGGGCGAGGTGTCGGCGTTCAGCCTCGATTCGGCCCATCACCTTGCGCCGCTCAACCAGGTTGGCAGCCAGGGCGGCGAGCCGACCCATTCCAGCCTCAGTCACGACGGGCGTTTTCTGTTCGTCGCCAACTATGGCGGTTCGACCCCGGAAGGCGGCAGCCTCAGTGTCCTGCCGGTCAAGGCGGACGGCCGGCTGGGCGCGGCGGTGCAGCGACTGCGTCACGCCGCCAGCCAGGTCAATCCCGAACGCCAGGCTGCGCCCCATGTTCATTCGCTGGTGTCATCGCCGGACGGCCGCTACCTGTTCGCCAGCGACCTCGGCGCGGACCGGGTCTTCAGCTACCGCTATGACGGCAATGCCGCGCAGCCGCTGAGCGCGTTCGATTCGGTGGCGCTGCCGCCCGGCAGCGGGCCGCGGCATCTGCTGTTCAGCAAGGATGGCAAACACGCCTGGCTGACCCTGGAAATGAGCGCGCAGGTGGCGACGTTCGAGTATCACGACGGCCATCTCAGGCTGATCGACACCGCAGCGCTGACCGACAGCGATGACCCCGCGGCAAAGGCCGGCGGCGCGCTGCACGGTTCGGCGGATGGGCGTTTTCTCTATGTCAGCAACCGCGGCAGCGTCAATGAACTGCTGGTGTTTGCCATCGATCCCGATGGTGGGCGGCTGACCTTGCTGCAACGGCGTTCGGTGGAAGGCGATCATCCGCGGGAGTTCAGCCTCGACCCGGGGCAGCGCTTTGTACTGGTGGCCAACCAGAAGAGCGACACCATCGTGGTGATCCGCCGCGATACGGTCAGTGGACTGCTGGGGGAGGTGGTGCAGCGGTTCAAACAGGCGGCGCCGTCGGACCTGAAGTTCATCGACTGACTATCAATGGCATCGATATCGGTTACTGGCGCAATGAATTTTTTCTCGCGGCGGTAGCGGCGTAGTTTTGAACCACGGCCCCAGACGGCCTCTTCACACTACCGACTTTGAGAGCCTTGCCATGAATTTCAATCTTTTCCCTGTGATTGCCGCTTCAGCCATTTCCGCGTCCGTGGTCCAGGCCGCCCATGCCCATGTTGAAATCAATCAGCGTAAATCGGCGACGCCGAGCTATACGGCTGACTATCTGCGGCAGAGTGCCAATTTCTATGCGGCGTTGGATCACAAGGTCAGTCATTGAGGTTTGTGGTGGTCTTGAGGGGCCTCATCTCGCAGGTAAGTGTGGGAGCGGATGAATCCGCTCCCACAGATTGAGGTGACCGACGCTTTGCGATTGCTTGCGCGATGTGTAGATGCGTAGATACCCATGCAACGATGCCGCCCTGAACATCACCGCGCCATGACCGCCTTGAACAGCTCCGATTCCAGCCAGCCCTGCAACCACGCGCGCAAGCGCGGGTAGGGCGCCTCGGCGAACCACTGCGGTTCGACCCCGGCGAACTGGCGGATAAACGGCAGCAAGGCGGCGTCCGCCAGGCTCGGGTGGTCTGCCAGCAGGTAAGGTCGCTCGCTCAAGCGCTGTTCCAGATCCGCAAGAATCACTTCCGCCTGCCGCCGATAGTGCTCCCGGGATTGCTCCGGGTAGCGCTCGGCGTATTTGTAGTGGTTCAGGTGCACCTTGAACTCGCTGTCATTGCGGACGATCAACTGTTCGATCGCCGCTGATGGACCGTCCTTGAGCAGCCAGTCCTGTGGATCGTTCTGCGCCAGGGCCCAGCGCATGATGTCCAGGCTTTCTTCCAGTACCCGCCCGTCGACGCTGAGCACCGGCACGGTGCCTTTGGGCGACAGCGCCAGCATTTCGGCGGGCTTGGCTTTCAGGCTGACTTCCTCGACGCGCACCGCCACCCCGGCGTAGCGCAGCGCCAGTCGCGCGCGCATGGCGTAGGGGCAGCGGCGGAACGAGTAAAGGATCATCCGTCCACCTCCAGGGTGCTCAGGCCGTTGCCCTGGCGGCGGACCTGGATCTGCACGCCGATCCGCTCATGCATTTCCTGCACATGGGAAATCACCCCGACCTTGCGGCCCTGGGCCTGCAAGCCGTCGAGGGCGTCCATGGCCAGTTGCAGGGATTCCGGGTCGAGGCTGCCGAAGCCTTCGTCGATGAACAGCGATTCGATGCGCAAGGTGCTGGAGGCCATGGACGCCAGGCCCAGCGCCAGGGCCAGCGAAACCAGGAAGGTCTCGCCGCCGGACAGCGAGTGCACCGAGCGCAGTTCGTCGCCCATCTCGGTATCCTGCACCAGCAGGCCGAGCTGGCTGCCGCCGCGCTTGAGGCGGTAGCGCCGGACCAGTTGGCGCAATTGCTGGTTGGCGTGGTGCACCAGCAGGTCGAGGTTGTAGCCCTGGGCGATCTTGCGGAAGGTGTCGCCGCTGGCCGAACCGATCAGCTCGCTCAGCCGCGCCCAGCGCTGCCATTCCCCGCGGGCCTGGGCGATGCGTTCGGCGAGAGCCTGGCTGGCCTGCTGACGGCGCTGGTCTTCGGCCTGCTGCGCGCGAAGTTCGGCGCAGTGGTGTTCGTGCTGGTCCAGTTGCTGCTGGCTACTTTGCAGTGCCAGTTCCAGCGCTTGCGGCAGTTGTTCGGTCAGGTTCAGCGCCTGATGCTGTTGCAGGCGCTCGTCACGTTCCTGCACCCGCACGCCGGCCTGTTCGATGGCTTTTTCCGCGATTTGCAGGCGCTGGCGCAGGCTGGCGACCTGTTCGTCGTCCATGCCGAGCAGGGCGTCCAGGCCTTGTTCGTCCAGCTCCGGGTGCGCCTCGCGCCATTGCGCGATGGCGGCGTCCAGTTGCTGCTTTTCCTGCTCCAGATGAGTGTGCTGCTCTTCGCGGGCCTTGAGTTCGCTGGCGATGGCCGCGGCCTGGGTGCGGGCCTCCTGCAAGTGCTGGTTGACCCCGGCTTCGGCGTTGCGCGCCTGCTCCACGGCCTGTTCCAGATGACGCTGCCAGCCTTCGGCATCGGCATGTTCGCCAATCAGCGCGGTCAGGGCGTCGCGGGCCTGTTGTTGCAGGGCCTCGCTGGCGACGAGCTGCTGTTGCAGCTTGTCCTGTTCCTGCTGACGGGCCTGTTGCTTGAGTTCAAGGGCTTCGCGCTGCTTGAGGCGCTCGTTCAGTTCCTGCTGTTCGTCTTTCTGTTGGTCGAGCAGTTGCTGGCGGGTGTTCAGTTGCTGGTCGAGGGTCAGGAAGGTTTCCGCTGGCTTGTCCCGCAGCGCGGCGAAGATATCCGCCGGCAGCAGCGGTTCGAAGTGGGCCAGTTCCTGTTGCAGGCGCTGTTCGTCGGCGTGCAGGGCGTCTTGTTGCTGGTTCAGTTGCTGGGTGGCCTGCTGACTGGCGTCGTTGGCGGCCTGAAGCTGTTGCTGCAGGCGGGCGGCGTCCTGTTGCAGGGTCAGCAGGGCGTTCTGGCGCTGTTCGTCGCGGGCGATGTCGTCGTTCAGTCGGCGCAGTTGCAGGTCGAGCCACTGGCTGCGGGAGGCGCTGTTCTGTTCCGCCAGTTGCGGGTAGAGCGGCTGGGCTTCGAGTTCCGGGGCCAGGGCCTGGAGCTGGGTGTTCAGTTGCTCCTGCTGGTGCAGGTACTCCTTGAGCTGGCCGTTGACGCCGCCGAGCTGGGAGCGCAATTCGTCCAGCTTCTGGGTGAGTTCGGTGACCGCCTTCTGGGCGTTGGCCTCTTCGCTTTCGTCGTGGCGGGCGAGGTTTTCCAGCAGCGCTTCCGGCTGATGGTAGGGGTGTTCCAGGCTGCCGCAGACCGGGCAGGGTTGCTCGTCCTGCAACTGCGTGCGCAGTTCTTCAACGCTGGCGTTGCGAGCCAGGCGCTGGCGCTCCAGCAACTGGCGGGTGAGGGTCAGCGCTTGCTGCGCGGCTTCCAGTTCCTGCTTGCCCTGCAAGCCGGCGGCGATCAGTTGCGCGCGCTCTTGCTGGGCGCCGGACTGGCGTTCGCGCAGGGCCAGCAGGCGCTGCTCGACGTCCTGCTGACGACCCCACAGCCGCGCCAGTTCCTCGAAGCCGCGTTGCAGCTTGCGGTTGTCCTGCAGCAGGGTGCCGAGCAGGCCGATCTGTTCGGCCAGGGCCTGTGGTTCGGCGCCGGCTTCCTGGAACAGCACGGCCAGTTCGGCGCGCAATTCCTCGCACTGACGGGCGCGGGTTTCGGCGGTCTGGCGCAGGGTCGGCAGTTCTTCGCGGCCCTTGCCCAGGCGGTTGGCGGTGAGCATCACCTGTTGCAACTGGCTGCGGTAGGCGTTCCAGGCGCTGCCCAGGCTTGCCAGCGCGGCGCTTTGTTCAAGCTGGCCGGCAATGCTGGCGAGGGTCTGCTCGTGGCGTTGCTGGTGTTCGATCAGGCTCGCCAGTTGGCTGCGGCCTTCTTCGCACGCTTGCTGCGCTTGCAGCGTCAGGGCGCGGTCGCGGGTCAGCTCCTGCTCCAGGCGGGCGAGGTTGTGCTGGGTGTCGAAGGCCTGGCGCAGGCGCGGTGCGCTGTCGGTCTGTTCGCCGAGGGCGCGGGTGAGGGCTTCGCGGGCGCCGTTCAGGTCCTGTTCCAGTTGCTGCTGGCGATTGCCCAGTTCGGTCTGTTGCCGGCGCTGCTGTTCCAGCGCGCTGGCCAACGGCGTGAGCTGGTTGAGCAACTCCTGGCGTCGGGCGAACTGATGACGCTGCGGCGCGAGCTGTTCAAGGCGGCTCAGGTTCAGCCGTTCGCCGGCCAGGTGTTCCCACGCCTGGCGGGCGTTGCTCAGGTCGGCAGCCGCCGCGCTTTGCTGCGCCTGCAAGGCGTGCAGCTCGTTGAGCCAGGTGCGTTGCTGTTCGAGCTGGCGCAGTTGCGCCTGTTCGGCCTTGAGTTGCTGTTGGGCTTCGCCGAGGCGTTCATCGAGGGCCGTGCGCTCTTCCGCGTTCATCGGCAGTACGCCGCTGGCTTCAAGCTCCAGGGCTTTGTAGCTGTCGGCCGCGTCCTTGGCCTTGATAAAGGCGCGCCGCCCCAACTGGCTGTAGATCGCCGTGTTGGTGAGCTTTTCCAGCAGCTCACTGCGCTCCTTGTCGTCGGCCTTGAGGAAGGCACTGAACTCGCTCTGCGCCAGCATCACCGCACGGGTGAACTGGGCGAAGTTGAGCCCCAGGCGGGACTCGATCAGTTGTTCGTACTCGCGCTTGCTCTGGTTGCTCAGCAGTTGCTGGCTGTCCAGGTCGTGCAGGCTCTGGCGGCTGCCTTGCAGTTTGCCGGTGGCCTTGTCACGGGCACGGTTGGTTTCCCAGCGGGCACGGTAGCGGCGGCCGTCGATGCCGACGAAGTCCACCTCGGCGAAACCGCTGCCGGTGCCGCGGCGCAGCAGGGTGCGCGGGTCGTTGGTGAGGATTTCGCCGTCGACGTCGGGGACCTTGGTTTCCCTGCCGATATTGTCCAGCCGCGGCACCGAGCCGAACAGCGCCAGGCACAGGGCGTCGAGCAGGGTGCTCTTGCCGGCGCCGGTGGGCCCTGTGATGGCGAACAGGCCGGCGCTGGCCAGGGGTTCGGCGGTGAAGTCGATTTCGAACGGACCGGCCAGCGAGGCGAGGTTTTTCAGGCGAATGGCAAGAATCTTCATGGCTGCTCCTCCTCTTGCTGAACGTCCTGCAAAAGCAGGGCGAAGTCGGCCAGGGTCTGTTCATCGGCGGCGTTGCCATAGGCCTGTTCCCAGGCGCGGGCGAACAGGTCTTCGGGCTTGAGCTGGCCCAGTTCCACCAGACGGGTGTCGTCGTCGCCGTCGGCTCCGGCGCGACCTGCATATTCGGCGGCGATGCGGATCAGGCGCACGGCCTTGCCTTGCAGTGCGGTTTCGATCTGCTGGCGCAGGTCCGCTTGCGGCTCGTCCAGTTGCACCCGCACTTCCAGCCACGGCTGGCGTTGCGGGTCGTCCAGCAGATCGACCGTCGGCAGTTCGTTCAGTTGCGTCAGAAGCTCCGCCAGCGGCGCCGGACCGAGCCGCTGCAAGGCCACTGCGCGGGGCACGTGACGGCTTTCGACGCTGAGCAACTTGTTGCCCTTGAACTCGATTTCGAGGATCTGGTGCGGGTATTTGATTTCCGAGAACGACAGCGGCAGCGGCGACCCGCAGTAGCGGATGCGCTCCTCGCCGTTGACCTTTTGCGGCTTGTGCAGGTGGCCGAGGGCGACGTAGCCGATCTCGGCGCCGAACAGACTGGCCGGCAGGGCTTCGGCGTTGCCGATGATCAGGCTGCGCTCGGAGTCTTCCGAAATCGATCCGCCGGCCATGTGCGCGTGGCTGATGGCGATCAGCGGCTGCTTCGGGTCGCGGCGTTCGAGGGCGGCGGCAATGAGCTTTTCATGGACCTGGCCAATCCCGCGCAGGTAGTCCTCGCCCAGGTGCGGGC
The DNA here is from genome assembly GCF_025466035.1 of Pseudomonas sp. 20P_3.2_Bac5. Classification (NCBI taxonomy): domain Bacteria; kingdom Pseudomonadati; phylum Pseudomonadota; class Gammaproteobacteria; order Pseudomonadales; family Pseudomonadaceae; genus Pseudomonas; species Pseudomonas sp. 20P_3.2_Bac5. The sequence continues at coordinate 153,724 of NZ_JANLOA010000082.1, read as the reverse complement.
CGGTGACTTCTGCTGGTCGCAGGAACGGCAGCGCCAGGCACCAGGCCAGGACCTTGCCCTTGGCGTTGGTCAGCGGCACCAGCAAACGTTCGCTGTCGAGCTGGCCTTCGTCCAGCCACTGCACCCGGCCTACCGCGTGGGTGCGCAGGCGGCGCATCAGGGCTGCGGGGAGTTCGATGCGCGAGCCGGAATCGTGGTTGCCGGCGATCATCACGATGGTCAGCCCCGGCTGTTGCTCGTGGGCCTTGACGATGAAGTCGTAGAGCCGTTCCTGCGCCTTGACCGGCGGGTTGACGGTGTCGAAGACATCGCCGGCGATCAGCAGGGCATCGGGCTCGCGCAGCTTCAGTTGGCCCAGCAGCCAGTCGAGAAAGCAGGCATGTTCGAAATCGCGCTCCTGGCCGTGCAGGGTTTGTCCCAGATGCCAGTCGGAAGTGTGAAACAGACGCATTGGTAATCCTGTGACGGGAGCCGGCTAAAAGCCGGATATGGTACCCGAATGTGGGATGGGTCCGGTGATTGGGTCAGGGTTTTGGGTGATGTTTGAAGGGCCTCATCGCCGCATAGGCGACGCTCGATCTGGAGAGCGCTGCAGATTCCCTACTTCGGATACAACGGCGGCAACCCGCCATTCTCGCCCTGCGCCGGCTGCGCCTGTTCCGCCGTGGGAATGGTGCTGATCGCCCGCCACAGTTCATCGCCTTGCCAGTACTGTCCCGCCTCGCTGTACAGCGCGCTGTTGAGACCGTCGAGGGCATCGGACAGCGGCACGAAGCGCGCCGCCATGTCCGCCAGGGTCTGCGGTTGTTGCCGGGCCCAGGCGTCGAGGGCCTGGCGGGTGGCGTGGGAGTCGTTGGCCTGGCAGGCGCGCTTGAGGTCGTCGAGCAGGGTGCGCGGGCTCGGCCCGGTCTGCGCAGCACGCAGCACCGCCGGCTGCGAACGGGCACGCCACCACAGGGCGAAACCGGCCAACGTGGTCAGCGCCAACACCAACGTGCTCAGTTGCCACGGCCACAGCGGCTGGCCGTCGCTTGCCGGTGTCGCGCTCGGGGTTTCCGCGCTCAGCGCCGGGTTGTCCTGCACGTTGAGGCTGCGCGCGGGCAGGCTGCTGCGCTCCAGATGGTTTTCGCGGGTGTTCCACCAGACCAGTTCCAGGCTGGGCAACTCCAGTGCGCCGCTGTGAGTCGGCACCAGGGCCTCGCGTTCTTCGCGGCTGCCGATCAGGCCGCGTTCGTCGATCTGGTTGCGCAGTTGTGGCTGGTCCGGGTAGCGCCGCAGCCCCGGCACTTCGGTGCCGGGCAGGGGCGTCAATTGGGTGCTGGAGAGTCCTTCGGCCTTGATCGTGATGGTTCGGGTCAGCGAATCACCAATCTGCGTCGGCCCCTGGCTCGGGTCCGGGCTCCAGTGTTCTTCCAGGGTCAGGCTGCGCGCCGGCAACCAGGCCAGGCCCGCCGGGTAGTCGGCGGGGATCGGGCGCACCTGCAACGGCAACTCGCGCGAGCTGACCCGCACCTGGCTGTTGCCGGGGTTGCCTGGGTTGTCGCTGTCGCTGCCGGCACTGGTGGCGCTGAAGGTCAGGGTCGGCACCGTGACTTCGCCGCTGCGCTGCGGGTAGAGCGCGTAGCGCATCTCGATGACGCCGTGGCGGATACCGTTGATCAGTTTTTCGTAGGTGCGCGACTCGCCCAGCGGTTCGATCTTCACCCCGTCGATCTGCAACGGGCTGAGGCTGCTGTCGTCGTACAGCGACACCGAGTGGTAGATGCGCAGGGTCAGTACCGCCTGGGCCTGCACGTAGATGTCGTTCTGGTCGAGGCTGGCTTCGATGAACACCGGGGCGAGGATCGTCGCCGGGCTGTCCTGCGCGGCCTCGACCTGCAATTCGATGGCTTCGCTGTGCAACTCGCCCAGGTGCAGCGGGGGGATTTGCAGGGTGCCGGCCCGCCGTGGCATCAGCGTGACCACCCAGCGGGTGGTGGCCTCGTTCTGCCCGTCGAGGGTGTTGAGGCTGTTGAGCTGGCGGGTGCCGCGGACTTCGAAGTCGGCCTGCAGGGGCGTCAGGTCCGGCTTGCCGAATTGGGTCACGTCCTGGATTTCCAGGGTCAGTTCCAGGGTCTCGGCGGTGCTCAGCCGGGCGCGGTCGACGCTGGCATGGAGCTCCGCGGCCTGAACCAGCGGGCCGAAAAGAAGACAGAACACGAAGGCGCAGACGCGGCTCATCGATGGGTTTCCTGATGTTGTTGCTGTTCGTACCAGAATTTGCGCCGCAGCAGTTGCGCCGGGTTGTCCGGGATCTGCCGCAGCCATTGTTCCAGCGCCTGGCGCTGTTCGACGTCGAGGTTGCTGCCGGTAGGGCGCTGCGGCGGCTGGGTCACGGATTCGTCGTCATCGCCGCTGCTGTTCTGCTGAGTCTGGCTTTCGCCGGGTTCCTGGTGTTCTTCCGGTTCGTCGCCGGGTTGTCCGGTTTCGCTCTGGTTGCTGTTTTGCTGGCTGTTCTCGTTGCTGTCGCCGGGCATCTGCTGGCCGGACTGTTGCGTGTCTTCCGGCTCGGGTTCCTTTTGCTCCGGTGGCTGTTCCTGCTGGCGTTGTTGCAGCAGTTGTTCCACCAGGGCCTTGTTGGTCAGCGCCGGTTGCAGATCGGGCTGACGCTCCAGCGCTTCTTCGTAGGCATCCACCGCGGCTTCCAGCTCGCCGCCGCGGGCCAGGGCGTTGCCACGGTTGTAGTGGCCGCTGGCGCTGTCGTCGAGGGCGAACTGGCGGGCGGCGCCGGCGTAGTCACCGGCTTCGTAGAGGGCCCAGCCTTTCCATTGCGGGTCTTTGAAGTGCTTCGCGGCTTCGGCCGGACGCTTTTTTTCCAGCAGGTGCTGGCCCTGCTGATCGGGGCGGCGCCACAGCTCACTGAATTCGAAGGCGTGGGCCGGCTGCGGCAGGCACAGCAACAGCGGCAGGCAGAACAGCCAGCCGCGCCGCCCGGCGCAGGCGGCCAGCAGCAACAGGGGCAGCAGCAACCAGTAACCCTGGTCGGCCCAGTTGTCGAGCTGCACGGTCTGGCCGTCGCTGCTCAGGGCCCGGGGTTTGTCGAACAGGCCCAGGCCGCGCAGGTCGAGGTCGTCGATGCGCGCATGCCGGTAGCGGCCGCCGAGGTCGTTGATGAAGGGCTTGAGGCTGGCGCTGTCCAGTCGCGGCAGCAGGATCGCACCGTCGGCGTCCTTGATGAATTCGCCGCTGGCCTGTTTCACCGGTGCGCCTTCGGCGCTGCCCACGCCCAGCATCAGCAGGGCCGGGCCGTTGCGCCCGAGCGCCTGGGCGATGCCCTGGCGTTCTTCTTCACTGAGAGACGAGGCGATCAGCAGCACCCGGCCCTGGCCGAGGGCGCCCTGGGCCAGCAGTGCCAGGCCCTTGCGCAGCGCCAGGTCGGCGCGTTGTCCGGGTTGCGGCATGATGCCCGGTTCCAGCGCTTCGAGCAGGTTGCGGCTGGTGCCCAGGTCATCCGACAGCGGCACCAGCGTGTGCGCGCTACCGGCATAGACGACGATGGCGGTCTGGCTGTCGCTGCGGTGTTTCAGCAGGTCGAGGACTTTCCGCCGCGCCTGTTCAAGGCGTGAGGGTGGGCTGTCTTCAGCGAGCATCGACGGGGTCAGTTCCAGCAGGATCACCAGCGGGTCGGCGGGGCGCTGGCGGGTTTCTTCCAGGCGCTGCCAACTCGGCCCGAGCAGGGCCAGCACGCCCAGCAACCAGGCCAGGCCGAGGGCGATCCACGGCAGTTTGCTGTCGTGGCCGCTGCCGCCGCCGAGCAGTACGCCGTGGAAGGCCGGCGGCAGGATCATCTGCCAGCGGCCGGCGCGTTTCTGCCGGTGCCAGAGTTTCCACAGCAGCCAGCCGAGCACGGGCAATAACAGCAGCCAGAGTGGGCGTAGCCAGTAGGGCCAGAGGTCGATCATCGGCGCCTCCGCAGGCGCAGGCGTTTCAGCCGTTCGCGCCATTCCGGGTGCGGCTGGAGAAAGTCCGGGCGACGCAACAGGCGTTGCAGCAGCTTTTGCACCAGATGGTCGGGCCAGCGTTCGCGCAGCACCAACGCCAGGCTGAGCAGCAATGCCGCCGCCAGTGGCCAGGCATACAGCGCTTCGGCGGTGCGCGCCTGGGTTGGTTGTTGTTCCACCGGTTCCAGCAGGTCGAGGGTTTCGCCGATGGTCTTGAGTTCGGCGCCATCGCGGGCGCGGAAGTATTCGCCATGGGTGATCTGGGCGATTTCCCGCAGCGAGGCTTCGTCCAGGTCCAGGCTGGGGTTGAGCCCGAGTTGGCCAGCGGTGCCGTTTTCTTCGGCGCTGGCGCCGATGCCGATGGTGTAGATGCGGATGCTTTCCTGGGCCGCCAGCCGCGCCGCGGTTAGCGGGTGGATCTGCCCGCCGTTGTTGGCGCCGTCGGTGACCAGGATCAGCACGCGGCTGTCGGTCGGGCGCATCCGCAGGCGTTTCACGGCCAGGCCGATGGCGTCGCCGAGGGCGGTGTTCTTGCCGGCGATGCCGATCTGCGCCTCGTCGAGGAAGCTGCGCACGGTACGTCGGTCGAACGTCAGCGGCGCCTGCAGGTAGGCCTGGCTGCCGAACAGGATCAGCCCGACGCGGTCGCCTTCGCGTTGTTCGAGAAAGTCACCGAGCAGTTGTTTGACCAGCACCAGGCGGCTGACGTCTTCGCCTTCCCAGCTCATGTCGGGGAAGTCCATGGAGCCAGAGACATCCACCGCCACCAGCAAATCGCGTCCGCTGGCGGCCACCGGCAGCGGCTCGCCCAGCCATTGCGGGCGGGCGGCGGCCAGCAACAGCAGCAGCCAGATCAGCACGAACGGCGCCTGCTGACGCCAGGTCGGCAGGTTCAGCCGCGCGCGGCGCCCGGCCAGGCCTTCCAGCTCGTCGAGGAAGCTGACTTTGAGCACCGGCTCGCCGCTGTCCGCGGCCGGCAGCACCAGGCGTGCCAGCCAGGGCAGCGGGAGCAGGGCGAAGACCCAGGGCCAGGCCAGTTCAAACATGCTTGCGAATCCAGGTTTCGACGGACTGGTTGAGCCCGGCGATGGCTTTGTCGTCCAGCCGGCATTCGGGCTTGTAGGCGCCTTCCACCAGCACCATCCAGCGCGTCAGCCCGGCGGCCGGGCAACGGTTGTCGAGAAATGCCAGCCACTGCCGGCCATTGAGGGTGTGGCTGTGGCTTTCCGGGTAGTGGTTGCGGCACAGGCGCTTGAGCAGCGCGTTGATCTGCTGCAGCCAGGCGCCGGCCGGCGCGCCGTCGTAGGGTTTGGGCAACTGCGCCAGTTCGGCCAGGGCGGCGACGCGGATCGGGTCCAGCGGTTGCTCGGCGCGTGGCAACGGCGCTTTGCGCGGTCGCCAGTGGCGCAGCCGCCAGAGGCCCCAGCCCAGCAACGGCAGGATCAGCAGCAGCGCCCACCAGCCGGGGGCGGGGGGCCAGGCGCTGATCGGCTCGGGGGCGATCAGCGGTTGCAGTTGCGCCAGAGGGTTCATCGCGGCTTGCCGGCGCGTTGGGGGTCGAGGTATTCGCGCAATTGCTCGATCATTTCGCTCTGGGTGCTCAAGGGCATCAACACCACCCGCAGTTTCTGCGCGAGCAGTTCCCAGCGCGCGATCCGCGCTTCGCTCAGTTGACGGTAGCTCTGGCGCAGGTTGGTATCGAGGGTGTCCAACTCCAGTTGCGCGCCGCGCTGGGCGAAGCGCAGCAGGCCGGCGGCGGGCAGGGCGTGGTCGAGCGGGTCGGAGAGCGGCAGCAGGAGCAGGTCGCAATGCCGCGACAGCAGGCCCAGTTGCTGTTCGACGCTGGGGTTCAGCGCCCGCTCGTCGCAAATGATGATGGCCAGGCTGCCGGGACGCAGCACCTCGCGGGCGCGGCGCAGCGCGGTGCCAAGGTTGTCGCCTTGGGTCACGGCTTCGGTGTGCAGCGACTGATTGACCCGGGCCAGGCGGTTGAGCAGTTGCAGCAGGCTCTGCTTGCTGCGTCGCGGTTTGATTTCGTAGTGCTCGTTGTCGCCGAACACCAGGCCGCCGATCCGGTCGTTGTGGCCCAGCGCGGCCCAGCCGAACAGCGCCGCAGCCTGGGCGGCGAGCACCGACTTGAACATCAGGCCCGAGCTGAAGAACAGCCGCCGGCTTTGTTCGACGAGGATGAAGATCGGCCGCTCGCGCTCTTCGTGGAACAGCTTGGTGTGCGGCTCCTGGGTGCGGGCGGTGACGCGCCAGTCGATGTTGCGCACGTCGTCGCCGGCCTGGTAGACCCGTACCTGGTCGAAGTCCACACCGCGCCCGCGCAGGCGCGAGTGGTGCAGGCCGACGAGCGGGCTGCGCTGGCCGGGGGCGGAGAACAGGCGCACTTCACGCACCCGGTGACGCATCTCGATCAGCTCGGCGAGGCTGATGCGGATGCCGGGCGCGTTCAACAGTTGGCTGGGCATGGGGTCAGGCGACAGCGACGACGTCGAGGACGCGCTGGATCACCCGGTCCTGGTCGATACCGGCGGCCTCGGCTTCGAAAGAAAGAATGACGCGGTGGCGCAGCACGTCGAACAGCACCGCCTGGATATCTTCCGGGCTGACGAAGTCGCGCCCGGCCAGCCAGGCGTGGGCCCGGGCGCAGCGGTCAAGGGCGATCGAGCCGCGCGGGCTGGCGCCGTAGGCGATCCAGTCACCCAGCTCGGCGTCGTACTTGGCGCCGTTGCGGGTGGCCATGACCAGTTGCACCAGGTACTCCTCCACCGCGTCGGCCATGTACAGGCCGAGGATTTCCTTGCGGGCGGCGAAGATCGCCTGCTGGGTGACCCGGCGTTCCGGCTTGGTTTCGCCGTTGAGGGCTTCGCCGCGGGCTTGCGACAGAATGCGTCGCTCCACCGAGGCGTCCGGGAAGCCGATCTTCACGTGCATCAGGAAACGGTCGAGCTGGGCTTCGGGCAGCGGGTAGGTGCCTTCCTGCTCGATCGGGTTTTGCGTGGCCATCACCAGGAACAGCGGCGACAGCTCGTAGGTGCTGCGGCCGACGCTGACCTGGCGCTCGGCCATGGCTTCGAGCAGCGCCGATTGCACCTTGGCCGGGGCCCGGTTGATTTCGTCGGCGAGCACCAGGTTGTGGAAGATCGGCCCCTGCTGGAACACGAAGCTGCCGGTCTCCGGCCGATAGATTTCGGTGCCGGTGATGTCGGCGGGGAGCAGGTCGGGGGTGAACTGGATGCGATGGAACTGCGCCTCGATCCCGTCGGCCAGTTGCTTGATGGCCTTGGTCTTGGCAAGGCCCGGTGCGCCTTCGACCAGCATGTGGCCGTCGGCCAGGAGCACGATCAGCAGGCGTTCAACCAGTTTTTCCTGGCCAAGGATCTGGGTTGAAAGAAAGGTGCGCAGCGCGACCAGCGCTTCACGGTGTTCCATCGTCGACGGTTCCTGGAATGACGCGCGGGGCCGGCGAACGGCCCCGGGCAGGGGTTGATACTTTAATCCATCCGTGGGGTCGCCGACTAACGGTGCCGGGGGAAATTCTTCGGGGGGAGATCGCGGCAAGGGGCCGGGCGCGCTGCCCGGCCCTGTTGCACTCAGCGCTCGCTGACGAAGGTGCCGGTGCCGTCGAGGATCACGCGCAGGGCCTGTTCGATTTCATCCGCGTCGATGCTGGCGCTCTCCAGGCGGATTTCCAGCACATCGTCTTCGAACAGGTCGGTAGACCCGGCCGCCAGCTCGACCAGCAGGCGGGTGTCGCTGAGTGTCACCTTCAGGTCGCGGACGGTGGCGCCTTCTTCGTCGAGCATGAGGTCCACTCTGTCTTCGTGCGGGTAGCGGCTGATGATGAACAACTGGTTCTTGTCGCTTTGGCAGCCGACGGTGGCCAGGTTGTCTTCTTCATCATCGCAAGGGTTGGCGAAGGCCAGTTGGGCGGTCAGTTGCATGGGCGGCTCGATAAAGGAATTGAAACGCGAGTGTGCCAGTGTTCGCCCACGGGATAAATCTTCCGTTGCTCCTCGTTGTCCGAATATGTCGCAGCGCCGCAAGCAGGGCCGGGTGGGCTGTCGTTAAGCTGCGTTGTCGATGGACACCCGTAAAGACGCAGCCGGCTTCAGTGGCAGTGGTTTTTGCAGATGTCCATCCCGGTGTGACCAGTCGGTCATCCCGGCACCCGCTCTTTCGGATTTCCTCTGCGCTTTGCCCGTCATTGGCTATGGTTGATGCGGGATAAAGCGGACACGCGCGACGCTTCACCCAATAACAAAGCCCAAGCGGAGTACCACAGATGGCGTTCTTCACCGCAGCCAGCAAAGCCGACTTCCAGCATCAACTGAAAGCGGCCCTGGCCCAGCACATCAGCGAGCAGGCACTGCCACAAGTGGCGCTGTTCGCCGAGCAGTTCTTCGGCATCATCTCTCTGGACGAACTGACCCAGCGGCGCCTGTCCGACCTGGTCGGTTGCACCCTCTCTGCCTGGCGCATGATCGAGCGCTTCGATCACAGCCAACCTCAGGTCAACGTCTACAACCCCGATTACGAGCGTCATGGCTGGCAGTCGACCCACACCGCCGTGGAAGTCCTGCACCATGACCTGCCGTTCCTGGTCGACTCGGTGCGTACCGAGCTGAACCGTCGCGGCTACAGCATCCACACCCTGCAGACCACGGTGCTGAGCACGCGTCGTGGGGCCAAGGGCGAACTGCTGGAAATCCTGCCCAAGGGCACCCACGGCGAGGACGTGCTGCAAGAATCGCTGATGTACCTGGAGATCGACCGCTGCGCCAACAACACCGAACTCGGCGTGCTGACCCATGAGTTGACCCAGGTGCTGGCCGAAGTGCGCGTCGCCGTGGCCGACTTCGAGCCGATGAAGGCCAAGGTCCGCGACTTGCTGGCGCTGGTGGAGCAGACCCCGTATGCCCCGGCGCAAACCGAGAAATCCGAGATCCAGAGCTTCCTGGAATGGCTGGTGGGCAACCACTTCACCTTCCTCGGCTATGAAGAATTCGTGGTCAACGGCGATGCCCAGGGCGGCCAACTGGTCTACGACGAGCAGTCGTTCCTCGGCCTGACCCGCCTGCTGCGCGCCGGCCTGACCACCGAAGACCTGCGTATCGAAGACTACGCGGTCAACTACCTGAACGAACCGCTGCTGCTGTCCTTCGCCAAGGCCGCTCACCCGAGCCGCGTGCACCGTCCGGCTTACCCGGATTACGTGTCGATCCGCCAGCTCGACGCCGACGGCAAGGTCATCAAGGAATGCCGCTTCATGGGCCTGTACACCTCGTCGGTGTATGGCGAGAGCGTCCACCAGATTCCGTACATTCGCGGCAAGGTCGCCGAAGTCGAGCGCCGTTCGGGCTTCGACGCCAAGGCGCACCTGGGCAAGGAACTGGCCCAGGTCCTCGAAGTGCTGCCGCGCGACGACCTGTTCCAGACCCCGGTGGACGAGCTGTTCAGCACCGTCATGTCCATCGTGCAGATCCAGGAGCGCAACAAGATCCGCGTGTTCCTGCGCAAAGACCCGTACGGTCGCTTCTGCTACTGCCTGGCCTACGTTCCGCGTGACATCTACTCCACCGAAGTGCGGCAGAAGATCCAGCAGGTCCTGATGGAGCGCCTGAAGGCCAGCGACTGCGAGTTCTGGACCTTCTTCTCCGAATCGGTGCTGGCGCGGGTGCAACTGATCCTGCGGGTCGATCCGAAGAACCGCATCGATATCGACGCCAAACAACTGGAAAACGAAGTGATCCAGGCCTGCCGTTCGTGGCAGGACGACTACGCCGCGCTGACCGTCGAGAACTTCGGCGAAGCCCAGGGCACCAACGTCCTGGCGGACTTCCCGAAAGGCTTCCCGGCCGGCTACCGCGAGCGCTTTGCCGCGCACTCGGCGGTGGTGGACATGCAGCACCTGCTCAACCTGTCCGAGGGCAAGCCGCTGGTGATGAGCTTCTACCAGCCGCTGACCCAGACCGGTAAACAGCTGCTGCACTGCAAGCTGTACCACGCCGATACCCCGCTGGCCCTGTCCGACGTGCTGCCGATCCTGGAAAACCTCGGCCTGCGCGTGCTGGGCGAGTTCCCGTATCGCTTGCGCCACAGCAATGGCCGCGAGTTCTGGATTCATGACTTCGCCTTCACCACTGCCGAAGGCGTCGAGCTGGATATCCAGCAACTCAACGACACCCTGCAGGACGCCTTCGTCCACATCGTCAACGGCGATGCGGAAAACGACGCCTTCAACCGCCTGGTGCTGACCGCCGGCCTGCCGTGGCGCGACGTCGCGCTGCTTCGTGCCTACGCCCGCTACCTCAAGCAGATCCGCCTGGGCTTCGACCTCGGCTACATCGCCAGCACCCTGAACAACCACACCGATATCGCTCGCGAGCTGACCCGCCTGTTCAAGACCCGCTTCTACCTGGCGCGCAAGCTCACCGTCGAAGACCTCGAAGACAAGCAGCAGCGTCTGGAACAGGCGATTCTCACGGCACTGGACGACGTCCAGGTGCTCAACGAAGACCGTATCCTGCGGCGCTACCTGGACCTGATCAAGGCGACCCTGCGCACCAACTTCTATCAGCCGGACGCCAACGGTCAGAACAAGTCCTACTTCAGCTTCAAGTTCAACCCCAAGCTCATCCCCGAACTGCCAAAACCGGTGCCGCGCTTCGAGATCTTCGTCTACTCGCCGCGGGTTGAAGGCGTGCACCTGCGCTTCGGCAACGTCGCGCGGGGCGGCCTGCGCTGGTCGGACCGCGAGGAAGACTACCGCACCGAAGTGCTGGGCCTGGTAAAAGCCCAGCAGGTGAAGAACTCGGTGATCGTGCCGGTGGGCGCCAAGGGCGGCTTCCTGCCGCGTCGCCTGCCGCTGGGCGGCAGCCGTGATGACATCGCCGCTGAAGGTATCGCCTGCTACCGCATCTTCATCTCCGGTCTGCTGGACATCACCGACAACCTCAAGGACGGCGGCGTAGTACCACCGGCCAACGTGGTGCGGCATGACGAAGACGATCCCTACCTGGTGGTAGCGGCCGACAAAGGCACCGCGACCTTCTCCGACATCGCCAACGGCATCGCCATCGACTACGGCTTCTGGCTCGGCGACGCCTTCGCCTCGGGCGGCTCGGCCGGCTACGACCACAAGAAAATGGGCATCACCGCCCGTGGCGCCTGGGTCGGCGTGCAGCGCCACTTCCGCGAACGCGGCATCAACGTGCAAAAAGACAGCATCACCGTGGTCGGCGTCGGCGACATGGCCGGCGACGTGTTCGGCAACGGCTTGCTGATGTCCGAGACCCTGCAACTGGTGGCAGCCTTCAACCACCTGCACATCTTCATCGACCCGAATCCGGACCCGGCCACCAGCTTCGCCGAGCGCAAGCGCCTGTTCGACCTGCCGCGTTCGGCCTGGAGCGACTACGACACCAGCATCATGTCCGAGGGTGGCGGCATCTTCACGCGCAGCGCGAAGAGCATCGCCATCACCCCGCAGATGAAGGAACGCTTCGCCATCGAAGCCGACAAGCTGACCCCGACCGAGCTGCTCAACGCACTGCTCAAAGCGCCGGTGGACCTGCTGTGGAACGGCGGTATCGGCACTTACGTCAAGTCCAGCAGCGAAAGCCACGCCGATGTCGGCGACAAGGCCAACGACGCGCTGCGGGTCAACGGTAACGAGCTGCGCTGCAAGGTAGTGGGCGAGGGCGGCAACCTGGGCATGACCCAGCTTGGCCGGGTCGAGTTCGGCCTGAATGGCGGCGCCACCAACACCGACTTCATCGACAACGCCGGTGGCGTGGACTGCTCCGACCACGAGGTCAACATCAAGATCCTGCTCAACGAAGTGGTGCAGGCCGGCGACATGACCGAGAAACAGCGCAACCAGTTGCTCGGCAGCATGACCGACGAAGTGGCCGCGCTGGTGTTGGGCAACAACTACAAACAGACCCAGGCCCTGTCCCTGGCCGCGCGCCGGGCCAGAGAGCGCATCGCCGAGTACAAGCGCCTGATGGCCGACCTGGAAAGCCGCGGCAAACTGGACCGGGCGATCGAGTTCCTGCCGTCGGAAGAGCAACTGGCCGAACGCCTGGCGGCCAACCAGGGCCTGAGCCGTGCCGAACTGTCGGTGCTGATCTCCTACAGCAAGATCGACCTCAAGGAAGCCCTGCTCAAGTCGCTGGTGCCGGATGACGACTACCTGACCCGCGACATGGAGACCGCATTCCCGCCGTCGCTGGTGCACAAGTTCGCCGACGCCATGCGTCGCCACCGCCTGAAGCGCGAGATCGTCAGCACCCAGATCGCCAACGACCTGGTCAACAACATGGGCATCACCTTCGTCCAGCGCCTGAAAGAGTCCACCGGCATGAGCCCGGCGAACGTGGCCGGGGCTTATGTAATCGTGCGTGACATCTTCCACCTGCCGCACTGGTTCCGTCAGATCGAAGCGCTGGATTACCAGGTGCCGGCGGAAGTCCAGCTGACCCTGATGGACGAACTGATGCGCCTGGGCCGCCGCGCGACCCGCTGGTTCCTGCGCAGCCGCCGCAACGAGCAGGACGCCGGGCGTGACGTCGCGCACTTCGGTCCACAGATCGCCGCGCTGGGCCTGAAACTCGACGAACTGCTCGAAGGCCCGACCCGCGACCGCTGGCAGACCCGCTACCAGAGCTTCGTCGAAGCCGGCGTGCCGGAATTGCTGGCCCGCATGGTCGCCGGCACCACGCACCTGTACACCTTGCTGCCGATCATCGAGGCGTCGGACGTCACCGGCCACGATCCGGCGCAGGTGGCCAAGGCGTTCTTCGCCGTGGGCAGCGCGCTGGAGCTGACCTGGTACCTGCAGGAAATCAGCAACCTGCCGGTGGAAAACAACTGGCAGGCCCTGGCCCGCGAAGCGTTCCGCGACGATATCGACCTGCAACAGCGCGCGATCACCATTTCCGTGCTGCAAATGGCCGATGCCCCGGACGACATGGACGCCCGCGTGGCGCTGTGGATGGAGCAGCACCGGGTGATGGTGGAGCGCTGGCGCGCGATGCTGGATGACCTGCGGGCGGCTACCGGGACGGATTACGCCATGTATGCGGTGGCGAACCGGGAGTTGGTGGATCTGGCGCTGAGCGGGCAGGCGGCGGTTTTGCCGTCTTGATCGCTTGATGTGAAATGAAGAGGCCCTGACAGTGATGTCAGGGCCTTTTTGTTTGGGGACGGTGTTGCATAGCGCTACAAAAACCTCCTCTCGGTCTGGCTTTCTTGTACGTCATTTCTTGATCATGTTTCGCGACCTTTTCCGCCGTTGCGTACCTGGGAAATGGTACCTAGGATTGGCCTGTCGCTTTACCACCTCGATCGGTTTTGGTCATCCGTACTGAGGCCGTGCATCAGTAGCCCTTCCTTTTTCGCAGAGATTTTCTCCTGATGATCAGTGTTGGTGCGGCTGTGCGGGGGCACTTTTGAACATGTCGGGTAGGGGGCTTGGTCGGCATATCAATCGCTGGAGGTTTCGCCAGCGTTGGTGGAGGCTCTGTTGGGCGGGCAGGTGCGGGATAGGGGGGGCGATAAGCCAAGGCAGTGATAGCGTGCTTCAGGTAGAATGCGCGCTGAAATCGGTGGGCTACGGCTGCAACCGTAGCCCACCAACCACATTCACCTAGATAGGAGGTGTACATGGCAACAGCGAGTTTCCCACGCCATTCGTTACAAGGCGAGCAAATCCCTCAGCTTCATTCAATCGAGCTTTTCGCCGGAGCTGGCGGCTTGGGTATGGGTTTTTCCGGGTGTGGTGTACAGCACGAGGCTGTTGTCGAGTGGAGTAAGCATGCTTGCGAAACCCTGCGTATCAACAAGCGCTACGGAGTAGAGCCGATTGCGCATTGGGCTGATGTAACTGAAGGGGATGTTCGGCACTTCGACTTTTCGGGGTTCGCTGGTTTGGACTTGATTACTGGTGGGCCTCCCTGCCAGCCATTCTCTATGGGTGGTAAACATCGAGGCTTCCTAGACGAGCGAGACATGTTCCCACAGGCCGTTCGGGCTATTCGTGAGGTTCAGCCCAAAGCTTTTGTGTTTGAGAATGTCAAAGGTCTGACCCGGGCTTCGTTCTACAATTACTTCAACTACATTCAGTTGCAGCTTGAGTACCCTGGCTTGGTGGCTCGTGCTGGTGAAGAGTGGCTTGAACATCTGAGCCGTCTGGAACAACACAAAACCGCTGGCGGGCAAAGTGAGTATCACGTCGTAGCACGCTTGGTTAACGCGGCCGATTATGGTGTGCCGCAAAAACGTGAGCGTGTTTTCTTTGTGGGATTCAGGGCGGATATTCATCGTCCATGGACCTTCCCGGCCAAGACTCACAGCAGCGATGCGTTGTTGAGGGATCAATGGGTGACAGGCGACTATTGGGAGCGGCACAAGGTTGCCAAGCGCTTCCGTCCTGAGTGTCCTATCACAAGTAGCAAGAAGATGGCTGCGCTCAGAGATTTGGGCGAAGGTACGCTCTTGCCATGGCAAACGGTGAGAGATGCGATTAGTGATTTGCCTGATCCTGAGCAACACCCTACGTTGCTGTACCAAGCTCACAAGTTCCAACCTGGTGCTAGAAGCTATCCGGGACATACCGGCAGCCCTTTGGACGAGCCGGCAAAGGCGCTCAAAGCTGGTGATCACGGTGTGCCTGGTGGTGAAAATATGCTCCGTCGAGTTGATGGAAGCATTAGGTACTTCACCGTTCGTGAATGCGCTCGCATACAAACATTCCCTGATGAATTTGTCTTCGAAGGTTCTTGGGGGGAGGTTATGCGCCAGCTAGGTAACGCTGTGCCCGTTCGCTTGGCGCAGCATGTTGCTGATGCAGTTTGTACACAATTAAGAAACGTTGGCTAAGGAATAAGAATGGCGAAGGACGCGACGGATTTTCAGGCACTGCTCGGGGAACTGTCTACGATCACTGACAAGCTATCGGAGACGAAGCCTGAGGGTAATGCGCGAAGCATTGCCAAAGCACGGCAGGTGTTGAGCGGATATGCCGAGCGCTTGACAGAGGTCGCAGCTGGCTTTGACCCAATCTTGCGTCCTTCGTCGATTTTTGATCCTTCAGACCCGCAAACAGCTGGTCGAATAGTCGCGCTGACGTTGATCTCTCAACCTATACATGAACTGTCGGCCATTCCAAACTTCTATGGCGCAGGGATTTATGCAATCTACTACAAAGGTGATTTTGCACCCTACGCTAAGCTTGTTGACTCAGATCATCCCATCTACGTTGGTAAAGCTGATCCTGAAAATGCGTCGGCAAAAAATGCGATTGCTCAGGGGACTAAGCTTGCAGGCCGATTGGCTGAGCATGCCAAGAGCATTAGGAAGGCTGAAACAACGTTGGCTATCGAGGACTTCAAGTGCCGTTTTTTGATCGTTCAGTCTGGTTTTCAGAAATCTGCTGAAGACTATTTGATTAACTTCTTTAAACCTATCTGGAACTCTGAGACAAAGATTTGTTTCGGCTTGGGTAAGCATGGTGACAGTTCCAAGACGCGGGATAACAAGCGATCTCCTTGGGATACCATGCATCCGGGGAGGGCTTGGGCAGATCAAAGTACGAAGGATCAAAAGACTCGTGATCAGATTATCGGTGAGATTGATCAGCATCTGGCATTGCACCCGCCTTACGTTGATATTCACCAGTTGTTTGATCGCTTCATGGAAGAAATGCGTCAATTGAACCGTGAGGAGTTCAAGGATGAGCGTGATGAGGTCTTTGTGATTGAAGAAGCTTCAGGGAACTATGAAGTTAATTCGTAATTTTTATCATGGCTCGTGCTAATAAGCTATTTTTCGACAGATGCGGTGACGGTGGCGCTTTGAGTTGAAGCGCGACGTGAAAATTTTTGCGCGAAAAGTTAGAAGCCGCCTGCAGGTGCGTTGATACCGTCGTGAACAGGGGGCTGTCTGGACTCATTTTTCTTTTCTCAGAGCTTGAACATGCTCCACGCTCAACCATGGGCGCTTTGAGTGGATTACCCGATGGCAGTTCGCGCAGAGAAGGGCGAGCTCGGCGAGTTTAGTTTTTTCGCCGGGCTTTAAGGTATGGACAGGCTTGGTGTGATGGACGTCGATGATATTGTCGCCAGCCGACCCGTACACTTGTGCGAAATCGAAGGCACAGGCTTCGCATTGCAGTCGTCCCTCCTTCTGTAATACATCTTTCTTTTTGGCATTGACTAGTGCGCGGCTGCGCTCTCTATAGCGGTGAAGGCGGGTCAATACTTTGCCTTCTTCCGCTTCCACAATGTCCGGCTCGTCGCTACCAGATAATGCTTTGGCCTCGGGAGATAGGCTTCCTACGGTACGGCTAATGGCTGCCACTGCGGCGGCGAGTCTGGCGGGGGCGTCGGCGAATTCATCCCATACTAGTTTCTCGTCTTTATTACCTCTGGCTAAACCCTTCTTACCATCCTTGATGTATTCAGGGTCCCAACGGCGAAAGTTGCCGAGCTTCATGTCGACACCGTTCGCATTACGGAAGCTGCCCCCTTTATTCAGGCCGAGCGTGTTGCCAATTTGTCCCAGTAGCTGAGACAAGGCTTGAACCTCGGGATGGTTTTTACTAGGGGGCGATCCACGATGTTTTAGGTAGAGGTCAAGTGCAAGAATCAGCTCGTCTCGGGTCCAAGCAGGATTGGATTGAGATTTCGGCTGATGCTCGCCTTTAGTGGGCAGGGCGTTTGCTTCCTTGGATACTGTTTTGATTGCCATGAGCGCAGACCTTTTTTCATTTATCGGCGTAGGAAATTTCCTATCGTCGCGAAAATTGGTAAACGATTCAATGCGGATAGTGGCTTGGTGCCATTCCTTCTGCGGGGAAGTGTTGGATTTCATGCGTAAAAAAGACGTCCATGGACGTCTTTTTTATGTTGATATTGCTATCAGTCGAAGTCTCGGTGATGTGTCTTCCAGTCCTTCGACGTTTCGGATTCTGGCACTGCGCGGCGATCAACGCTTTGCCCGCGAATTATGATGGTGAATTCATCATTGAAATCGTTGGCAAGCCAGTTCCCACAGGCGCGGCGCTTTGTCGCGCAATGTTCTCTAAGTGGCAGTGCAGCCTGGACGAGCAGGGCGGTTGGTTGCACTGATGCGGCGGTTTACTTAAACCGCCTTTCCACCCCCTTCTCCACCAAAATCTTCGCCGAAATCTCCTCCACCGAAAAATGCGTGGAATTGATATTCGGAATATTCTCCCGCCGGAACAGATTCTCCACTTCCCTTACCTCAAACTCGCACTGCGCAAAGCTCGCATACCGGCTATTCGGCTTCCGCTCATGCCGAATCGCAGTCAACCGATCCGGATCAATCGTCAACCCAAACAGCTTGTGCTGATGATTCTTCAGCGCCGTCGGCAGTTGCAGGCGCTCCATATCATCTTCGGTCAGCGGGTAGTTCGCCGCGCGAATACCGAATTGCATGGCCATGTACAGACACGTCGGGGTCTTGCCGCAACGCGAGACGCCAACCAGGATCAGGTCGGCCTTGTCGTAGTAGTGGGTGCGAGCGCCGTCGTCGTTGTCGAGGGCGAAGTTGACCGCTTCGATGCGCTCCATGTAGTTGGAGTTGCCGCCGATCGAGTGGGATTTGCCCACCGAGTACGACGAATGGGCGGTCAACTCCTGCTCCAGCGGGGCCAGGAAGGTCGAGAAGATGTCGATCATGAAGCCGTTCGAGGTGGCCAGGATTTCGCGGATGTCCTGGTTGACGATGGTGTCGAAGATGATCGGGCGCATGCCGTCACGCTCAGCGGCGGCGTTGATTTGCTGTACCATGACGCGCGCTTTTTCCACGCTATCGATGTAGGGTCGCGTGAATTTATTGAACGGAATGTTCTCGAACTGCGCCAGAAGACTTTGCCCGAGGGTCTCCGCAGTGATGCCGGTGCCGTCGGAAATGAAGAAAGCAGATCGTTTCATTTGCGCCATGGGCCTTAAGCTGGTGACGAATCTTGGATATGATAGGTTCGGTTTGCCGAACGAGATCGTCGGCATTCTCACTTATTTTCCAGGTCCAGGCCACAAGCGCCCGGTCGATCCCACAGGGGTACGCCGGCGTCCTGAGCTTTTCCAACACAGTTAGTGGAGAGATCACCTTGGTAGAGTACGTAGTTTCCCTCGATAAGCTCGGCGTCCATGATGTGGAGCACGTGGGGGGCAAGAACGCATCCCTCGGCGAGATGATCAGTAACCTCGCGGGTGCCGGTGTATCGGTCCCCGGCGGCTTTGCCACTACGTCTCAGGCGTACCGTGATTTCCTCGAACAGAGCGGTTTGAACGATCAGATCCACGCCGCGCTCGACGCGCTGGACGTGGATGACGTCAACGCCCTGGCCAAGACCGGTGCGCAGATTCGTCAGTGGGTCATGGATGCCGAGTTCCCGGCGCGTCTCGACGCTGAAATCCGCACCGCCTTCGCCGAAATGGCCCAGGGCAACGACAACATGGCCGTTGCCGTGCGTTCGTCGGCCACCGCCGAAGACCTGCCGGACGCTTCGTTCGCCGGCCAGCAAGAAACCTTCCTGAACATCCGCGGCGTGGACAACGTGATCCGCGCGGCCAAGGAAGTGTTCGCTTCCCTCTTCAACGACCGTGCCATTTCCTACCGCGTGCACCAGGGCTTCGACCACAAGCTGGTCGCCCTGTCCGCCGGCGTGCAGCGCATGGTCCGTTCGGAAACCGGAACGGCGGGCGTGATGTTCACCCTCGACACCGAATCGGGCTTCCGTGACGTGGTCTTCATTACCGGCGCCTACGGCCTGGGTGAAACCGTGGTCCAGGGCGCGGTCAACCCGGACGAGTTCTACGTTCACAAGAACACCCTTGAAGCCGGTCGCCCGGCCATCCTGCGCCGCAACCTGGGCAGCAAGGCCATCAAGATGATCTACGGCGACGAAGCCAAGGCCGGTCGTTCGGTCAAGGTGGTCGACGTGGACCGCGCCGACCGCGCCCGTTTCTGCCTGAGCGATGCCGAAGTGGCCGAACTGGCCAAGCAGGCGATGATCATCGAGAAGCACTACCAGCGTCCGATGGACATCGAGTGGGCCAAAGACGGCGACGACGGCAAGCTGTACATCGTTCAGGCCCGTCCTGAAACCGTGAAGAGCCGCTCCAGCGCCAACGTCATGGAACGCTACCTGCTGAAGGAAAAGGGCACCGTTCTGGTTGAAGGCCGTGCCATTGGCCAGCGCATCGGCGCCGGCAAGGTTCGCGTGATCCACGACGTTTCCGAGATGGACAAGGTCCAGCCGGGCGACGTGCTGGTTTCCGACATGACCGACCCGGACTGGGAACCGGTCATGAAGCGCGCCAGCGCCATCGTCACCAACCGCGGTGGCCGTACCTGCCACGCGGCGATCATCGCCCGTGAGCTGGGTATCCCGGCCGTGGTCGGTTGCGGCAACGCCACCCAGGTTCTGAAAGACGGCCAGGGCGTCACCGTTTCCTGCGCCGAAGGCGACACCGGCTTCATCTTCGAAGGTGAACTAGGCTTCGACATCCGTCAGAACTCGGTCGACGCCATGCCTGATCTGCCGTTCAAGATCATGATGAACGTCGGTAACCCGGACCGCGCCTTCGACTTCGCCCAGTTGCCCAACGCCGGTGTCGGCCTGGCGCGCCTGGAGTTCATCATCAACCGCATGATCGGCGTGCACCCCAAGGCGCTGCTGAACTACACGGGCCTGCCGCAAGAGCTGAAAGAGAGCGTCGACAAGCGCATCGCCGGCTACAACGACCCGGTCGAGTTCTACGTCGAGAAGCTGGTCGAGGGCATCAGCACCCTGGCCGCAGCGTTCTGGCCGAAGAAGGTCATCGTTCGCCTGTCCGACTTCAAGTCCAACGAATACGCCAACCTGATCGGCGGCAAGCTGTACGAGCCGGAAGAAGAGAACCCGATGCTGGGCTTCCGCGGTGCCTCGCGTTACATCAGCGAGTCGTTCCGTGACTGCTTCGACCTGGAATGCCGTGCGCTCAAGCGTGTTCGCGATGTCATGGGCCTGACCAACGTCGAGATCATGGTGCCGTTCGTGCGTACCCTGGGCGAAGCCAGCCAGGTCGTCGACCTGCTCGCCGAGAAAGGCCTGGGCCGTGGTGTCAACGGTCTGCGCGTGATCATGATGTGCGAACTGCCGTCCAACGCCATCCTGGCCGAGGAGTTCCTCGAGTACTTCGATGGTTTCTCCATCGGTTCCAACGACCTGACCCAGCTCACCCTGGGCCTGGACCGTGACTCGGGCATCATCGCGCACCTGTTCGATGAGCGTAATCCGGCGGTCAAGAAGCTGCTGTCCAATGCCATCCAGGCCTGTAACAAGGCCGGCAAGTACATCGGCATCTGCGGTCAGGGCCCTTCGGACCACCCTGACCTGGCCAAATGGCTGATGGAGCAGGGCATCGAAAGCGTCTCGCTGAACCCGGACTCGGTACTGGAAACCTGGTTCTTCCTGGCTGAAGGTCAGAGCGCGAACTGATCGCGGGTACTGGAGCGGTCGTCTGCGCAAGTCCGGCAGCGACCGCTTCAACGGTTTCATCCAGGGCGGGTCCATTGACGGACGCGCCCTTTTTTGTGCAAGAACCCCTATGCAAAGCAGCAGTAGTCTTTTTCCCGTGGCCTTGCTCAGGGCCGAACGTTGCGGCGACCTGAGCGAGGACGTGTACCGCCTGAAGGCCGGCAACAGCCCTGACCGGAGTGTCGAGCTGGCGTTGACCCGCCTTGGCATGGCCGATCAGAACGATGTGCGCGGCGCGCCCGTCATCCTTCTGCATGGCAGTTTTTCCAACCGGCGTTTCTGGTTTTCGCCCAAGGGCATTGGCCTGGGCGCTCATCTGGCGCGGGCGGGGTTCGATGTGTGGATTCCGGAAATGCGCGGCCATGGCCTGTCGCCACGCAACCGCGATTACCGTTACAACCGTGTCGCCGACTACGCCAGCTACGACCTTCCGGCCATTGCCGCGTTCGTTAACGAGCAAACCGGCCGGCCCGCACACTGGCTCGGCCACTCATTGGGCGGCACGACCCTGGCGGCGGCGCTCGGTGGGCGCTATTTGAATGAAGAACTGATCGCCAGCGCGGCGTTTTTCGGCACCCAGGTCAGCCGTACCTATTGGCCGCTGAAGATTCCGCCGGTGGAGTGGGGCGGCCGCGTGCTGCTCAAGCGCTTTGCCCATCTGTCCGGTTCGCGCCTCAAGCGTGGTCCGGAAGACGAGCCGATCGGCCTGGCCATCGAAAGCATGCGCTGGTTCGGTCTTTTCGGTCGTTTCGGCGACAAGGAGCGGAACTGGTGGGCTGGTCTGGCCGAGGTTCAGGTGCCGGTACTGGCAGTGGCAGGCGCGGGTGATCATCAGGATCCGGTGTGGGCGTGCCGCAAGCTGTTCGAGCAGATCGGCAGCGAGCACAAACGTTTTCTGCGGCTGGGCCAGGAAGACGGGTTCGACAACTTCGGACATGTGGATATGCTGGTTAGCAAACCCGCGCAGGCGCAGGTCTGGCCGCTGGTGGAGCGCTGGTTGAGCGATCCGCTGGCGATGACGGGGCAAGAAGCAGGCGTTTCTCCGGAGCCGGTTAGCGGCTAAGATGTGACGCTTGTCGGATTTCTGGTCACTTTATGTTTTCTGGGCGTTTTCCATGTTCGTTCCGCTCGAGCGTTTGATCAATCTCGAAGAAGGTTATCGCAGGACGTTCAGGGTCAACGGCCAGACGCTCCTGCTGCTGGTCGTGGACAATCGGCCGGTGCTGATCGAGGGCCGTTGCCCGCATCAGGGCGCGCCGCTCAGTGCCGCGACGCTGGAAGGCGACCAACTGCGCTGCCCGCGTCACGGTCTGGCGTTCAGCCTGTCTTCGGGGCGAGCGGTGCAGCCGGGGTGTCCGGGGTTGAACATGTTCACATTGGCGTATGAGGGTGACCGTGTTGGAATCGACGTGTAGCCTGGGTCTAGGCTCTGTATGAAAAACCTTGATACTCGGTGATGCTGCGTTGAAAACAGCCTCGGAATGCTCATTTACAACCCGTAAACTCCGCTTCCTCGGCTGTTTTCGCCTTGCCTGACCTTCGTCTCAAGGCTTTTCATACAGAGCCTAAAGCCGTATTGCCAGGCTTCGTCTGTTTCAATGATCGTGTGAGTTCCGACATCCATTTCTTGATCAATGACAGGAGTTTCTCATGCATTACGTAACGCCCGATTTGTGCGACGCCTACCCTGAGCTGGTCCAGGTGCTGGAGCCGATGTTCAGCAACTTCGGCGGCCGCGATTCGTTCGGCGGTGAGGTCGTCACCATCAAGTGCTTCGAGGACAACTCGCTGGTCAAGGAGCAGGTCGATCTCGACGGCAAGGGCAAGGTTCTGGTGGTCGACGGCGGCGGTTCGCTGCGCCGCGCGCTGCTGGGCGACATGCTTGCCGAAAAGGCCGCCAAAAATGGTTGGGAAGGGCTGGTGATCTACGGCTGCGTGCGTGACGTGGATGTCCTGGCGCAGACCGACGTGGGCGTGCAGGCGCTGGCCAGCCACCCGATGAAGACCGACAAGCGTGGCATCGGCGACCTGAACGTCGCGGTGACCTTCGCCGGCGTCACCTTCCGCCCGGGCGAGTACATCTATGCCGACAACAACGGCGTGATCGTTTCGCCAAGTCCGCTGAAGATGCCCGAGTAACCACTTAAAACAGGTCGATGGAGTAAGGATGTTCGAGGAAGAAAACGCGCAGTGGGGGCTGGTTCATGCCCTGGTTCTCGATGGCAGGGGCGGTGCGCGTTCCATCGCTCGGACTGAACTGGACGATCTGGTCCTGCAGCCGGAGCAGAGTCTCTGGCTGCACTGGGACCGCGGTCATCCGCAAACCCAGACCTGGCTGCGCCAGGACAGCGGCCTGAATCAGTTCGCCTGCGACCTGCTGCTGGAAGAAAACACCCGACCGCGGCTGTTGCCGCTGCCCGACGCGCAAATGCTGTTGTTCCTGCGCGGCATCAATCTCAATCCCGGCGCCGAGCCTGAGGACATGGTCTCGGTGCGTATCTTTGCCCAGGCCCAGCGGGTGATTTCCCTGCGTTTGCGGCCATTGCGGGCTACCGACGAACTGCTGCAACAACTGGATGAAGGGCTCGGTCCGAAGACCGCCTCCGAGTTGCTGCTGACCCTTGCCCAGTTGCTCACCGACAAGGTGCAGGCGGTGGTGTCCGACCTTTCCGAACAGGTCGATATCGAGGAAGAAAAGCTCGAGGCCGACGACCGCTATGCCCCGGAACATGGCGACTTGCAGCAGATGCGCCGCCGCGCCGCAGGCTTGCGCCGGTTCCTTGCGCCGCAGCGGGAAATCTACGCGCAACTGGCGCGCAACAAGTGGCCGTGGTTCGTCGAAGACGACGCCGACTACTGGAACGAGCTCAACAACAGCCTGACCCGCTATCTGGAAGAGCTGGAGCTGACCCGCGAGCGGGTGGCGCTGGTGCTGGAGAGCGAGGACCGGCGTTTGAGCGAACGCATGAACCGCACCATGTACCGTTTCGGCATCATCACCTGCATCTTCCTGCCCATGAGCTTCGTTACCGGGCTGCTGGGCATCAACGTTGGCGGCATTCCCGGCTCCGAGAGCCCCTATGGCTTCCTGTTCGCCAGTTTTCTGGTGCTGGGGCTGGCCTTGGGCCAATGGTGGCTGTTCCGCCGCCTGCGTTGGGTCTGAGAGCGCTGACGTGTCGATGTCCTCCGTGATGCCTGTACGAATTGTTCATGTGACCCATGGGACGAGCGTCTCGTCTTTGACTGACATTGCGCGAGGTGCCCATGCACGATCCGTTTGAACAATCCCTGCGAGACATGCTCAACGCGTCGCCGTCCGGTCAGGACCGCGATGACGATGCCTGCCTCGGGCGTGTCCTGAAAACCGCCAACCGTCAGGTCGGCGCCGGCGATCTGTTCAGCCTGCTTGGCCGCTGGAGCCAGGCGCTGATGATCGCCATCAATAATGGCTCGGCGCATGTTGCGCCGGTCCGCCGCACCGCTTCCGTCCGTAAAGCTGATAAGGCCGATTGAATATGGAACTTGATCTCTGGACCCAGAGCCTGGTCACCGCGATGACCGCGTTGTGGACCAAAGTCGCGAACTTCATCCCGAATCTGTTTGGCGCGCTGGTTGTCGTTCTGCTTGGCTTCGTTGTCGCCAAGCTGCTCGACACCCTGCTGTCCAAACTGCTTGCCAAAATTGGCCTCGATCGCCTGATGGGCGGCACCGGCCTGACCAAGATGCTCAGCCGGGTCGGTATCCAGGTGCCGATTTCGACCCTGATCGGCAAGATCGTCTATTGGTTCATCCTGCTGGTGTTCCTGGTCTCGGCTGCCGAGTCCCTGGGCCTTGAGCGCGTCTCGGCGACCCTGGACATGCTTGCCCTGTACCTGCCAAAAGTCTTTGGCGGGGCGCTGGTGCTGCTGGTCGGCGTACTGCTGGCTCAGGTGGTCAACGGTCTGGTGCGTGGCGCCGCCGAAGGCATCGGCCTGGAGTACGCCACGGGCGTTGGGCGCATCGCCCAGGGCCTGGTGATCGTCATCAGCATTTCGGTGGCCATCAGCCAGCTCGAAGTGAAAACCGACCTGCTCAACCACGTGATCGTCATCGGTCTGATTACCGTTGGTCTGGCCGTTGCGCTGGCAATGGGCCTGGGCAGCCGTGAAATTGCCGGGCAGATTCTTGCCGGCATCTACGTGCGCGAGCTCTATCAGGTGGGCCAGCAGGTGCAGATTGGAGACGTCGAAGGGCAGATCGAAGAGATCGGGACGGTCAAGACAGTCGTGCTGACGGATGACGGCGAGCTGGTTTCGCTGTCCAACCGCACGCTGCTGGAACAGCGGGTCAATAGCCGCTGACCGGGCAAATCCTGCTACTGTATGCCGCCGCAAAATGGCCCCCTCCGGGCTGGCGGCGACGAATACCTGACTGTCGGCCTGATTTTTTTTGAATAAAGTCCACTCGTTGCCCATGCGTTACGACCCCCGCGAGCTCACCGATGAGGAGCTTGTGGCGCGTTCGCATGAGGAACTATTTCATGTTACCCGCGCCTATGAAGAGCTCATGCGGCGCTATCAGCGAACCCTTTTTAACGTCTGTGCACGTTATCTCGGGAACGATCGCGATGCCGACGATGTCTGTCAGGAGGTGATGCTGAAGGTGCTCTACGGTTTGAAGAACTTCGAAGGTAAATCGAAGTTCAAGACCTGGCTCTACAGCATTACCTATAACGAGTGCATTACCCAGTATCGCAAGGAGCGGCGTAAGCGTCGGTTGATGGATGCCTTGAGTCTGGATCCGGTTGAAGAGGCCTCTGAAGAGAAGTCTCCGAAGCCAGAAGAGAAGGGCGGACTGGACAGATGGTTGATTCACGTGAATCCCATTGACCGTGAAATTCTGGTGCTACGATTTGTCGCAGAACTCGAATTTCAGGAAATTGCCGACATCATGCATATGGGCTTGAGCGCGACGAAAATGCGCTACAAGCGTGCGCTGGACAAGCTACGAGAGAAATTTTCCGGGCAGGTTGAAACTTAGTCTGTCGGAAAATTCTCTAACGGTTTGGCGAGTTCTGCTAGACTTGCCGACGAGTTGTCCCCCTGAGTTGTGGGACTGCTTAACTATCACCAGATGGGGATTTAACGGATGAAATTGAAAAACACCTTGGGCTTGGCCATTGGTTCTCTTGTTGCCGCAACTTCGCTCGGCGCTCTGGCACAAGGCCAAGGCGCGGTCGAGGTCGAAGGCTTCTACAAGAAAGAATACTTCGACAGCCAGCGCGACTTCAAAAACGACGGCAACCTGTTCGGTGGTTCGATCGGTTACTTCCTGACCGACGACGTTGAACTGCGTCTGGGCTATGACGAAGTTCATAACGCCCGTGGCGAAGATGGCAAGAACATCAAGGGTTCGAACACCGCCCTGGATGCTCTGTACCACTTCAACAACCCAGGCGACCTGGTGCGTCCATACGTATCCGCTGGTTTCTCTGACCAGAGCATCGGCCAGACCGGCCGCGGTGGTCGTAACGGCTCCACCTTCGCCAACCTGGGCGCTGGTGCCAAGCTGTACTTCACCGACAACTTCTACGCCCGTGCTGGCGTTGAAGCTCAGTACAACATCGACCAGGGCGACACCGAGTGGGCGCCAAGCGTTGGTGTCGGCCTGAACTTCGGTGGCGGCTCCAAGCCAGCCGCTGCTCCAGCACCTGCTCCAGTTGCTGACGTCTGCTCCGACAGCGACAACGACGGCGTTTGCGACAACGTCGACAAGTGCCCTGACACCCCAGCCAACGTTACCGTTGACGCTGATGGCTGCCCGGCTGTTGCCGAAGTCGTTCGCGTTGAGCTGGACGTCAAGTTCGACTTCGACAAGTCGGTCGTCAAGCCAAACAGCTACGGCGACATCAAGAACCTGGCTGACTTCATGAAGCAGTACCCGTCGACCACCACCACTGTTGAAGGTCACACTGACTCCGTCGGTCCTGACGCTTACAACCAGAAACTGTCCGAGCGTCGCGCTAGCGCCGTCAAGCAGGTTCTGACCGGTCAGTACGGTGTTGAGTCGAGCCGCGTTCAATCGGTTGGCTACGGTGAGTCCCGTCCGGTAGCTGACAACGCCACCGAAGCTGGTCGCGCTGTCAACCGTCGCGTTGAAGCTCAAGTAGAAGCTCAAGCCAAGTAATTGGTCTGACGCACTACTGAAAAGCCCGGCTCAGGCCGGGCTTTTCTTTGCCTGCGATTTACCCCTCAGCCCGCCTCGCGCTCCAGTTCCAGGCTGGCAATCGCGCCACTCACAACCTCGCCGATGACCAGGATCGCCGGGCTCTTGAGCTCGAAGGCCGCGGCATCTACTGCCATGCACTGAAGCTGGCTGCGGCATTCCCGTTGCTGCGGTAGCGAAGCGTTTTCGATCATCGCCACCGGCGTTTCCTTGCTCATACCACCCGCCAACAGCCCTTGCTGGATATCGATCAGCCGGGCCACGCCCATGTACACCACCAGGGTCATGCCGCTTTGCGCCAGTGCCTGCCAGTTCAGGCTGCTGTCATCCTGAGTGTGGGCGGTCACCAGCGTAACGCCGCGACTGACCCCGCGCAGGGTCAGCGGAATACCGCAGTGGGTTGCGCCAGCCAGACCGGCGGTAATGCCATTGACCAGTTCCACCTCGACACCGCGGGTCTGCAGCCATGCGGCTTCTTCGCCGCCCCGACCGAAGACGCAGGGATCGCCACCCTTGAGCCTGACCACGCAGCGACCCTGGCGGGCGTGACGCAGCATCAGGCGCTGGATGAACGCTTGCGGCGTGGAGCGGCAGCCGCCGCGTTTGCCGACCCGGATCACCCGCGCCTGCGGGCAGTGCTCGAGGATTGCCGGGTTGACCAGATCATCGAGCATGACCACCTCGGCCTCGCGCAGCGCACGCACGGCCTTGAGGGTCAGCAACTCCGGGTCGCCGGGGCCGGCACCCACCAGCCAGATTTTTGCGTTCATGAGCGGTTCCTCGTCAGGTCAGGGGTTGTCAGGCCTTTAGCAGGCTGATCAGCAGTATCAGGTTGAGCAGCAACGACAGCAGCGCCAGGCCGCGCCAGACTTTCAGCGGCTCGCGCTCCAGCAACGGACGTGGGCGCAGGGCCTGGGGTTGGTGTTCGCCTTGTTCGAGCAGCAATAGCCATTGCTCGGCGGTTTCGAAGCGTTGCCGAGGGTCGCTGTTCAGCGCCTGCGCCAGGCTGCGCTCCAGCCAGTCCGGCAGGTCCGGGCGCAGCCGTGCGGCGCTGGCCGGTGTGCCGAAGCGCGGGTGCTGGAACGCTTCGATCTCGCCGTAGGGATAGTGGCCGGTGAGCAGGTAAAACAGGGTTACGCCTACCGCATAGAGATCCTGCTGCACGGTAGGGCCGTGTCCCTGAAAAGCTTCCGGGGCTATGAATGAAGGGGTTCCGGGCAGGTCGTGGGCACCGTCTTCGGAGAGCCCCGGGCAGTATGCGAGACCGAAATCCAGCAGGCGCACCTGGCCGTCATTGCCCAGGTGCAGGTTCTCCGGCTTGATGTCGCGGTGAAGAATATTGCGCCGGTGCAGCATGCCCACAGCGCGCAGGGTTTGCCGGGCGATGTCCAGCCACTGCGGCAGGGCCAGTAACCCCTGTTGTTCGACGTGCTGCGCCAGAGTCAGGCCGGGGTATTCGCGCATCAGGTAATACAGGTGCTGACGCTGGCTACCGGGGTGTACCTCGGGAAAGCTGCGCCCGGCGACCCGGCGCAGAAACCATTCCTCCATCAGCAAGCCCTGCTGTGCCGCGACATCCTGGTCGCGGTTGGCGGGCAGGGTCTTGAGCAGCCAGGGTTGCTGCTGGCGGTCGCGAACCCGGTACAGCAGCGACTGGCGGCTTTGGCCGAGCACGCATTCCACCTGCCAGCCTTCAAATGTCTGGCCAGGGCGTAAAGCGGGCGGCAGCGGCCATTGCTGCAACTGCGCCAGGGTGTCGCCGAGGCTGTTTGCGCCGAGTTGTTCGACCCGCACCAGCACAGCGCTGGCGTTGTCCTGGCTGCCGGCCAGGTGGGCCATGCGCACCAGCGTGTTGCAGGCTTCTTCCAGATCAGCGGCTTCGCGCAGCACTGCGCCGATCTGCTGTTCGTTGAGCGTGCTCCAGACCCCGTCGCTCAGCATCACGAAACTTTCGTGGCAGCGCAGTTCGCCTTCCAGGTAGTCCACCAGCAGGTGCTCATCCAGTCCCAGCGCGCGCTTGAGCACGTGCTGCATGCCTGGCTGGTCCCAGACATGGTCCTGGCTGATGCGCTGCAAGTGGTCGGCGTGCCAGCGGTAGACCCGGCAGTCGCCGACATGGGCGAGGGTGAAACGCTGGCCGCGCAGCACCAGCGCACTCAGGGTGGTCAGCAGCGGCTGGCCGCCACCGTTGGCGCGCAGCCAACGGTTCTGCGCCAGCAGCAGGCGGTCCAGCGCTTGTGCCACGCCCCAGGTGGGCGGCGTGGCGTAGTAGTCCAGCGCCAGCGATTGCAGGCTGGCCCGGGCCGCCAGCCCGCCGTCGGCGCACTGGCTGACACCGTCGGCGAGGGCGAACAGGTAGCCCTTGCTGGCGGCCAGCTCTGCCGCGGGGGTGACCAGTCGCGTGGCGTCCTGGTTTTCCTCTCGCGGACCGCTGGCGCTGGCCTGGGCGATGCTCAGTTGCAGGGCCATGGCCTCGGCTCAGACCCGCGCCGCGGTGACGGCGGCCGAGCCCCAGGTGGTGCGCCAGCGGCGTTTCACGCCATGCAGGCCGAACCACGCCAGTACGCCGAGGCTGGCGAACAGCCACAGGCCCAACTGATAGTCACCGCTGTACTGCTTGATGGTCCCCAGGCCCGCCGCCAGCAGGAAGCCGCCGATGCCGCCGGCCATGCCGATCAGCCCGGTCATCACGCCGATTTCCTGGCGGAAGCGCTGCGGCACCAGTTGGAACACCGCGCCGTTGCCGGCACCGAGGCCGAGCATGGCGGAGACGAACAACGCCAGCGCCGCCACCGAGCTGGGCAGGTTGAAACCCACCGCCGCGATGCAGACAGCCGCCACGCTGTACATCGCCAGCAGGGTGCGAATGCCGCCGAAACGGTCGGCCAGGGCGCCGCCCAGCGGGCGCATCAGGCTGCCGGCGAAGACGCAGGCAGCGGTGTAGTAGCCGGCCTTGACCGGGTCGAGCCCGTACTGGTCGTTGAAATAGCCGGGCAGGGCGCTGGCCAGGCCGATGAAGCCGCCGAAGGTCACGCTGTAGAAGAACATGAACCACCAGCTGTCGCGGTCGCCGAGGGCCTTGAGGTAATCGGCCACGGCCTTGGGCTTGGGCCGTTGCGGAGCGTTGCGCGCCAGCAGGGCGAATAGCACCAGGGTCAGCAGCAGTGGCAGCACGGCGAAGCCGAACACGTTGTTCCAGCCGAAGCTGGCGGCCAGCACCGGCGCCAGCAGTGCGGCGAACACGGTGCCGGAGTTGCCCGCGCCGGCAATGCCCATGGCCTTGCCCTGGTGCTGTGGCGGATACCACTGCGAAGCCAGCGGCAGCGACACCGCGAAAGAGGCCCCGGCAACCCCGAGGAACACCCCGAGCAGCAGGGCGTCGCCGTAGCTGTGGATGCCCAGCTTCCAGGCGCAGAACAGCGCGACGATGACGATCACCTGGCCGATCAGCCCGGCGGTCTTCGGCGACAGGCGATCCACCAGCACGCCCATGACGAAGCGCAACACTGCACCGGCGAGAATCGGCGTGGCGACCATCAGCCCGCGCTGTTGCGTGGTCAGTTGCAGGTCGGCGGCAATCTGCACCGCCAGCGGTCCGAGCAGGTACCAGACCATGAAGCTCAGGTCGAAATACAGGAACGCGGCAAACAGGGTCGGGACATGCCCGGATTTCCAGAAGCTTGTATTCATGGGACACCTCACGGGGCTGAAACAAAAAAACGCCGCTTCCCGGCTCGCGTTGGGGGCGAGGGGGAGAGCGACGTCTTTGTCGAATGTTTGGGGGCAACCGCCGTTGGCTACCGGGGTGGATCAAAGCAAGAGGTGGGCCAGTTTCTTCTACTTGGGTTGATCTGCGGACCCCAAGGCCCACAGGTCAACCCAGCAAGTCATTCATCGCAATGATCTGCTCCGCCACCTGAATCAGCTTCTGCTGTTTGCTCATGGCCTGGCGCCGCATCAGGGTGTAGGCCTCTTCCTCGTTGCAGTCCTTCATTTTCATCAGCAGCCCTTTGGCCAGTTCGATGCGCTTGCGCTCGGCCAGTTGCTGGTCGCGGGCGTGAAGCTGGGCCTTGAGCGCCTGGTCGCTCTCGAAGCGGGCCATGGCCACGTCGAGAATCGGCTGCAGGCGGCGGGCGTGGATGCCTTCGACGATGTAGGCGCTGACTCCGGCCTGGATCGCCTGGCGCATCACGCTCGGGTCGTGCTCGTCGGTAAACATCACGATCGGTCGCGGCAGGTCGCGGCTGACCAGCACCACCTGGTCCATGACGTCACGCCCCGGTGACTCGGTATCGATCAGGATCACGTCCGGCCGCACCGTTTCGACGCGTGCCGGCAGGTCAATGGTCAGGCCGGATTCTTCGATGACCTCGAAGCCGGCTTCGACAAGGGCGGCCTTGAGCCGGCCGACTTTCTTTTCGGTGTCATCGATCAACAGGATTCGCAGCATCTGGGCGGCCCTCTCAGCGACCGGCCTGCGCCGCTGGCTGGTCGGCCAGGGCGTGCAGGCGGAATCCGTGGGCATAGCCCCGTGGGTCGGAGCCGTCCCAGACCGTTCCATCGATCAACTGGCTGCTGCGCATCGACGCCGACGGACACTCGACACCCATGCTGGCGGCGGCATCACGGTACAGGCTCAGTTGCTGCACCTGGCTGGCGACGCCGAGGTAGTCCGGGTCTTCGCGCAGCAGGCCCCAGCGGCGGAACTGGGTCATGAACCACATGGCGTCGGACAGGTACGGGAAGTTGGCCAGGCCATTGTTGTGCAGGCTCAGGCCGTGGGCGTCGTGCCAATTGTTGCCGAGGCCGTCCGCGTAGTCGCCCTGCATGCGCGGTTCGATATCGCTCAGCGGGGTGTCGAGGTAGTTGTCGGCGCTCAGTAATTGCGCGGTGGCGTGGCGGTTTTCCGGGCTTTCTTCGATAAAGCGGCTCGCCGCGAGGATCGACGACACCAGCGCCCGCGCGGTGTTGGGGTACTGCTCGACGAACGCGCGGGTGGTGCCGAGGACTTTTTCCGGGTGATCGGGCCAGATCGACTGGCTGGTCGCCAGGGTGAAGCCCATGCCCTGGTTCACCGCATTGGCCGACCACGGCTCGCCGACGCAGAAACCGTCGATGCGCCCGGCGCGCAGGTGGGTGAGCATTTGCGCCGGCGGGACTACCACGCTGTTGACGTCATGCAATGGATGAATGCCCTGGCTGGCGAGCCAGTAATACAGCCACATGGCGTGCGTGCCGGTGGGAAACGTCTGTGCGAAGGTGAGTTTTGCCTGACTTTGGTGCACGCGGCGTTCGAGTGCCTCGGGATTGCCCACACCTTGCGCTTGCAGGGCGGGCGACAGGTTGATGCTCTGGCCGTTATGGTTCAGGCCCATCAGCACCGCCATCGGTGTGGCGCCGACACCGCCAATGCCCAGGTGCACGGCGTAGGTCAGGCCATACAGGCAGTGCGCGGCATCCAGTTCGCCACTGAGCAGGCCGTCGCGCAGGCCGGCCCAGGAACTTTGGCGTTTGAGGTTCAAGGTCAGGCCGTGGGGCTGGGCGAAGCCCTGGGTCGCGGCGACCACCAGCGAAGCGCAGTCGCTCAGGGCCATGAAGCCGATATTCAGGCTGGTCTTTTCCGGGGCATCGCTGCCATGCAGCCAGGCCAGGGGGGAGGAGGGAATGTCATTCATCGCGGTGGGATCGCCCGGCAGATAAAGCGGCGGCCGGCGCGGGTTGCGCGGCGGCCCTGTGGGTGGAGTCAAGCAACGCATATGCCAAGGCCCTGTCGCCGCAACCCGGGGCTGGCTATAATCGCCGCCTCTCCACACCTTGAGCCAAGCCCGCCCATGTATAACCTGGCCCGCCAGCTGTTGTTCAAACTGTCCCCGGAAACCTCCCATGACCTGTCGCTGGACCTGATCGGTGCCGGTGGCCGTCTGGGCCTCAACGGGCTGTTGACCAAGGCGCCGGCGCGCTTGCCGGTAAAGGTCCTGGGCCTGGAGTTCGCCAACCCGGTGGGTCTGGCGGCGGGGCTGGACAAGAACGGCGCGGCCATCGACGGCTTCGGTCAACTGGGCTTCGGTTTCGTCGAGATCGGTACCGTGACCCCGCGTCCGCAACCGGGCAACCCGAAACCACGACTGTTCCGTCTGCCCGAGGCCGAGGCGATCATCAACCGCATGGGCTTCAACAACCTCGGCGTGGACAACCTGCTCAACCGCGTGCGTGCGTCCAATTACCGCGGCGTGCTCGGCATCAATATCGGCAAGAACTTCGACACCCCGGTCGAGCGCGCGGTAGACGACTACCTGATCTGCCTGGACAAGGTCTACAACCATTCCAGCTACGTCACCGTCAATGTCAGCTCGCCCAACACCCCGGGTCTGCGCAGCCTGCAGTTCGGCGATTCGCTCAAGCAGTTGCTGGATGCTTTGGCTGTGCGCCGTGAAGAATTGGCCTTGACCCATGGCAAGCGTGTGCCGCTGGCGATCAAGATCGCCCCGGACATGACTGACGAAGAAACCGCACTGGTGGCGTCGGCCCTGCTGGAGTCGGGCATGGACGCGGTAATCGCGACCAACACCACCCTCAGCCGTGAAGGCGTCGAAGGTCTGCAGCATGCGGACGAGGCGGGCGGCCTGTCGGGCGCGCCGGTGCGGGACAAGAGCACCCACACGGTCCAGGTGCTGGCCGGTGAACTGGCGGGCAAGATGCCGATCATTGCTGCGGGTGGGATTACCGAAGGCCGTCATGCCGCGGAGAAGATCGCGGCGGGTGCGAGCCTGGTGCAGATCTATTCGGGTTTCATCTACAAGGGACCGGCGCTGATTCGCGAGGCCGTGGACGCCATCGCCGCGATGCCGGGGCGCTGAAACGGGCATAAAAAAGGGCCCCGTCAAGGGGCCCCTGGGCCTCAGCCCGCCGCCCGGATGGGGCGCGCATGGTAACTCGGTTCAGCTCCTCGTTCAGCCAACGGCGTGAAGTTCGTTGAGTCTATGGATACCTGCGGTGCCGGTCATGCCATCCCAGTTGTCACCTCGTCCCTCACGCCAGCCATTGATCCATGCCTGGCGTACGGACGGTAGGGTAAAGGGGCAAAGCTCGCGGGATTTGCCGGTGACCCCGTATTGGTAGCCACGTGAAAATGCTCTTTCCAACGGATCACGCTTAAGTCTTCTCATAGGGTACTGCCCTCATTTGTTGACTGTAATGTCCCGTCGACCTCGTGTGAGGTCGGGCAGATTCTTTCTGCCGGTTTTGCGCTCGCTGCCGGCGTGGCGAGCTTGAAGTGTTGTCCCGTTGCGGTGACAACCTGAGTTGAGTTCTAACCAATGGGGATGGACGTGTGAACGAACAATTTGTCATAAGCACGTAACTTTTCCATGGGTGAGAGGATAAGTAAAAAATTGATTCAAGGCGGGAATTGGGGCAAAGCCAGCTATCATCAGGGTTTGCCTGACCTGTAGATCAAATTGCCACCGTCGGGAACCATTCTCGTCACCGGTGGGTAAAAACGACGAAGGGTCACTTTTGTAACCTTTTGCCATCGAATTTTTCATTCTGCCCGGCGATCAAAGCCTTTTTGCCTTCCGCAAGAAGGGCTCGCCGGGTGGCCCGGTACGTCAACGCGTGCCACTCGGGTGCTTGCCGAAGGCGCCCGATCAAACTTCGAAGGGCGATGCGCTCGCTCCTTCACTATGCCCAAGGCTGGATGACTCATGTCGGACCGTTTCGAACTTTACCTTACCTGTCCCAAAGGCCTTGAAGGCCTGCTCGCCGATGAAGCACGCGGCCTGGGCCTTGAAGATGTGCGCGAGCACACCTCGGCGCTGCGCGGCTCGGCCGACATGGAAACCGCCTACCGCCTGTGCGTCTGGTCGCGCCTGGCCAACCGCGTCCTGCTGGTGCTCAAGCGCTTCAACATGAAGAACGCCGACGACCTGTACGACGGTGTCAACGAAGTGGACTGGCAAGAGCACCTGGACGCCGCCGGCACCCTGGCCGTGGAGTTCAGCGGTCATGGCTCGGGCATCGACAACACTCACTTCGGCGCCTTGAAGGTCAAGGACGCCATCGTCGACAAACTGCGCAACGCCCAGGGCGAGCGGCCGTCGATCGACAAGCTCAACCCCGATCTGCGTGTCCACCTGCGCCTTGAGCGCGGTGAAGCGATCCTCTCCCTCGACCTGTCCGGCCACAGCCTGCACCAGCGCGGTTACCGCCTGCAGCAGGGTGCCGCGCCGCTCAAGGAAAACCTCGCCGCCGCGGTACTGATCCGCGCCGGCTGGCCGCGGATCGCTGCCGAAGGCGGCGCGCTGGCTGACCCGATGTGCGGTGTCGGTACGTTCCTGGTGGAAGCGGCGATGATCGCCGCGGATATCGCCCCCAACCTCAAGCGCGAGCGCTGGGGCTTCACCTCCTGGCTCGGTCACGTCCCGGCGCTGTGGCGCAAGGTGCATGACGAAGCCAAGGCCCGCGCCGAAGCCGGTCTGGCCCGTCCACCGCTGTGGATTCGCGGCTACGAAGCCGACCCGCGCCTGATCCAGCCGGGCCGCAACAACGTCGAGCGCGCCGGCCTGAGCGACTGGGTGAAGATCTACCAGGGCGAAGTCGGCACCTTCGAGCCGCGCCCGGACCAGAACCAGAAAGGCCTGGTGATCAGCAACCCGCCTTACGGCGAACGCCTGGGCGACGAAGCCAGCCTGCTCTACCTCTACCAGAACCTCGGCGAGCGTCTGCGCCAGGCCTGCCTTGGCTGGGAAGCGGCGGTGTTCACCGGCGCGCCGGACCTGGGCAAGCGCATGGGCATCCGCAGCCACAAGCAGTACGCCTTCTGGAACGGCGCCTTGCCGTGCAAGCTGCTGCTGATCAAGGTCGAGCCCGACCAGTTCGTGACCGGCGAGCGCCGTTCGGCCGAGCGCAACCCGGATGAAGAGCGTCCGGCGGTGGCTCCGGCGAATGAGACCGCACGCCTGAGCGAAGGCGGGCAGATGTTCGCCAACCGCCTGCAGAAGAACCTCAAGCAACTGGGCAAGTGGGCGCGTCGCGAACACATCACCTGCTACCGCGTCTACGACGCCGACATGCCCGAGTACTCGCTGGCGGTCGACCTGTACCAGGGCTGGGTCCACGTG
The DNA here is from genome assembly GCF_025466035.1 of Pseudomonas sp. 20P_3.2_Bac5. Taxonomy (NCBI): domain Bacteria; kingdom Pseudomonadati; phylum Pseudomonadota; class Gammaproteobacteria; order Pseudomonadales; family Pseudomonadaceae; genus Pseudomonas; species Pseudomonas sp. 20P_3.2_Bac5. Next base: position 117,863 of record NZ_JANLOA010000082.1, on the reverse strand, counting down.
CAGGAATACGCCGCGCCGCGTTCGGTCGATCCGGAAAAGGCCCAGGCCCGTCTGTTCGACGCGCTGGCGGCAATCCCGCAGACCCTCGGCGTTGATCAGAGCAAGGTGATCCTCAAGCGCCGCGAGCGTCAGAGCGGCACCCGCCAGTACGAACGGCAGAACACCCAGGGCCAGTTCACCGAGGTCAGTGAAGGCGGCGTCAAACTGCTGGTGAACCTCACCGACTACCTGGACACCGGTCTGTTCCTCGACCACCGTCCGATGCGCATGCGTATCCAGCGCGAAGCTGCGGGCAAGCGCTTCCTCAACCTGTTCTGCTACACCGCCACTGCCAGCGTGCACGCGGCCAAGGGCGGCGCGCGCAGCACCACCAGCGTCGACCTGTCGAAAACCTACCTGGACTGGGCACGGCGCAACCTGTCGCTCAATGGCTACTCGGACAAGAACCGTCTGGAGCAGGGCGATGTCATGGCCTGGCTGCAAGCCAACCGTGAGCAATACGACCTGATCTTCATCGACCCGCCGACCTTCTCCAACTCCAAGCGCATGGAAGGGGTGTTCGACGTGCAGCGTGACCACGTCGAACTGCTCGACCTGGCGGTAGCCCGCCTGGCGCCGGGCGGCGTGCTGTACTTCTCGAACAACTTCCGCAAGTTCCAGCTCGATGAGCACCTGCAGGAGCGCTACGCGATCGAGGAAATCAGCGCCCAGACCATCGATCCAGACTTCGCCCGCAACACCAAGATCCACCGCGCCTGGCGCATCCAGGCACGGTGAAGTAAATGACGCATTCGGGACTCTCAAGATCGTGGCTACTGGCTATTATTGAAGAGAGCCCTGAGTGCCGTCGTGGGCCGATGTTGTGAGTCATGACCATGTCGATCCCAACCCTGCGCCCGAAGATGCTCGGCTTCATCAGCGAAGAGGTGTCCGCGTGGCTGGTCGCCGTGGTGGCGCTGGTGGTCGGCGGCCTGTTGACCGCCATGCTCGCACTGGCCGCCTGGCAGCTCTACCAGCAGCAACTGGCGCAACGCTTCGAACTCCTCGCCAATGAACGCTTCAGCCGCATCGAAGAGCGCCTGCAAGACCAGACGCAACGCCTCGACAGCCTGCGGCGTTTCTTCGTCTACGCCCAGGAAATCACCCGCGACGAATTCGACGGTTACGTGAGGCCTTTGCTGCACCGCTCCCAGGCCTATTCCTGGGCACCGCGGGTCAGCCAGGCGCAGCGCGCCGATTTCGAGCGGCAGACCCGGGAGTTGCTCGGCCGCGATTTCAGCATCCGCGAACTCGGTGAGGGCGGCGTGCTGCAACCCTCTCAGGTGCGTCCGGTGTATTACCCGGTGCTGTTCAGTCAGACCCTCAGCCAACTGCCGCCGCCCTTGGGTTTCGACCTGCTGTCGCAGTCGGTGCGTCGCGACGCCTTGATCCGCGCCTCGACGCCCGGATCGATCGCGGTGTCGGCGCCGTACGACCTGATTGGCGTCGATCCGGCCTACGCCCGCGGCATGCTCATGGTGGCGCCGGTGTTCGCACCGCAACAGCCCGACCCCGCGCCAAAGGGTTATGTAATGGCGGTGCTGAGCATGCGCCAGTTGATGGCCGACGGCTTGCCCAGCGCCGAGGACGACAACCTGGTGGTGCGGATCCTCGACCTCTCCGCCGAGGGTGAGCCCGAGGCGCTGTTCCAGTCGGGCAATACCGTGGGCGACTCGCCGCTGGAGATGCGTCAGGTGCTCCACCTTGGCGACCGTTCCTACCAACTCAACATGTTCCCCAGCAAGGTGTTCCTCGACGGCGATCGCTCGTCGGCCACGGCGGTGGCGTTTCTCGGCGGGTTGTTGAGCCTGTTGCTCAGCGCCCTGTTGTTCAGCCTGTTCAGTCAGCGCCAGCGCGCCCTCACCCTGGTGGAGCAGCGCACCGCAGAACTGCGTATCAGCGAAGAGAGCCTGCGCAATACCCACAACCAGTTGCGCAGCGTGCTGGAGGCCGCGACCCAGGTGGCGATCATCGCCACTGACCTGCATGGACAGATCAGCACCTTCAATGCCGGCGCCGAGCGCATGCTTGGCTACAGCAGCGAAGAGGCGGTGGGCAAACTGACCCTGGAACACCTGCTGTTGCCGCAGGAGGTGCAGGAGCGCGCGCGGTTGATGAGCCTGCGCTTCGGACGCGAGATCAGCAGCAGCCAGGCGATGCTGGTGGACAGTGTCCCGGACATCGACGAAGAACCCGGCGAGTGGACGTTGCGACGCAAGGACGGCACGCACTTGTCGGCGAACATGCTGGTGACCGCAGTGCTGGACGAATACGGGTTGTGGGTTGGCCATCTTGCGATCTGCATCGATATCACCGAGCGCAAGCGCGTGCACGAAGCCCTCGAGGCCCGGGACAAGTTGCTGGAAAACCTCACCGCGCAGGTTCCCGGCGGGATCTACCAGTTCCGTCTCGATCCTGATGGCAGCTCCTGCTTCAGTTACGCCAGCGAAGGCTTGCGCGATATCTATGAAGTCGACCTGATGCTGCTGCGTCAGGACGCCACTGCGGTGTTCGAGCGCGTCCACCCGGATGACCTGGGCAGGGTCCGTGATTCCATTCGCGAATCCGCCGAGCAACTGACGCCTTGGCGCGAGGAGTACCGGGTGCAGTTGCCCAAGGCCGGACTGCGCTGGGTTCGCGGTGAGGCGACGCCGGAGTCGCTGCCGGATGGTGGCACCTTGTGGCACGGCTACCTCACGGATATCTCCGACCTGAAGCGGGTCGAGGAAGAGCTGCGCGCGTTGTCGGTCACCGACTCGCTGACCGGCATCCACAACCGCCGCTACTTCCAGGAACGCCTGAAGACCGAGCTGGAGCGGGCCCAGCGCGGTGGCCAGGACCTGGCGGTGATCATGCTGGATATCGACCACTTCAAGCACATCAACGACCAGTACGGCCATGCCATCGGCGATCACGTGCTGCAAAACCTGTGTCAGCGCATCAGCCACCGTTTGCGGCGTACCGACGTGTTCTGTCGGCTGGGAGGGGAGGAGTTCATGGTGCTTTGCCCGGGTAGCAATGCCGCCCAGGCGCACTCACTGGCGCTGGAGTTGTGGCAGGGGCTGCGCAGCGTGCCGGTGGACGGCGTCGGCCGGGTCACCGCCAGCTTCGGTGTGGCGGGCTGGCGCCCCGGTGAGGGCGCCGATGCCTTGTTGCTGCGTGCCGATTCCGGGGTCTACCTGGCCAAGCAGGGCGGCCGCGACAGGGTCGAAGCCGAACAGTTCTGACCCCGGCGTATTTACTCGGTGCCGGCCACTTTCGGCTGCTTGTAAAGGTCCAGCAGGATCTGGTCGAGCACCGCTGAAGCGCCCCACGGACGTGGATCGTTGAGGATCGCCGTGACTGCCCAGGTGGTGCCGTTGCTGTCGCGGCTGAAGCCGGAGATGGCACGCACGGTGTTCAGGGTGCCGGTCTTGATGTGTGCTTCGCCAGCCATGGCGGTGCGCTTGAGGCGCTTGCGCATGGTGCCGTCCATGCCGGTCAGCGGCAACGAGCTGATGAACTCGGCGGCGTACGGACTTTTCCAGGCGGCTTGCAGCAGCGTGGCCATTTCCCGCGCGCTGACCCGTTCGGCACGGGACAGGCCGGAGCCGTTCTCCATTACCAGGTGCGAAGCGGTGATGCCTTTCTTCGCCAGCCACTGGCGCACGACTCGCTGCGCGGCGCGGGCGTCGTCGCCGTCGGCATCGGTACGGAAGCGCGCGCCAAGGCTCAGGAACAACTGCTGGGCCATGGTGTTGTTGCTGTACTTGTTGATGTCGCGAATGATCTCCACCAGATCAGGGGAGAAAGCGCGGGCCAGCAGGCGTGCGCTTTTCGGCACGTCCTCGACGCGGTCGCGGCCCTGGATGGTGCCGCCCAGTTCGTTCCAGATCGCCCGTACGGCGCCGGCGGCGTAGGTCGGGTGATCGAGCAGCGAGAGGTAGGTCTGCGAGTTGCAGCCTTCGCCCAGCTGGCCGGTGACCGTTACCGTCACGCCGTCGGCCTGGACCACCGGGTTGTAGCGGACTTCGCCGGTGCACTGCTTGCTCGGCAGGGCCTTGACCTGGTTGTCGATGCGGATGCTGGCAATCGGCGGCTCGACCGAGACCAGTACTCGGCCACCGTCATTGCGGGCGACGAAGCGCAAGGCCTTGAGATTGACCAGCAGCGAGTCGGGCTTGACCAGGAACGGCTTGTTCTCATCGCCGCCATCGTCGTTGAACTGCGGCAGTTGCGGCTGGATGAAGTGGCTGCGGTCCAGCACCAGGTCGCCGGTGATGGTCTGCACGCCATTGGCGCGCAGGTCACGCATCAGCAGCCAGAGCTTTTCCATGTTCAGCTTGGGGTCGCCACCGCCCTTGAGGTACAGGTTGCCGTTGAGCACACCGTTGCTCAGCGGGCCGTCGCTGTAGAACTCGGTTTTCCACTGGTAGGTGGGGCCGAGCATTTCCAGGGCGGCGTAGGTGGTCACCAGCTTCATGGTGGAGGCCGGGTTGACCGAGACGTCGGCGTTGAAAATGGTCGGGGTGCCCGGGCCGTTGAGCGGCAGCATCACCAGCGAGAGGGCTGAATCCTGGAGTTTGTTGCTCTTGAGGGCTTGCTGGACCTTGGGCGGCAGCGTGTTACTGACGGGGACGGCATGGGCCGGCAGCGCGAGTGGCAGGAGCAGACCGGCGAACAACAGCGAGCGAAGGGATGGGGTCATAAGCACTGAAACCCTGCGGGCGAGGGGTGAAAAAAACGGGGCTGAACAGGATGATGGCCCCGGCATGAAAAAATGATAGCGCGCATTATGCCCCAAGCCTGCGCCCGCGTGCGCCGCGAATGCGCGTCCGTGTGGCGGATTGTCGGGTTTTATCGGGCAGTGCACGGGCGAAGCTGTTAAAGTGCCGCGCGTTAATACTCAAGAGGATTGTTTCATGGCTACCAACCGTTCCCGCCGTCTGCGCAAAAAACTCTGTGTGGATGAATTCCAGGAGCTGGGTTTCGAACTGAACCTGGAATTCAAGGAAGACCTGAGCGATGAAGCCATCGACGCCTTCCTCGACGCCTTCCTGACCGAGGCTATGGATGCCAACGGTCTGGACTATGTCGGCGGTGATGACTTCGGTCTGGTCTGCTCGGCCAAGCGTGGCTCGGCTACCGAAGAGCAGCGCGCTACCGTTGAAGCCTGGCTGAAAGGCCGTGGCGAGCTGACCAAGATCGAAATCAGCCCGCTGCTGGACGCCTGGTACCCGGAAAAACCGGTCCACCCGGTTGCCTGACAAGCAAATGCGGCAGCCCTGGTGGCTGCCGCGTTCGTTTCAGTCTTTTCCTTCCTGATCGACGTCCGTCGATTCTGGCAGGCTCGCCAGAGTTTGCCGCAGGGTCTCGTCGACCCGTCTCATCTGATACAGCACTTGCCGCTTGCGGCGCCTCAGCACCGGCTCCGGTGCGAACCGCTCACAGACTTCCTCAAGCTTTTCACAGGCCAGCATCAGCGCTTCGGCCTGGACGATGCGTGCCACCCCGAGAATCTGGTGGGCGATATTCTGCAACGGTAGCGGGTCGCCATGGGTGTCGATTTCCTGCAGCCGTTGCTGGTCTTCCGGGCTGCTGCGCAGCAGCGTTTCCAAGAGACGGCGCAGTTCTGCGGGACAGTCGCCGATGATCGGTTCGAGGCCCTTGAGATCAAACAACGCGGGAGGGCTGGTGGCTGCTGGCTGCGTTGACACGCTGGCGAGGCGCTGGCCAAGGGTGTGCAAGCCGATGGGTTTGAGCAGGCAGTCGCTCATCCCGGCCTGTTCGCAGCGCTCGCGGACTTCCGGCTGGGCGTTGGCGGTGTAGCCGAGAATCGTCGAGGGCGTCCTGCCTTGTTGCTGTTCCTGCGCACGTACCGCGCGGGTGAACTGGTAGCCGTCCATATGTGGCATGTTGCAGTCGACGATGAATACGTCGTAGTGAGCCGACTCGCACATTGCCAGGCCCTGAGCGCCGTTGTCGACGCAGGTGTATTGCACGCCTAGGAATTCCAGTTGCTGCGCCACCAGCAGCAGGTTGGCCGGGTGGTCGTCGATCACCAGCACGTTGAGGCCGGCAGCGGGCATCGGCGGCGCCAGCTCCTGGGGCTTGGGCTCGCGGCACTCCGGCAGGCTGCGCAGCGGCAGGCTGACGCGGATTTCCGTGCCTTCGCCGGGCTTGCTGAACAGGCTCAGCTTGCCGCCCATCATCTCGCACAGGCTGCGGCTGATGACCAGGCCCAGGCCGCTGCCGCTCCGTGCTTGCGAGCTGTCGGGTTCTATCTGGGCGAACGGCTGGAACAGCCGCTGCTGGTCGTCCAGGGCGATGCCGACACCGGTGTCGCAGACCGACAGTTCCAGTTGCAGGTCGTCGCGGTTGGCGTCGCCCGTGGTGGGCAGGTTGGAGATGGCCAAGTCGATCTTGACCTGGCCCCAGGTGGTGAACTTGATGGCGTTGCTGACCAGGTTCGAGAGGATCTGCCTGAAGCGCATGGGGTCGAGCAGTATGTCGCGGTGCGCGGTGCGGGAGATGGCGAGGGTCAGTTCCAGGCCTTTCTGCCGCGCCATCCCTTCGAAGACCTGGGTGGTGGACTGCACCAGCTCCGCCGGGTCGACCCGTTCGGGGCTGAGGTTCAGGTGCCCGGATTCGATGCGGGCGATGTCGAGGATATCGCCGATCAGCGACAGCAGGTCCCGCGCCGAATGGTAGGCGACTTCGATGGCCGGGCGATCCATGGGCTGCCCGTCGGGGCGCTTGAGCGCCAGTTCGAGCATGCCGATCAGGGCATTCATCGGCGTGCGGATTTCGTGGCTCATGGTTGCGAGGAAGGTACTTTTGGCGCGGCTGGCGGCATCGGCCTGCTCCTTGGCCAGGCGCAGGTCGTGGACCAGTTGGCGGCGCTCGCTGATGTCCAGCCAGCCGCCGATGATGCCTTTGACTTCGCCGAGGGAGTCGCGGTACGGCAGGATCCAGTGGTAGATCGTCAGTTCGACGTTCTTCATCATCAGTGGCCGGTCGAGGATCAGCGAGCGGCCTTCGTTCATGACCCGCAGGTAGTCGGCCTGGATTTTCCGCGCATCGTCCGAGCCACCCAGAGGGGCGTCGTCGATGGATTTGCCGAGGACATCTTCGGGCCCGGCGCCGAGGGCCTGCAGGTAGCTTTCGTTGCAGGTCTGCAGCAGGCCGTCGCGGTCGCGGACATAGATCGGGTGGGGCGTGCCGTTGACCATCGCGCGCATGAATTCGAGCTGGTCGTTGAGTGCGCGTTCAGCGGCCTCGCGCTGTTTGATCTGGCGGCGCATCCAGGCATTCCAGGCCAGTGACAGCAGCAGCAGGACCAAGGTGCCGAGGATCACTTTGAGGATGGTCTGCTGGTAGCTCTGCCAGTAGGAATAGGTGTTGCCGCTGTAGGCGCGCCAGCGACTGTTGATGATGCCCATTTCCTCGGGGACGATGCTGGTCAGCGCTTTGTCGAGGATCGAGGCGAGTTCGTGGGCGTTGCGCGAGGTCGCCAGGGAGAAGGTGGCCGAGGCATCGCTGACGGTGGAGCGGATCACCAGGTCGCGCTGGGTGGTCAGGTTGAAATTGGCGTTGATCAGGGCCATGACCATGCCGTCGACCTGACGGTGTGCGAGCAATGAGGCGGCCGCGGCGATGTCTTCGGTGGCCACCAGCTGAATGTCGGGGTACAGCTTGCGAATGTTTTCGTTGAGGATATTGCCGCGGGTGACCGCCAGGCGCCGGCCTTGCAGTTGTTCGAGGGACTGGGGCGCGTCCTTGCCGTCGCGGGTGACCAGCACGTAGGAGTTTTCCAGGTAGGGCCGGCTGATGGTCAAGGTGGCGGCGCGCTCGGGGCTGTAGGAGATCGCCGCGATCATGTCGGCATGGCCATGGTTCAACTGATCGATCATGTCGCTGATGCCGCTGCTGCGGCGGATTTCGAATTGCAGGCCGGTGCGCAGGCGAATCAGTTCGAGCAGGTCGGCGGCGATGCCCCGCAGGTTGCCGGACTTGTCGAAGAAGGTCAGCGGTGCGGCATGCTCGTCGACGGTCACCCTTACGACCGGGTTCTTCGCCAGCCAGAGTTCTTCGCTGGGCGACAATTGCAGCTTGCGGTCGGTCAGCAGGATGCTGCTGCCGGCACTCCAGCGCCGGAAGATGCTGGCGCGGGTGCTGCTGGTGACGGCTTCCAGGGTCTTGTTGACCAGCGTCAGCAGCACGGCGTTGCTCTGGTGGACGGCAAAGCCGAAACCCATGGCCTCATGCTTGGCGAAGTTGGCCATCTTGAGGTTTTGCAGGTGGCTCTGATTGAGCAGGTAGTGAGTCGACACGGTGTCGCCGAGGAAGACGTCGGCCTGGTCGAAGGCCACGGCATTCAGGGCGTGGTGGTAGGAGCTGTAGGTGCTGATGCTGGCGTGGGGGTAGGTGGCGCGGACTTCGGCGAGCGGCAGGTAGTGCGCGATCATGCTCAGGCGCAGGCCACTCAGGCCGGTATCCAGCGGCCGGGTCTCGTTTTCCCGGGTTACCAGTACCGGTTGGTCTTCGGCGTAGGGCTGGGACAGGGCCACGCCGGCAGTGGCGACGTCATAGCTGTTGGCGCTGCCCAGCAGGTCGATGTCGCCGTCCACCAGGGCTTGCAAGGCCAGGTCGCGACTGGCGTAGCGCTTGATCCTGATCGGTAGCCCGAGGGTCAGGCCCAGCAGCCCGGCGTAGTCGGCGGTGAGGCCTTCGTAGTCACGGCCGCTGGCGGTCATGTCGAACGGCGGGTAGTCCGGGGCCGAGGTGCCCAGCACCAGTTCACGGCGGGTCTGGATCCAGGCTTGCTGGGCCGGCGTCAGGGAGATGCCCAGCGGCATCTGGGTGCTTCGGCTGAGCAGCTTGTAGTGGGTCTCGCCGATGTCGTCTGCCAGCGCGGGGCTCAGGCAGGCCATGACCAGCAGCAGGCCGAGCAGCATGGACTTGAGCATGGTCGGGTCACACCAGTTCGTTGCGTTTGGCCATCTCGATCAGCTCTACCAATGAACGCGCCTTGAGTTTCTGCATCAGGCGTTTCTTGTAAGTACTGACAGTCTTGTTGCTGAGGAACATGCCTTCGGCAATTTCCTTGTTGCTTTTGCCTTGGGCGAACAGTTGCAGCACCATGAGTTCGCGATCATTGACCGACTTGAACAGTTCTATTTCTTCCTCGATTTCAACCTGTTGGCGCAACGGATAGACCGCCTGGCTGGGGAAGTAGTTATATCCGGAAAGAACCGCTTTGACGGCACTTAGCAGTTCACTCAGGTCTTCCTGTTTGCAGACGTAACCGCAAGCGCCGGACAACATGCAGCGAATGGCGAAGAGCGCCGGGGACTGTGCTGTCAGCACCAGTATTTTCAGGGGCAGCGACATGCTGTTGAAGCGCGAAAGGACTTCCAGGCCGTCGAGCCGGGGGATGCCGATATCGAGAATGACCAGGTCCGGCGGGCTTTCGCGGAGCATCTGCATGGCGTCTACACCGTTATCGGATTCCCCGGCGATCCGATAACCCTCGTTCTCCAGCAGCAAGCGCAAGGCCAAGCGTATGACAGGATGGTCATCGACAATAAAAACAGAGTGCATGCTCATCTTCCAAAAGGGACTCATGTAGAGCCGGCACCATAGCCCAGATATGCAGCGTGCACTTAGATAGAGTGGGGTTGAGCTTTAATATAGGAATTTTCCTACTTTGTATTTTGCTATTTACTACAAAGTTTGTTTTTGAAGTTGCTTGGCTAATTATCGATTGGCATCAATATCGCCTGTTACCTCAATGTCCGGCCCGATGACGGGGCCGGACGGGCAGTGAGGTTCAGACCGGACTGGAACGCCCGGTCATTTCCCTGGCCATTTCGCTGGCATAGCTGTCGGTCATCCCGGCGATGAAGTCGATCATGCGCAGGAACGCCGCGTGCAACGAGGCGTTTGGATCGGGAGCGTTGTTGCCGAGCAGGTCGAGGATGCGTCGATGCTTGAACGACGGCGTGCGTCCGCCATGCTGTTCCAGGGCGGCACCGCAGAAGGAGTTGAGGAGGATTTCCAGGGTCGTGTAGGCGCCGATCTCATGCAGCGTCTTGCGTTTGTCCTGGAAGATTTTCTTGCGCGCGATGTCCTTGGCCTGCAGCACGCAGCGTTTCGCCGGCCCTTCCATGTGTTCGACCAGATCGCCCTCCAGCGTGCCGGCCAGCAACGCCCGCTGCTGTTCGACGAACGCCCGTGCCGCGGCGTTGGTCAGGTGTTCGATGGCCTTGCCGCGGAGGATCGCCAGCTTGCGCCGCCGCGAGTCCTGCGGGCCGAGCTGGCGGTAGGTTTCCGGCAGATCGTCGCCGACCAGGCCGAGGAGCAGCGACTCCACTTCGGCGTAGTCCAGCAGTTCCATCTCCAGGCCGTCTTCCAGGTCGATCAGCGCATAGCAGATGTCATCGGCCGCCTCCATCAGGTACACCAGCGGGTGCCGCGCCCAGCGCTGGTTGTCGAGCAACGGCAGTTCGAGCTTGTGGGCGATCTGTTCGAGCAGCGGCAGTTCGCTCTGGTAGCAGCCGAACTTGTGTTTCTTGTAGCCCAGCGAGTCGGCGTGGCGGGCGGTCCACGGGTATTTCAGGTACGTGCCGAGGGTGGCGTAGGTCAGCCGGGTGCCGCCGTCGAACTGGTGGTATTCGAGCTGGGTGAGCACACGAAAGCCTTGGGCGTTGCCTTCGAAGTTGAGGAAGTCGCCGCGTTCGGCCTCGCTCATCGCATCCAGCCAGCCGCGTCCGGCGGCCTGCTGGAACCAGTGGCGGATGGCGTCTTCGCCAGAGTGCCCGAACGGCGGGTTGCCGATGTCGTGGGCCAGGCAGGCCGATTGCACGACCATGCCCAGGTCGCTCGGCTCGCACCAGTCGGGCAGGGCGTCGCGCAGGGTTTCGCCAACGCGCATGCCCAGCGAGCGACCCACGCAACTCACTTCCAGCGAGTGGGTCAGGCGGGTGTGGATGTGATCGTTGCTAGTGACCGGGTGAACCTGGGTCTTGCGGCCCAGGCGGCGGAAGGCGCCGGAGAAGATGATGCGGTCATGGTCCTTGTGAAAGGGGCTGCGACCCAACTCTTCAGGGCTGTGCAGGGGTTTGCCGAGGCGTTCGCGGGTGAGCAGTGTGTGCCAATCCAAGGCCGGTTCTCCGTATCAGGGGCAGGGGCCTAGCTTCCCGTGTCGGCCGCCGGGCCGCAAGCTCAAAGTCCGGCGGCGTCGAGATCGATCAGCAGCAGGCGGCGTCCACCATCGAAAAATTGCCCGGCAGTCAGGCAGTACTGGTTGGTGGTGGCGTCGCGGTAGGTGCTGGAAAGGATCAGTCGGCGCTCGTCCCAGCCCTCGGCCAGCAGGTGATAGAAGTAAGGGCGCCAGGACCAGTTGTGGCCCAGATAGCTGGAATCGACGTGCCAGCCTTGCTGGCGCCATTCCAGGTTCGGCGTCAGTTGGGTGCCGTGGCGGTCACACAGGAAGAAGCGCAGCAGCCAGGGGTAGGCCTGAAGGTCCGGCAGCGCTTCGATCGGCGCGTTGGTCAGTGCCCAGTCCTGCAGCCGTGGCATCAGTTCCACCAGTTGCTGACGCCGCTGCATCAACCGCGCGCGCTCGGCCAGCTTGCCTTGCACGTACTGCTCGCGCAGTTGGGCGAAGCGCCCGGCGAAGGTCTGCGCCGGGAAGAAGCCGGGTTCGGCAGCGGCGAAGAGAAAGCCCTGCAGGTAGCGTGCGCCGCATTCCAGGGCGAAGTTCAGTTCGGCTTCGGTTTCGACGCCCTCGGCGATGATCCAGCAGCCGGTCTTCTCGGCCATCTGGGCCAGCGCCTTGACCACCTCGCTGCTCGGTCCGCCGCGGGCCGCAGCCTGGAACAGGCGCATGTCGAGTTTGAGGATGTCCGGTTGCAGCGACAACACCCGGTCCAGTTGCGAATAGCCGGCGCCAAAATCATCGATAGCAACGCGCGCGCCGGCTTCCCGGTAGTGCCGCACCACCATGGACAGGCGTTCAGGGTCGCCACCCAGCTCGGTGATCTCGAAGACCACCCGTTGCGGGTCGATGCCCTGTTGCTGCAATTGCATCAGGCTCGGCAGCGGCTGACCGGGTTGCAGTTCACTGACCCAGCGCGGCGAGATATTCAGGCTCAGGAACCAGTCTTCCGGTGCCTGGCGAAATTGTTTGAGGGCCTGTTCCCGCAGGGTCCGGTCGAGTTGCAGCAACTCGCTGGAGGGAATGTGCGGGTCACTGAAAAGGGGCCCTACCGAGCGCAATTGACCATCGCTTCGGCGCAGGCGACCCAGGGCTTCGACGCCAGCGATACGGCCTGTGGCGGTGTCGATGAACGGCTGGAAACAGGCGAGCGGTTGCTCGTCGGACACGGCGGCTCCTTGTTGAGTCAGACGCGGGACGCTCGAAAGCGCGGCGGCGGACCGGAGCCCGCCTTGAGGGCATCGTTCTGCAAGAATGCCGCCAGTTCGCTCAGCGCTGGTTGGGCGGTGATTGCATGAACAGGCGAATTAGCGGCAAAAGGCTACTGGTGAGCTTGGTCAGCCGGCCGAGGTTGCCGCTGCGTGCACCTTTGCCCGTGAGAAAACCCAGCACCACCAACGCGCCGATGCCCCACAGCGGCGCGTGCTTGATGCCCAGTCCGCCTTGCAGCCCGCTTTGCAGGTTGTCGCCCATGCTGCGCAGGCGGGTCAGCGGTTTGAGGGCCTGGCCCGCCTCATGGCGGATTTCCTGGCGGTGCATTTCCATGCGCAGGCGCACCAGCGCCTTGCGCAGTTCGCGTCGATCGGTGGTTTGTGGAAGTTCTGTCAGGCTCATGGCAACAGGCGCTCCCGGTCCTTGGCAAGTTCTTCGAGGGTGCCGCTGAACGGCGAGGATTCGTCGTGCACCGCGGCTTTCAGGCGAATGGCGCAGAACACTGCGGCCAGGCTGTAGAACACGCAGAGGCCGATGATTCCGGCAAGACGGTAGCTGTCCCACAGCAACACCAGCAGCAGGGCCGACAGTGCGGTGAGCAAGAGCAGGGCGAACACCAGTGCCAGCCCGGCAAACAGCAGCAGGCTCAGCGTGCGGGCTTTCTGTTCCTGCAGCTCGATGCCGAACAGCTCAACATGGCCGTGCAGCAGGCCGAGGATGGCGGCGCCGAGGCGCCGCGAAGACGAGCCGGGGGTTTGGTTTTCCATGCCCGTTCCTCAGCGCCGGCTGGCCAGCAGGCCCACCAGGAAACCGACCCCGGCGGCGATGCCGATGGATTGCCATGGATTGCTCTGCACGTAATCTTCGGTGCTGGTCAGTGCTGCCTGACCGCGCACGCGCAGGTTGTTTTCGGTTTGTTGCAGGGTTTCGCGGGCGCGCAGCAGGCTGTCGTGGATCTGTGCGCGAAGCTCGTCGGCCTGGTCGCCGGCGAGGGTGGCGCTGTGTTCCAGAAGCTTCTCGGTGTCACGCACCAGCGCCTGGAAGTCGGCCTTGAGGATGTCCTGGGCGGTCTCTGCGGATTTGCGGGCCATACGATTCTCCATGAGGGGTTTGGCAATTGGAATTTCGAGTGCGCGGTGAGGCGGAAGGTTCACTGCGATGTGGCTGGTACAGCATTTGCTTCGCAGTGGTGCGCTTTGCCGGGCGCCTGCGCCGTTTGCGGGCGCAGGCCGCTCTGGCCGGCCGCTAAACCATAACCCAATTCAAGACAAACCCAGGAAAAATCACCACGCTGCGGTCTTTCCGGTCACGGATGGGCGCCCAATTGATCCAGGTTGGTGCGCGCTGGAAGGCTTTCGAACCGCTTTGGTGCTTTTTCCATTCTGCAGGTCTGCCGACTTCATGGAAAATTTGCAAAGCGCCGTGGACTCTCTGGTCCAGGGCTCCAATACCCTGTTCATCCTCCTCGGGGCGGTGATGGTGCTGGCCATGCACGCCGGTTTTGCCTTCCTCGAAGTCGGCACGGTGCGGCACAAGAATCAGGTCAATGCGCTGTCGAAGATCCTCAGCGACTTCGCCGTATCGACCCTGGCCTATTTCTTCATCGGCTACTGGCTGTCCTACGGCACGCACTTCCTGCACCCGGCCGCGACCCTCGGCGCCGAGCACGGCTACGGCCTGGTGAAGTTCTTCTTCCTGCTGACCTTCGCTGCGGCGATCCCGGCGATCATTTCCGGCGGGATAGCCGAGCGTGCACGCTTCGCCCCGCAATTGTGCGCAACCTTCCTGATCGTTGCGTTCGTCTACCCGTTCTTCGAAGGCATCGTCTGGAATGGCAACTTCGGGGTGCAGGCATGGCTGCAGGAGCGCTTTGGCGCGGGCTTCCATGACTTCGCCGGCTCCGTGGTGGTGCACGCCATGGGCGGCTGGCTGGCGCTGGCGGCGGTGCTGCTGCTTGGCCCGCGCAACGGACGCTACCGCGACGGCCGGCTGGTGGCGTTTGCACCGTCGAACATTCCGTTCCTGGCGCTGGGGTCGTGGATCCTGATCGTCGGCTGGTTCGGCTTCAACGTGATGAGCGCCCAGACCCTGTCTGCGGTCAGCGGCCTGGTGGCGGTCAACTCATTGATGGCGATGGTGGGCGGCACCGTCGCGGCGCTGCTGGTCGGTCGCAATGACCCGGGCTTCCTGCACAACGGCCCGCTGGCCGGGCTGGTGGCGATCTGCGCGGGCTCCGACCTGATGCATCCGGTGGGCGCGCTCGCCACCGGCGCGATTGCCGGTGGCCTGTTCGTCTGGTGCTTCACCGCGACCCAGAACCGCTGGAAGATCGACGATGTGCTGGGTGTCTGGCCGTTGCACGGCATTTGTGGCGTGTGGGGCGGGATCGCCTGCGGCATCTTCGGTCAGGAACTGCTCGGCGGCCTCGGTGGCGTGAGCCTGGCCAGCCAGTTGATCGGCACCCTGGCCGGTGTGGTCGTGGCGCTGGCCGGCGGTTTTGTCGTGTACGGCAGCATCAAGCGGGTCCATGGCCTGCGCCTGAGCCAGGAGCAGGAGTATTACGGCGCCGACCTGTCGATCCACAAGATCGGCGCCACCAGCCAGGACTGATCGGCCTCAGCGGCCGGTGCGCAAACGCGACTCGCTGGCCTCGATGGCGGCCAGCGGGCCGCACAGCAGCACGGCATCACCGGCGTGCAGGCAGGTCGCGGTATCTACCGCCAGCTCGCTGCCGTTGCGCTGCACCGCACGCAGTTCGACGCCCAGTTGCTCCAGCCCGAGATCCTCCAGCTTGCGCCCGCAAGCATAGGCGTCGGCGCCGAGATTGACCGCGTGCATCAGCACCTTGGGCTTGCCTTCGGCGTCGACCAGATGGGTTTGCGCACCGTGGTAGAAACCGTGCAGCAAGCGGTAGCGGTTCTGCCGCACTTCGTCGATGCGCTCGCGGACCCGTGCTTCGGGCACGCCCAGCATGATCAGCGCGTGGGACGCCAGCATCAGGCTCGACTCCAGCAGTTCCGGGACCACCGCGCTGGCGCCGGCGGCGCGCAACTCGTCGCGCAGGCTGTCGTCGCGGGTGCGCACCAGGATCGGGATCTGGCTGTTGAGGTGGCGCGCGGCCTTGAGCACGGTCATTGCCACGTCGGTGTTGTCCACCGCGATCACCAGCAAGCGTGCCCGGTCCAGGCCAATCGCCTCCAGCAATTCGCCCCGGCGCGAGTCGCCGTAGTGCACGCAGTTTTCGCCGGCGGCGGCTTCCTGGACCCGCACCGGGTCATCGTCGAGGGCGATGAACGCCTGTTGCTCGCGGCGCAGGAAACGGCCAATGGACTGACCGACACGGCCGTAGCCGCAGATCAGCACATGGCCGTCCATTGTGGCGCTCTGCGCTTCGATTTCTTCCAGGTGGACTTCTTCGTTGGGCTTGCGGTGCAGGCGCAGAGCGATGGCGGGCGCGGCGCGCAGCAGCAGCGGCGTGACCAGCATCGAGCAGAAGGTCGCGGCGAGCAGCAGGTGGCCGAGTTCTTCCGGCAACAGGTTGCTCAGTTGCATCTGCGCCATCAGCGCGAAGCAGAACTCGCCGCCCTGGGCCAGGGCCAGGCCGCTGCGCCAGGCGGTTTCCGCGTCACTGCCACGCACCCGCACCAGCGCCGCCACCACGCAACCTTTCAACAGCAGCAGGCCAAGGGTCAGGCCGAGGATTTCCAGGCCATGGCTGGCGAACAGTTGCAGGTCGATGAGCATGCCGATACTGACGAAGAACAGACCCAGCAGGATGTCGCGGAACGGGCGGATATCCGCTTCGATCTGGTGCCGGTAGTTGCTTTCGCCGAGCAGCATGCCGGCGAGGAACGCGCCTAGCGCCGGCGACAGGCCGAGCAGGTGGGTCAACCAGGCGGTAAGCAGGACGATCACCAGCGCCAGCAACACGAACAGCTCCGCCGAGTGCGAGCTGGCCACCTCGTGGAACAGCCGCGGCAACAGCCAGCGGCTGGCCAGCAGCAGGCCGACGAACAGCACCACGGTCTTGCCCAGGGTCAGCGGCAGCGCCCAATACCAGGCCTGGCCGCCTTCGCCGGCGAACACCGGCACCAGGGTCAGCAGCAGGACCGCCACCACATCCTGGAACAGCAATACGCCGATGGCGTTCTGGCCGTGGCTGCTGAAGATTTCGCCGAGGCTGGTCAGCTCCTTGCTGACGATCGCCGTCGACGACAGCGCCAGCCCGCCACCGAGCAGCAGCGCGGCGGTGCTGGGCATGCCGAGCAGCGACAAGACGCCGGCCAGGAGCAGGCCGGTGCAGGCGACCTGCAGGCTGCCAAGGCCAAACACCACCCGGCGCAGGGCGAGCATTTTCGACAGCGAGAACTCCAGGCCCAGGGAAAACAGCAGGAACACCACGCCCATTTCCGCGAGGTCCGGCAGTTCTTCACTTTCGTTGACCCAGTCCAGCGCCGTCGGACCGACGAATAGTCCGACACACAGGTAGCCCAGCACAGGCGGCAATTGCAGGCGCCTGAACACGGCAATGACGACCAGTGACGACGCCAGGATGATCAGCAGGTTTGCAAACACACCACATACTCCATGTAAAAAAACGGCAAAAAAACGACCAGAGTACAGTCCTCCACGGGATTGCGAATTGATCCAGGTCAATCCGGGGTGTAGTCGTCCTGTGTGTCTCGACGGCGTTTTTTCGTGGCCCTAGAATGACGCCATCGTCCATTTTGTATCGGTATTTTTCATGCTTCCTGAATGCCAATTGTTCGGCACCCTGGGTTGTCACCTGTGCGAAGTCGCCGAAGCCTTGCTCATGCCGTTCGTCGAGCATGGGCTGCTGGTCGAGTTGGTCGACATCGGCGACGACGCCCTCCAGGTGGAGCGCTACGGGTTGCTGATTCCGGTCCTGCGCCGCTGCGACAGCGGCGCCGAGCTGAACTGGCCGTTCGATGCGGACCAGGTGGTGGCTTTCCTGCGCTGAGCCGGTGATTAACATCTCGACGCACATGTGCGGGTGCATCCTTGGGGTGCGGGTTGGAGAATCCGCTGGCGCGGGTCTGTGGCCTGCGCCAATTCCCCAGCCAAAGGAGTGGCTCCGATGTTTCTCACCCCGCATTTCACCCTTGCCGAAATGACCGCCTCGCAAGTCGCCAGCCGCGAAGGCATTGATAACGATCCTGACAGCCAGACCATCGCCAACCTTGTGGAGACCTGCCGCAGCCTCGAAGCGGTGCGCAGCCTGGTCGAGCAGCCGATCCTCATCACCAGCGGCTACCGTAGCGAGCTGCTCAACCGCCGTATCGGCGGTTCCCGCTCCAGCGCGCATATCGGCGGACTGGCCGCCGATATCATTGCCGTCTCGCTGACCCCGCGCGACCTTGCGCGGCGAATCATGGACAGCGCTTTGTCGTTCGATCAGTTGATCTTCGAGTTCGACGGCTGGGTTCATCTGGGCTTCGCCGAAGGCCGCCAGCGCCGCGAGGTGCTGACCATCCGCAAGGGCACCGGTTATCTGCCGGGTCTGCAATGAACCCGGGCGTTGATTGACGCCCATGCCGCCGGCCTCCTATCCTGTATATAAATACAGTATTGGGGCCGGCTCTTTCGCGCCCGGAGAACAGCGATGGTCAACGTCGAACAACTGAAATACAGCGTCAACCACATGTCCGTCGAGCGTGTGAGTGAAGCCGTGCTGGACCTGCGCATCGACGGGCTGGTCACCGACGACCGTACGCCGTTCGGCAAGGTGCACTTCAATACCTGCTTTGCCGAGGTCGAGGCGTTGTTCCAGCGCGCCGGCTTCCACCGGCCGCTGGACGTGGTCGGCTATCAGGGCCTGGCCTACGCCCTGTACGACGCCAGCCGCTGGGAGGCGGTCGATGTGCTGCGCTGGTTGAAGACCGCGTGCGACCAGGCGGCGGTCGAGGCTGGCTGAGGTGGCGGTCATTCGCGATAATGGCCGGCCATCAGGTCGTGAGTGTTTCCATGAGTGCTTCCTTCAACCCGGCCCAGCATCAGGCCAGTACGGTTTGCCTGCCGCCGGGCAACTGGGTCAGCGTGCTGGATTGCCTGTGCGATCACTTCAAGGCGATCAGCCGGGAGCAGTGGCTCGATCGCATCGCCCGGGGGCGGGTGCTGGATGCCCAGGGTCAGCCAATCGGCGTCGATCATCCTTATCGTCCGGGTTTGCGCATTCACTATTTTCGTGAAGTCCCCAACGAGAAGCCGATTCCGGTGCTGGAGCACATTCTCCATGTCGATGAGCATCTGGTGGTGGCTGACAAGCCGCATTTCCTGCCGGTGACGCCGACCGGCGAGTATGTCGAACAGACCTTGCTGCGGCGCCTGATCCGCCGCCTCGACAACCCTCATCTGGTGCCGCTGCACCGCATCGACCGGCACACCGCCGGGCTGGTGCTGTTTTCCGCCAACCCGGACAGCCGCTCGGCGTACCAGCAACTTTTCCCCACCCGTCGCATCGACAAGCAGTACCAGGCCATCGCCCCGGCCTTACCGGACCTGAATTTCCCCTTGGTGCACAAAAGCCGCATGGCCAGCGGCGAGCCATTTTTCCGCATGCAGGAAGTGCCCGGCACGAGCAACAGCGAGACCGTGGCCGAGGTGCTGGAGAAAAATGGCGAGCTTTGGCGCTATGGTTTGTCGCCGGTCACTGGCAAGACCCATCAGTTGCGGGTGCATATGGCGGCGCTCGGTGCGCCGCTCTGCAACGACCCGTTCTACCCCGATGTGCTACAGGGTGAGGACGATTACGCCAGACCGTTGAAGCTGCTGGCGCGGAGCCTGCGCTTCGAGGATCCGTTGACGGGCGAGGCGCGGTACTTCGAGAGCCGCTTGTCGCTGGATTGGTAGGCCCCTGACACCCGTCAGTACTGAGGCCCCTGAAAGTATCTGCTTGGGGTCTCACCAAGGGCGCTTTTGAACACTGTCGCAAAGGCGCTTGGGCTGCTGTATCCAAGATCCATGGCAACGCGCGTAACAGGTTCGCCATTCCCCAATCGAACGACGGCCGCCAACAAACACGCCTGTTGACGCCACTCAATGTAGCTAATCCCTGTATAGGTTCGGAACTGACGGGTGAATGTCCGGCGACTCATTCCAGCACGCTCTGCCATGTCGTCGATTCCGATTTCCAGGGAAGGCGCAGCAAGGAAGCCGTTACATGCCAGTGCAAGGCGCGGTTCGCCGGGAATGGGCGCATTGAGCGACAGCGCAGGCATATTGGCAATTTCATAGAGGAGCAGTCCCATCAAGTGTGCATCGCGCCCTTTTGATGAGTGATGGGCGGGAACATCAACAGCCTTCTCTAGCAGTTGCTGTACCAATGTCGAGACGCCAAAGACCTGGCAATGCTCGGGAAGTCCGACGCTTTGTGCCGCGTGCGGGCGAATGTAAGTGTTAAGCATGGTCACGGGGCCACGCATCTGCATGGCATGGCTCAATCCAGCGGGCACCCAGATAGCCCGTAGCGGCGGGACGGCCCAGTTGCCTGCCTCGGTTTCGACGGTGATGACGCCGCAAGCGGCGTAGGCGAACTGGCCTCTCCGATGGCTATGCATCGGGAACAGTTCGCCGTCGGCATAGTCTTGCCTTGTCACAACCACATCACCGGGCGTGTCTTCGTAGGGATTGACCATAACTTTCATCATGGCCTGATTTTATCTTTGCATGACCTGAAATTGAAAGTGGGCCAATCGTAGGCGCGGCATAGTTCCCTACGTTTCCAGGCTACTTCCTGCCAGGACTAGAAAAGACCGCCGACCATGCAGAGAAAACATTTGCTCCTTGCTGTCCTTGTGACAGCTGTGTGGGGATTCAACTTCCCGATCACCAAGCTGGGATTGGCCCACATTGATCCGTTGCTCTTGACCGCCATTCGATTCGCGCTTGCCGCATTCCCCTGGGTATTTTTCGTGAAGCGTCCAAACGTCGCCATGCAGTGGTTGGTGGCCTATGGCTTGATTTTTGGTGTTGCCATGTGGGCGTTGATCAATCTCGGAATTGCCATGGGGGTGCCGCCCGGCAGTGCGTCGTTGTTGATTCAGTTCAGTGCGTTCTTCACGTTGGGGTGGGGCGTACTGTTGTTCCGCGAGAGTCTTACTTGGCCTCAACTTATCGGTATCGGGCTGGCTGCAACAGGGCTGGCCGGCATTCTGCTGGGCAGCCCTGGAAAAGCCACGTCTACAGGTTTCCTGTTGGTCATGATCAGCGCCGTGGCATGGAGTATCGGCAACGTCATCATCAAGATTTCCAAGGTGAAGGAGATATTCGCCTTTGTCGTGTGGGCGAGCCTCTTTCCTCCGATACCGCTTCTGCTGCTGACGTGGTGGCTACAGGGGGCTGCACCCTTTGATGATCTCGCATCAGCGATGGATTCAAGCGCACTCTTTTCACTGGCATTTCAGGTGTATGCCGCGACGCACTTTTGCTATTGGGGGTGGAATTTCCTTCTGCGTGAATATGCGGTCTCGAAGGTGGCACCCCTGTCACTTTTGATTCCGGTATTCGGAATTGTCAGCTCGATCTTTATCGTTCATCAGGTTCCGAGCGGATGGGACTGGATATCCATCGCGCTGATCTTGTCTGCACTTGCTATTGGCATGAAGAAAGGGCGAGTGGCATTGGGGCGAGAAGTTCGGCGAAAGGCCGGGCTGGAGTCATCGTGAAATGAAAAAGGCCCGGGAAATCGCTTTCCCGGGCCTTTTCGTTTCACCGTTTCGCGCTTAGCGGTTGAAGCGTTCCACCAGCGAGTACTGGGTGGTGGCGGTGAGGGTCAGTTCTTCGCTGAGCAGGGCCGAATGCTGGGCCTGCTCGGAAGTCTGGTCGGCCAGCGCCGCGATGGTGCTGATATTGCGGCTGATTTCCTCGGCCACCGACGTCTGTTGCTCGGTGGCAGCGGCGATCTGGGTGGTCATGTCGGTGATATTGGCCACCGCCTCGCTGATGCCCACCAGCGCCTGGTCCGCTTCCATGACCCGGGCCACGCCTTCTTCGGCCTGACGGTGCCCGGCTTCCATGGTTTGCACGGCGTTGGACGCGGTCTGCTGCAGCTTGGCGATCAGGCTGTGGATCTGCCCGGTGGATTCGCTGGTGCGCTGTGCCAGTTGGCGGACTTCGTCGGCTACCACGGCGAAGCCGCGGCCCATTTCACCGGCGCGGGCGGCTTCGATGGCGGCGTTCAGTGCCAGCAGGTTGGTCTGGTCGGCGATGCCTTTGATGACATCCACTACGCCGCCGATTTCATCGCTGTCGCGGGCCAGTTGGGTGACGGTCTGGCCGGTCTCGCCCACGGCAGTGGACAGGCGCTGGATGGCGTCGCGGGTTTCCCCGGCGATGCTGCGGCCACGGTCGGTCAGGCGGTTGGCGGCCTGGGTCGCGTCGGCGGTGCGCTGTACGTGGTTGGCCACTTCCTGGGTGGTGGCGGCCATTTCGTTGACGGCGGCGGCGACCTGTTCGGTCTCGACGCGCTGGCGCTCCAGGCCTGACGAGCTGTTGTGGGCCAGGGCATCGGACTGCCGGGCTTGCTCGTTGAGGTGTTCGGCGGTGTCCTGCAGGCGGGTCAGGCAGGTCTTCAGGCGTGCGTCCTGGCTGAGCATGGCCATTTCCAGGCGAGCCTGGACGCCGCGGCTGTCAGTGAACATCTGCGCGATCAGCGGGTCGGACGTGGTCTGTTCGGCCAGGCGCAGCAGGCGCTTGAGGCCGCGTTGTTGCCAGCTCAGGCCCAGCAGGCCGAGCGGCACCGAGAGTGCGGCGGCGAGGGCGAAGCCCCACGAGTGACCCAACCAGATGCCGATCAGGAAGCCGATCTGGCTGACCATGATGAACGGCAGCCAGTCCTGCAGCACCGGCAGCCACTTGTCGCGGCGCGGGATGGCCGACTTGCCATCGTTGATGCGCTTGTACAGCGCCTCGGCGCGGCGGACCTGCTCGGCGGTCGGTTTTACCCGCACCGACTCGTAACCGACGATCTGGTTGTTGTCGTAGATCGGCGTGACGTAGGCGTTTACCCAGTAGTGATCGCCGCTTTTGCAGCGGTTCTTGACGATGCCCATCCAGGGCAGGCCTTGCTTGAGGGTGGTCCACATGTGGGCAAACACCGCTGGCGGCACGTCCGGGTGGCGAACCAGGTTGTGTGGCGCACGCATCAGTTCGTCGCGGGAGAAACCGCTGATCTCGATGAAAGCTTCGTTGCAATACGTAATGACACCCTTGGCATCGGTAGTCGAAATCAACCGTTGTTGGGCAGGGAAAGTCCGTTCGCGCTGGGTAATCGGCTGGTTGTTACGCATAAGCTGTTCAATCCGCAAGGCTTTCGTGTGGTATCGGCTAACGCACGAAATTATTGAATGAATATTTGGGTTTTATTGATCCCGCTCAATATTCGCTTGAGGCGGGTAAGTTATGTGAAGTCGTCACGTTCAAGTAATTTGCGCGCATTCTTTCACATTTTCGCAACATAAGTCAGTGAGTGACCGATGGTTCATAGTGGTGCGTGTCGCGGATGGGTGAAAAATACGAAGTGCAGCAGGCGCCAGTCAGGAAGCCGGGTAATGGCGACCAGGCGCTAGCCGACAGGTTTTCAGCGCCCTCAAGATCGAGCGCCGCCCGCGCGGCGCATCGCGGATGAATCCGCTCCTACATTTGCTGCAACGTACCTATACCTGTCAGGCCATGGTTGACCGCCTTGGTGGTACGACACGGTATCGAGTCGACCTCAACAGCCGCCCCGCGATTCATCGTCGAAAGCCAAAGGCGGGCAACACCTCTCTGACAGGTCATGGCACGTTGCAAAAAATGTAGGAGCGGATTCATCCGCGATGCGCCGCGCGGGCGGCGCTCGATCTAGAGAGCGCTAAACAACTTCCGGCATGCACTTGGTAGCCATCACTCGCTCCTCTCAATGTGCAATCAATTGCCGCAACACGTAATGCAGAATGCCGCCCGCCTTGAAGTACTCCACTTCATTCAAAGTATCGATGCGACAAAGCACGGCAATGGTTTCCTCGCTCCCGTCCTCGCGGCTGATGCGCAGGTGCAGGCTCATCCGTGGTTCGATGCGCGCCCCGGTAAGGCCGAGGATGTCGATCTGCTCGCGTCCGCTGAGCTTGAGCAGCTTGCGGTCCTGCCCGGCGCTGAACTGCAGCGGCAGCACGCCCATGCCCACCAGGTTGGAGCGGTGGATGCGTTCGAAGCTTTCCGCCAGCACCGCCTTGACCCCCAGCAGGTTGGTGCCTTTTGCAGCCCAGTCACGGCTCGACCCGGTGCCGTATTCCTGCCCGGCGATCACCACCAGCGGGGTGCCTTCGTCGCGGTAACGCATGGCCGCATCGTAGATCGCCAGTTTTTCGCCGCTGGGGATGTGCAGGGTGTTGCCGCCTTCCTCGCCGCCGAGCATTTCGTTGCGGATACGGATATTGGCGAAGGTGCCGCGCATCATCACTTCGTGGTTGCCGCGCCGCGAGCCGTAGGAGTTGAAGTCTCGCGGCTCCACGCCTTTGTCCCGCAGGTAGCGCCCGGCCGGGCTGTCGGCCTTGATATTGCCGGCGGGCGAGATGTGGTCGGTGGTCACCGAGTCCCCGAGCAGGGCCAGAATCCGCGCGCCGTGGACATCCTCGATCGCCGGCGGTGGACCGGAAATCCCTTCGAAGAACGGTGGATGCTGGATGTAGGTGGAATCGTCCTGCCAGACGTAGGTCGCGGCCTGCGGCACTTCGATGGCTTGCCATTGCTCGTCGCCGGCGAAGACCTCGGCGTATTCCTTGTGGAACATCGCCGTGTCCACCTGCGCCACCGCCGCGGCAATTTCCTGCTGGCTCGGCCAGATATCCCGCAGGTACACCGGCTGGCCGTTGGCGTCGGTGCCGAGCGGATCGCGGCTCAGGTCGACGCGCACGCTGCCGGCCAGGGCGTAGGCCACCACCAGCGGCGGTGAGGCCAGCCAGTTGGTCTTGACCAGCGGATGGACCCGGCCTTCGAAGTTGCGGTTGCCCGACAGTACCGACGCCACCACCAGATCGGCCTTGGCGATGGCCGCCTCGATCGGGTCGGCCAGCGGCCCGGAGTTGCCGATGCAGGTGGTGCAGCCGTAGCCCACCAGGTCGAAGCCCAGTTCGTCCAGGTAGCGGGTCAGGCCGGCGGCGTTGTAGTAGTCGGTCACCACTTTGGAGCCGGGAGCCAGCGAACTCTTGACCCAGGGCTTGCGTTGCAGGCCCTTTTCCACGGCTTTTTTCGCCAGCAGGCCGGCCGCCATCATCACGCTGGGGTTGGAGGTGTTGGTGCAGGAGGTGATCGCGGCGATCACCACGGCGCCGTCCTTCAAGGTGTGCTCCTGACCGTCGAGGCTGAAGCGGGTTTCGCCGGGCTGGTCGCCGTCGGCGCCGCTGTTGGCGCGCCGCACGTTCAAACCGAGGAAATCATCGAAGGCCTGGCTGACGCCGGGCAGGGAGACCCGGTCCTGCGGCCGTTTCGGCCCGGCCAGGCTGGCCTGGACCTCGAGCATGTCGAGCGCCAGGGTGTCGCTGAACAGCGGCTCCTGGCCGGGCAGGCGCCACAGGCCCTGGGCCTTGCAATAGGCTTCGACCAGTTCCACGGTTTCCGCCGGCCGACCCGACAGGCGCAGGTAATCCAGGGTGACCTCGTCCACCGGGAAGAACCCGCAGGTCGCGCCGTATTCCGGGGCCATGTTGGCCAGGGTGGCGCGGTCGGCCAGCGGCAGGTCGGCGAGGCCGTCGCCGTAGAACTCGACGAATTTCCCCACCACGCCTTTCTTGCGCAGCATTTGCGTGACCGTCAGCACCAGGTCGGTGGCGGTGATGCCTTCGCGCAGCTTGCCGGTGAGTTTGAAGCCGATCACCTCGGGAATCAGCATCGATACCGGCTGGCCGAGCATCGCCGCCTCGGCTTCGATACCGCCCACGCCCCAGCCGAGCACGCCGAGGCCGTTGATCATGGTGGTGTGAGAGTCGGTGCCGACCAGGGTGTCGGGGAAGGCGTAGGTGCGGCCGTCTTCCTCGCGGGTCCAGACGGTGCGGCCGAGGTATTCCAGGTTGACCTGGTGGCAGATGCCGGTGCCGGGCGGCACCACGCGGAAGTTGTCGAACGCGTTCTGGCCCCAGCGCAGGAAGGCATAGCGTTCGCCGTTGCGCTGCATTTCGATATCGACGTTCTGCGCGAAGGCGCTTGGAGTGGCGTAGCGGTCCACCATCACCGAGTGGTCGATCACCAGATCCACTGGCGACAGCGGGTTGATCCGCTGTGGATCGCCGCCGGCCCGCTCCATGGCCGCGCGCATGGCGGCCAGGTCGACCACCGCCGGCACGCCGGTGAAGTCTTGCATCAGCACCCGCGCCGGGCGGTACTGGATTTCGCGGTCCGAGCGGCGCTCGCGCTGCCAGTCGGCGAGGGCGGTAAGGTCGGCGCCGGTGACGGTCTTGCCGTCTTCCCAGCGCAGCAGGTTTTCCAGCAGCACCTTCAGCGACATCGGCAGGCGCTGCAGGTCGCCCAACTGGCGGGCGGCCTCGGTCAGGCTGTAGTAGTGATAAGGGCGGCCATTCACCGCCAGGGTCTTGAGGGTTTTCAGGCTGTCGAGCGAGGGCATTGACCAACTCCTTCTGAGTCGGTGAGCGGCCTTGCTGTCGCCGCTTCACCGGCTCTGTGACGATCCGCACGGCACGGACCTGGCTGAAC
Source organism: Pseudomonas sp. 20P_3.2_Bac5 (assembly GCF_025466035.1). NCBI lineage: Bacteria > Pseudomonadati > Pseudomonadota > Gammaproteobacteria > Pseudomonadales > Pseudomonadaceae > Pseudomonas > Pseudomonas sp. 20P_3.2_Bac5. The sequence continues at coordinate 91,708 of NZ_JANLOA010000082.1, read as the reverse complement.
AGTCAGGTTAGTCCTGTTTCATCGACCTGACCCTTTACTGGACCGGCGGGGCATGTCGCCAGTTCCGAAACTCCTTTATCATTCGCCGATTTTCACCGGGGCAGCTTGTCCCCGGTCAGGGCTGGGGCGCATCGGCTGCCAGCCGTTCTGGAGTGAGTGATGAATACCCTGTTCATGCATTGCCGGCCCGGTTTCGAGGGCGAGGTCTGTTCCGAGATCAGTGAACACGCCGCGCGTCTTGGCGTTGCCGGCTATGCCAAGGCCAAGCCGCAGAGCGCCTGCGCCGAGTTCATCTGCAACGACGCCGAAGGCGCCGAGCGGATGATGCGCGAGCTGCGTTTCAACCAGTTGATCTTCCCTCGCCAATGGGCGCGGGGCAGCTTTGTCGAGCTGCCGGAAACCGACCGCATCAGCGTATTGCTGGAGCATCTGGCGGATTACCCGGTGGCCGGCAGTCTCTGGCTGGAAGTGATGGACAGCAACGACGGCAAGGAGCTTTCGACCTTCTGCCGCAAGTTCGAAGGCCCGCTGCGCAAGGCCTTGCTCAAGGCCGGCCGTCTGGTCGAGGACGGCCCGAGCGCGCGGCTGTTGCTGACCTTCGTCAGCGGTCGGCGGGTGTTTCTCGGCGTGGCCGACGCGGCCAACTCGGCGATGTGGCCGATGGGCATCCCGCGCCTTAAATTCCCCCGCGAGGCGCCAAGCCGCTCGACCCTCAAGCTGGAAGAGGCCTGGCACCACTTCATCCCGCGCGACCAGTGGGACCAGCGCCTGTCGGATGACATGACCGGCGTTGACCTCGGGGCCGCGCCGGGCGGCTGGACCTACCAACTGGTCCGCCGCGGCATGCTGGTGACCGCCATCGACAACGGGCCGATGGCCGAAAGCCTGATGGACACCGGGCTGGTCCAGCATTTGATGGTCGACGGTTTCACCTGGAAGCCCAAGCAGACCGTGGACTGGATGGTCTGCGACATCGTCGAGAAACCGGCGCGCACCGCGGCGATGGTCGAGGAATGGCTGGGCGGCGGGCACTGCCGCGAGGCGGTGGTCAACCTGAAACTGCCGATGAAGCAGCGCTACGCCGAAGTGCGCCGTCTGCTGGACCGCATCGAGGAAGGCTTCAAGGCGCGCAAGGTAAAGGTCTCGATCGGCTGCAAGCAGCTCTATCACGACCGCGAGGAAGTGACCTGCCACCTGCGCCGTCTCGACCTCAAGCCGCGCTGAATTCGCTTACTGATTACGGAGTCCCGAATGACCGATCTCACCCCTGATGCCGTGCTCGACGCCACCGGCCTGAACTGCCCGGAGCCGGTGATGATGCTGCACCAGCACGTGCGCGACCTCGCCGCGGGCGGCCTGCTCAAGGTCATCGCCACTGACCCCTCGACCCGCCGCGACATTCCCAAGTTTTGCGTATTCCTCGGTCACGAACTGGTGCAGCAGCAGGAAGAGGGCGGCACCTACCTCTACTGGATCCGCAAGAAGCTCGACTGAACCTCAGCGTCCCGCCCGGCGAATATGCCGGCGGGTGCTGCGCGCCAGGCGGATCGACAGCATCAGCGCCGCGCAGGTCAGGCCGGCGATCAGGCCTTGCCACAACCCGCTCGGGCCGCTGGCCGGGCCGAAGACATCGGTCAGGCCGAGCAGGTAGCCGACCGGCAGACCGATGCCCCAATACGCGAACAGGGTCAGGATCATCGTCACCCGGGTGTCCTGATAACCGCGCAGCGCACCTGCGCAGATGACCTGGATGGCGTCGGAGAACTGGTACAGCGCGGCGAACACGATAAGCATCGCGGCAATCTGGATCACCGTGGTGTCCGGCGTGTAGATCGCCGCGATCTGCTCGCGCAGCAACAGAATCAAGCTGGCCGAGAACGCGGCGAACACCAGCGCCGTACCCAGCCCGACCAGGGCGGCGAAGCGCGCCTGGTACGGGTCGCCGGCCCCCACCGCCTGACCGACCCGCACGGTCACCGCCATCCCCAGCGAATACGGAATCATGAACAGCAGAGAGCTGATGTTCAGGGCGATCTGGTGCCCGGCCACCACGGTCGGGCCGAGGCTGCCGATCAGCAGGGCGATCACCGCAAAGATGCTCGATTCGGCGAATACGGCGATGCCGATTGGCAGGCCGATGCCGAGCAGGCGCTTGATCACCGCCCACTGCGGCCGGTCGAGCCTGACCAGTACGCGGCTACTGGCGTAGGCCGGGGCCCAGCGGCTCCAGGCCGCCATGCTCAGGGCCATGAACCAGCCGACGATGCCGGTGGCCCAGCCGCAACCGACACCGCCCAGCGCCGGCATGCCGAAGTGACCGTAGATCAGCACCCAGTTCAGCGGAATGTTCAGCAACAACCCGCACAGACCGATGACCATGCTCGGCCGGGTGCGGCCCAGGCCATCGCTGTAGCAGCGCAGCACGTAGTAAAGGGCGATGCCGGGGAAACCGAAGGCGATGCCTTGCAGGTAGCCCATGCTCGGGCCGATCAGTTGGGGATCGACCTTCATCAGCCGCAGGATCGGTTCGGCGCTGAGCAGCATGGCGCTGGACAGCAGACCTACCACCAGCGCCAGCCACAGTGCCTGGCGTACCAGCGGGCCGATTTCGCCGTGCTGGCCGGCACCGAAGCGCTGCGCCACTTTCGGCGTGGTCGCCAGGAGGATGCCGGTCATCAGCAGGTACACCGGAATCCAGATCGAGTTGCCGAGCGCGACCGCCGCCAGATCTTCCGGGCTGACCCGGCCGGCCATCACCGCATCGACGAAGCCCATGGCGGTGGTCGCCAGTTGCGCGACGATGATCGGCGTGGCGAGGTGCAGCAGCCCGCGTGTTTCGGCGCGTATTCGGGCGGGGCGGGAGAGGGTGGTTGTAGCGGAAAGGGTCACTAGGCGGTCGTCCGGTGGCAGTGTGCGGAAAACCGGGCAGTCTACGCCCTGACGCATTGGTCAGGAAATGGGTGGGTTGGATGTGCAGGTCGATCGCAACACCTTGTAGCCCCTTACCCACTCCCGGCCCTACACTGCGCTCCCCCACAGGAGAGCACCATGCTGATAGTTGCCGACGAAAACATCCCGCTGCTCGATGCCTTCTTTGCCGGGTTTGGCGAGATCCGCCGTTACCCCGGCCGGGCCATCGACCGCGACTGCGTGCGCGATGCCGACGTGTTGCTGGTGCGCTCGGTGACCAAGGTCGACCGTGCGTTGCTGGAGGGCAGCCGGGTGCGCTTCGTCGGCACCTGTACTATCGGCACCGATCACCTGGACCTGCCGTACTTCGCCGAGGCCGGCATTCACTGGTCCAGCGCGCCGGGCTGCAATGCCCGTGGGGTGGTGGATTATGTGCTGGGCAGCCTGTTGACCCTCGCCGAGCTGGATGGCGCGGACCTGGCGTCGCGCACCTACGGTGTGGTTGGCGCCGGTGAAGTCGGCGGGCGTCTGGTCGAAGTGCTGCGCGGGCTGGGCTGGAAGGTGCTGGTCTGCGACCCGCCGCGGCAGGCGACGGAGGGTGGTGAGTATGTCGGGCTGGAGCAGATTCTCGCCGAGTGCGATGTCATCAGCCTGCATACCCCGCTGACCCGCTCGGGCGAGCAGGCCACCTGGCATTTGCTCGACGCCGAGCGCCTGGCGAGCCTGCGCGAGGGCGCCTGGCTGATCAACGCCAGCCGTGGCCCGGTGATCGACAACATCGCGCTGCGTGAGCTGTTGCTGGATCGCGAGGATGTGCTGGCGGTGCTGGACGTCTGGGAAGAAGAGCCACAAGTGGACGCGGAGCTGGCCGACCTGTGTGTTATCGCCACCCCGCATATCGCCGGTTACAGCCTCGACGGCAAGCAGCGCGGCACGGCGCAGATCTATCAGGCGTTCTGCGCCTGGCGTGGCGAGGCGGCGCAGGTCTGGCTTGCCGATTTGCTGCCGCGCCCGTGGCTGGCGCGGCTGGAGTTGCAGGGCGACAGCGATCCGGTCTGGGCGCTGGCGACACTGTGCCGGGCGGTCTATGACCCGCGACGCGACGATGCTGATTTCCGCCGTAGCCTGAGCGCCGATCCGGCGCAGCAGCGGGCGAACTTCGACCTGTTGCGCAAGGGGTATCCGGTGCGGCGGGAAATCGAAGGGCTGCGGGTACGGATCGACGGGGAGTCGGCGGCGCTGCGCCAGATTGTGCGGGCGTTGGGGTGTGTGCTGGAAAACTGACAGGTCTGCGAGCTTATCCATTCGCTGTGGCGAGGCTGCTGGCTCCTGTATCCGGCAGCGTGAGTGACGACTTCTGAAGCGACGCCGTTTTTGCGGGAGCTTGCTCGCGTAGGGCCGGAGGCGGGAGCCAGCGGTTTTCGTCAATAAAAAACCCGGCGCAGGCGCCGGGTTTCGAATGAGGTGGAGCTTCAGCTCTTCTTCGCCGGGGCGACCCGGCTTTTTTCCAGTTCGCTGCACGCTTGCTGGATCATCTGCTCGGTGATCGGGATCTCGCGCCCTTGGGCGTCGATGATCGAACCGTGCACCGGTACAGGTTGTACCGAACGTTGCTGGGTATTCGCGCTGCTATGTTGCAAGCTCATTTCCTGTCTCCTCTTCAGGTGGCAAGCCTAGATTAAATCCGCGTGATGACCGGTCTGTTACAACTCCATCGCCGTTCACATCATGCGAGCAATCAGTCCACCAGAAAGTTCAGTGCAGAGCCAGAGGTGCTTTAGACCGATCCGGTCTATGGCCTGCGCCCCTGCGTTGTAAACCCCCGCGCTCAATGGCGGCAATGCGCCTCCCGGGTGTAGGCTGCACGGCAGATCCGACAGACGGCAGCCCTCATGTTCAATCCGCTTTCCTCGCGTCAGCGCCAGGCCCTGCAACTGGCCTGGCGTTTCGTTCGCCCGTACCGCAAACAGTCGTTGCTCGCCTTGCTGGCGCTGGTGGTGACAGCGGGCATCACCTTGTCCATGGGCCAGGGCATCCGCCTGTTGGTGGACCAGGGTTTCGTGACCCGCTCGGCCGACCTGCTCGGGCAGTCCATCGCGCTGTTCATGGCCTTGGTGCTGGCCCTGGCGGTGGGGACGTTCGCCCGTTTCTACCTGGTGTCGTGGATTGGCGAGCGGGTGGTGGCCGATATTCGCCAACAGGTGTTCGATCACCTGATTGGCCTGCATCCCGGCTTTTTCGAGCACAACCGCAGTTCCGAAATCCAGTCGCGGCTGACCGCCGATACCACGCTGCTGCAGTCGGTGATCGGCTCGTCGCTGTCGTTGTTCCTGCGCAACATGCTGATGGTCCTGGGCGGCATCGTGCTGCTGTTCGTCACCAACCCCAAGCTGACCAGCATCGTGGTGCTGGCGCTACCGTTGGTGGTGGCGCCGATCCTGATCTTCGGCCGCCGGGTGCGCTCGTTGTCCCGGGAGAGCCAGGACCGCATCGCCGATGTCGGCAGCTACGTCGCCGAAACCCTCGGCCAGATCAAGACGGTGCAGGCCTACAACCACCAGCCACGGGATCGCCAGCGTTTCGGTGAAACGGTGGAGGCGGCGTTCGCCACGGCGCGCAAACGTATCGTCCAGCGCGCCTGGCTGATCACTCTGGTGATTGTGCTGGTGCTGGGTGCGGTGGGGGTGATGCTCTGGGTCGGCGGGATGGATGTGATCGCTGGGCGTATCTCCGGTGGCGAGTTGGCCGCTTTTGTCTTCTACAGCCTGATCGTCGGCAGCGCCTTCGGCACCGTCAGTGAAGTGATCGGGGAGTTGCAGCGCGCCGCGGGCGCCGCCGAGCGTATTGCCGAGTTGCTTGCCGCGCGCAGCGAGATTGTCGCGCCGCAGGACGGTGGCATGCGTCTGCCGCCACGGGTGAGCGGCCGGCTGGAGTTGCAGGTGGTGCGCTTTGCCTACCCGTCGCGGGCCTCGCGACCTGCGATTGATGGCCTTGACCTGACCGTCGAGCCGGGCCAGACCCTGGCGCTGGTGGGGCCGTCCGGCGCGGGCAAGTCGACGCTGTTCGACCTGCTGCTGCGTTTCTACGATCCACAACAAGGGCAGATTCTGCTCGACGGCCAGCCGCTGACCCGGGTCGATCCGCAGGAGCTGCGCCGGCATTTCGCCCTGGTGGCGCAGAACCCGGCGCTGTTCTTCGGCAGTGTCGAGGACAACATCCGCTACGGCCGCGCCGACGCCAGTTTCGCCGAGGTCGAAGCCGCCGCCCGCAGCGCGCATGCTCACGAATTCATCCTGCAATTGCCCAACGGCTACCAGACCCACCTCGGCGACGCCGGCCTCGGCCTTTCCGGCGGTCAGCGCCAGCGCCTGGCGATTGCCCGGGCCTTGCTGGTGGATGCGCCGATCCTGTTGCTGGATGAGGCCACCAGCGCCCTCGATGCGCAGAGCGAGTACCTGATCCAGCAAGCCCTGCCGACCTTGATGGCCGGGCGCACGACGCTGGTGATCGCCCACCGCCTGGCCACGGTGCAGCATGCCGATCGCATCGCGGTGATCGATCAGGGCAAGGTGGTGGCGGTGGGGACGCACCTGCAGTTGATCGCCGAAAGCCCGCTGTATGCGCGGTTGGCGGAATTGCAGTTCGGCCCCTGAACCGGTTTTTTACAGATATGTGACAGGATTTGTATCGGCTGTCACATTTCTGTAGCAATCCCCTGAGAGTATCGATTTCAACTGTTGCGTAAGTGCTCGATGCAGTTTCGCTGCCGTCCCCTGATGGCAGCTTTTTTTTGCCTGTGATTCGAGGACATGGATGTCTTTGCTCGGCCGTTGCCGCCGTTTCCATCCTTTGTTCCGAGATCCCGCCGATGCCTCTGCGTACCTCCCTGAGAATGCAAATCCTCGCCCTGCTTGCCGGCAGCCTGTTGGCGATGCTGCTGATTGCCCTGGTCTGTTTCCGTCTGCTGTCCGCCAGTGTGGATGGCTACAGCCAACTGGTCAGTGGTCCGTTGCGGGCGTCGCAGCAGATCGATGAAGCCAACCTGCAATTCAAGATCCAGGTCCAGGAGTGGAAGAACGTGCTGCTGCGCGGCAAGCAGCCGGCGGACCTGGACAAATACTGGCAGCAGTTCCAGGCGCAGGAGCGCCAGGTGCAGGATATCCTCGGCCAACTGGTGCGGGAGAACGCTGGCCATGCGCCGTTGCACAACAGCCTCGTGCAGTTGAAAGACAGTCACCGGCAGTTGGGCGAGGCCTATGCCCGCGGCCGCGAGGCGTTTCTTGCGGCGGGGGCTGATCCGGCGGCGGGGGACTTGGCGGTCAAGGGCGTGGACCGTGCGGCCAGCGAGCAGATGAGCGCACTGGTCAGCCAGTTGCGCGCCGCGTCCACGGCGCAGGCCGGGGAACTCAGCGAGCAGGCGCAGCGCACCGTCTGGCTGGGCCTGTCGATCATGTTGCTGTCGGCGCTGGCGATTGGGCTGTTCAGCCTGTGGCTGGTCAACCGCAGCTTGATCGAGCCGATCCGGCGCCTGATCGAATACGTCGCTCATCTCAGCCAGGGCCGTTTCGATGCCCGCGTTGCCAGCGATCGCCAGGACGAACTGGGCCGGCTGGCGGTGGCGGCCAACACCCTGCGTGACTTCCTCGCCGACACCGTTGGCCGCCTGCAGGACAACGCCGGTGAGCTGGAAAGTGCCAGCGGCGACCTGCGCACCCTGGCGGGCGGCATGGCCCGCGGGACCGACGACCAGTTCCAGCGCACCGACCAGGTCGCCACGGCGATGCACGAGATGTCCGCCACTGCCCAGGAAGTCGCCCGCCATGCCGCAGAAGCGGCACGGGCGGCGGATGATGCCGACCACAGCGCCCAGGCCGGCGAGCAGGTGATGCAGGCGACCATCGACACCATTTCCCGGGTCAACCGGGAAATCGCCGGTACTGCCGGGGTGATCCGGCACCTGGAGCAGGACAGCGGACGGATCGGCAAGGTGCTGGAAGTGATCCGCGGCATCGCCGAGCAGACCAACCTGCTGGCGCTCAACGCGGCTATCGAAGCGGCGCGGGCCGGCGAGGCCGGGCGTGGTTTCGCCGTGGTTGCCGATGAAGTGCGCAACCTCGCGCAGCGCACAGCGTCATCCATTGCCGAGATCAACCAGATCATCAGTGCGGTGCAGTCCGGCGCGGTGGAGGCGGTCAAGGCGATCGAGGCGGGCCAGGCGCAGAGCGAGGAGGGGGCCGAGCAGGTTCAGCGCGCGGGCGACATGTTGAAACGCATCACCCTGGCGGTGGAGGAGATCCGCGACATGAACCGGCAGATCGCTACCGCCGCCGAGGAACAGACCAGCGTTGCCGAGGATATTTCCCGCAATCTGGTGGAAATCACCCGTATCGCCACCGACAACCAGGGCGCCGTGCAACGTACCGAACGCGCCGGCCATCGCCTGCATGAACTCTCCGGGCAACTGGGTGCAGTCACCGCGCGTTTGTCCGCTTGAACGTTTAAGCCTGGGGGAAATCCGCCACTTGCTGACTAAACAGGCAGCAAGCCTGGCGGGATCCCGCCATGAAAACCGGCAAATATGGGGTGCGACCACACGCCTCGCCTATTAGCCGTTGGTCGAGCTGAAGTTGGCCCGCTTCCTGCTTTAGGCCGGACAGCGCGGGCCATGTCCCGTGTTTAGACCAGAGGCTGCCGCGGCAGCCACGGCAAAAGACCGCTCCCCGCTTCTCCGATACCCCAGCCATTCGCCCGTGTTGGGTCCGGCGCAACCGTCCGGGCCTTGTGCATGTTCGGCATCGTGTGAGCAAAACCATAAAACCAGGGCGTGCACCCGGGTGCGGCGGTCAGGCCAATCACTTCACTTCAATTGGATTGAAATATGAAAAAAATCCTTTTGGCGCTCCTGTGCCTGAGCGTCATTGGTTGTTCCAAGCCCAGTGAACCGGAAAAGACTGTCGATGTGCTGCTGATCGGCGGCGGCATCATGAGTGCCAGCCTCGGGACCTACCTCCACGAACTCGAACCCCAGTGGTCGATCAACATCTATGAGCGCATGGATCAGGTCGCCGAAGAAAGCTCCAACGCCTGGAACAACGCCGGTACCGGCCACTCCGCGTTCTGCGAGCTGAACTACACCAGCGAAGGCGCCGACGGCAAGATCGACATCAGCAAGGCCGTGGCGATCAACGAACAGTTCGAAATCTCCAAGCAGTTCTGGGCCTATCAGGTCGAGCAGGACGTGCTGCGCAACCCGACTTCGTTCATCAACAGCGTGCCGCACATGAGCTTCGTCTGGGGCGACAAGAACGTCGAGTTCCTCAAGAAGCGCCATGAAGCCCTGCAGCACAGCTCGCTGTTCCGCGGCATGGAGTTCTCCGAAGACCACGCCCAGATCGCCAAGTGGGTGCCGATCGTGATGGAAGGCCGCGCCGCCGACCAGAAGATCGCCGCGACTCGCATGCCGATCGGTACTGACGTGAACTTCGGCGAAATCACCCGCCAGTTGGTGGGCTCGCTGACCAAGAGCGAGAACGTCAAGCTGCACGTGCGCCACGAAGTCCGCGACATCAAGCGCAATGCCGACAACACCTGGACCGTGGTCGTTGCCGACCTTGGCAACAAGGGCGTCGAGTCCAGCGTCAAGGCCAAGTTCGTCTTCATCGGTGCCGGTGGTGGCGCGCTGAAGCTGCTGCAGAAGTCCGGCATTCCTGAAGCCGAAGGCTATGCCGGCTTCCCGGTGGGTGGCCAGTTCCTGATGACTGACAACCAGGACATCGTCGCTCGCCACAAGGCCAAGCTGTACGGCAAGGCTTCGGTCGGCGCGCCGCCGATGTCGGTTCCGCACCTGGACACCCGCGTCATCGATGGCAAGGAAGTCCTGCTGTTCGGCCCGTTCGCGACCTTCTCCACCAAGTTCCTGAAAAACGGTTCGCTGCTGGACATGTTCGCGGCCCTGACCAGCCACAACATCATGCCGATGACCCATGCCGGTATCGACAACATCGACCTGAGCACCTACCTGATGGGCCAGTTGATGCTGAGCTTCGACGACCGCATGGCGGCGCTGCGCGAGTACTTCCCGCAGGCGAAGAACGAAGACTGGAAATTGCTGCAGGCCGGCCAGCGCGTACAGGTGATCAAGAAAGATCCGGTGCACGGCGGCATTCTGCAGTTCGGTACCGAGATCGTTGCGTCTGAAGACGGCACCATCGCCGCGCTGCTGGGTGCTTCGCCAGGTGCTTCCACCGCCGCGCCGATCATGCTCAGCGTGCTGGAAAAAACCTTCAAGGACCGCATCAAGACGCCTGAGTGGCAGGCCGGTCTGAAGAAGATCGTTCCGACCTACGGCCAGAAGCTCAACAACAACCTTGAGCTGACCAACCAGACCCGTGAGTGGACCAGCTCGCGTCTGGGCCTGACCTTCATGCCGGTGTTGCCGGAAGAAGTGGCGGCTGCCCAGTAAGGCAGTTGGACCGCTTCGCGAGCAAGCTCGCTCCTACAGAATTTGCATATCCCCGTAGGAGCGAGCTTGCTCGCGATTGATGGCAGACCAGTCAACTCCAACCCGACTGGCTCACCCCACCATCAATGCTTTTTCTTCTTGTCCCCCAGGTGATTGCCCAGTGCACCACCCGCGGCTCCGCCCAAGCCGGCGCCAATCGTCGCACCGGTGCTGCCACCGAGCTTGTTGCCCAGCAACGAACCACCTGCCGAACCCAGGCCACCACCGACCGCTGCCTTGGTCTTGTTGCCTTTCTTCGCCGCTACGGCACCACCCGCCGCGCCGCCGACACCGGCACCGATCGCCGCGCCAGTGCTGCCACCGATCTGCTGGCCGACCACATTACCCAGTGCACCGCCCAGGCCACCGCCCAGTGCAGCAGTGCCATCGCCGGCGACGGCGCCTTGTGCGAACAGCAGGCCCAGAGTGACGGCGACAAAAGTCTTGCGCATGAAAAACAACCTCAAGGAAAAAGCGTGCGATCAGGCACGCGAAATGAAGCACTCCGGGCTTGCCGGACCACTCCAGGAAAAAACGGGGGCGTACACGAAAAAGCCCGCGAGAAGCGGGCTTGGACGATGAGCGATCTGGTCGGAGAGACAGGATTCGAACCTGCGGCCTTCTCGTCCCGAACGAGACGCGCTACCTGGCTGCGCTACACTCCGATGAGGAAAATTTTACTCAAAATATTTCCATCTACAAGCCCCGCGGAGCCGCTTCGCGCTGGAAGCTTCAAGCCGCAAGAAAGCGCGGGATGGGACGCGGTCTTCTCTTGCAGCTTGGGGCTTGAAACGTGTGGCTGCTTTTAGAGTTCTTTGACGGTGCGGATCTGGTCCTTGTTGACGCGGGTGCGCTTGCCGTCCAGTTGTTCGAATTCGTAGAAGCCGGAATCTTCGTCGAAGCTCGGGGTGTCGACGGCTTGAATCTCACGGCCATCGTTGAGGGTAATCACGGTCGGCGAAGCGCAACCGGCGAGGGCGCCAATACCGAGGGCGAGCAGGAAAGCGGGAAGGGTCCGTTGAATCATGGTGAATCTCCAATAGGTGAAGGCCGGGTATTGTTCTTCAGACGCATACGGTTACAGCAAGTTCCTTGCGATCATTAGCGTAGCGGTTAATCGCGTCATTGACCGGGCGCAATACCCGGTCGGCTAGGCTGCGCGGGGCCTCTTTCCCTGTGATATAACACCGCCCATTCCCATTCTTCAACGGACCCAATGCCATGAAAGCCAAGGCAGACGCCCCCTTCGTGCCACTCAATATCGCCGTGTTGACCGTCAGCGACACGCGCACGCTGGAAACCGACACCTCCGGCCAGGTCTTCGTCGATCGCCTCACCGAGGCCGGTCACAACCTCGCTGAGCGGGTACTGCTCAAGGACGACCTGTACAAGATCCGCGCCCAGGTCGCCACCTGGATCGCCGAAGAGGTGGTGCAGGTCGTGCTGATCACCGGCGGCACCGGTTTCACCGGTCGCGACAGCACCCCCGAGGCGGTCACCTGTTTGCTGGACAAGCAGGTCGATGGCTTCGGCGAGCTGTTCCGGCAGATTTCGTTGGCCGATATCGGCACCTCCACCGTGCAGTCCCGCGCCTTGGCCGGGTTGGCCAATGGCACGTTGGTGTGCTGCCTGCCGGGTTCGACCAATGCGGTACGCACCGGTTGGGACGGCATCCTCGCCGAGCAACTGGACAACCGCCATCGCCCGTGCAACTTCGTTCCGCACCTGAAGCAGGCCGCGCCCTGTGAAAGCCGTGGCTGAGTTGCCGGCGGCCAAGCCGCTGCTGCCGGTCGAGGCGGCGCTCGAACGCCTGCTGGCGCTGGCCGAGGCGGCGCCGATCACTGAAGTCGAAGACGTCACCCTTGCGGATGCCGAGGGTCGGGTGTTGGCCAATGACCTGCACGCCACCCTCGACCTGCCGCCCTGGCCGAACAGCGCCATGGATGGCTACGCCCTGCGCGTGAGCGACTGGCAGGGCGAGCCGCTGCCGGTCAGCCAGCGGATCTTCGCCGGGCAATCGCCCGAGCCGCTGCAACCTGGCACGTGCGCGCGAATCTTCACCGGAGCGCCGGTGCCGGCCGGTGCCGACTGCGTCGAGATGCAGGAAAATGCCGACGTGCTGGATGACCAGCGCGTGCGCTTCAACGAAGCCTTGAGCGTGGGCCAGAACATTCGCCCGCAAGGCCAGGAAACCCGCGCCGGCGAGTTGGTGCTGGTGGCCGGAACCCGTCTTGGCCCGATCGAGTTGGGCCTCGCGGCCACCCTCGGCTATGGCCGAGTCACGGTGGTGCGGCGGGTGCGGGTTGCGGTGTTGTCTACCGGGGATGAGCTGGTCGAGCCGGGTCAGCCGCTGGGTCCGGGACAGATCTACAACAGCAACCGCCGCCTGCTATGCAGTTGGTTGCAGCGTTTGGGCTGCGAAGTGGTGGATGCCGGAATCCTCCCGGACGATCTGGAACAGACCCGGCAATGCCTGGGAGGGCTCGGTGATGTTGACCTGATCCTGTCCACTGGCGGTGTTTCCGTGGGGGAGGCCGATTACCTGGGTGTCGCCCTGCGCGAGGCGGGGGAACTCGCGTTGTGGAAGCTGGCGATCAAGCCCGGCAAGCCTCTGACGGTTGGCCAGTACAACGGCGTGCCGGTGATCGGCCTGCCTGGCAATCCGGCTTCGACGCTGGTTACTTTCGGTTTGCTGACCCGGCCTTATCTGCTGCGCCGTCAGGGCGTGCAGGAGGTCAAACCATTGCAGTTCGCCGTGCCGGCTGGCTTCGACTGGCCGAAGTCTGGCAATCGCCGCGAATACCTGCGTGCTCGCCTGGAGCAGGGCAAGGCGCTGATCTACCGCAACCAGAGCTCCGGCGTGCTGCGCAGCGCCGCCTGGGCCGAGGGGCTGGTGGAAGTGCTGGAAGGCACGACGCCGATGCAGGGGGATATCGTGCAGTTCATTCCGCTGAGTGAGTTGCTTGGCTGAGGTCGCATCGCGACGGTTCGGTGGTCTTATCGCGAGCAAGCTCGCTCCAGCCTGTAGGAGCGAGCTTGCTCGCGATGCGGTGTCGCCACCCCATTTCAGGTCAACGGCATCATCCCGCCCACCACATCCCCCACCGCCACCGGCCGACTGGCCAGCCGCGCATGCACCCCTTCCAGTTGCGCCGCCGCCACGCTCCAGTCATGCCGCTCGCGAACAAACACTCGTCCTGCCTCGGACAACTGCTGCATCCGCTGGGGCTGGTTGAGCAGTTGCGTGATGGTCAGGGCCAGGTCGTCTCCCGCATCACCACCCAGGTAATGCTCGCCACTGCGCACCTGCAGCCCCGAAACGCCCTCGCGGGTGGTCACCACTGGCAGTCCTGCGGCCATGGCTTCGAGCAGCTTGATCTTGCAGCCGCCACTCTGGCGCAGCGGGGCGAAGAAGATCGCTGAGTGTTTTTGCAGTTCGCGCAGGTCCGGCAGGTAGCCGACCCACTCGATGCGCGGGTCGTCCCAGCGCAGTTTCCAGTGATCCGGCAGCGCATGGCCGGCGATGGCGAGGCGTACCGCCGGGTTGCTTTGCCAGACTTGCGGCAGGATCTCGTCCAGCGCCCATTCGATGGCTTCCTGGTTGGCGCAATGCTCGAAGTTGCCGACGAACAACAGGCGCTGGCTGCGCGGGCAGAAGCGGATGTCCTGGTAGTGGTCGCAATCGACGCCGTTCACCACCACCTGCGTCGGCCGGCCGGTCATTTCGCTGATCTGCCGGGCATCGTAGGGGCTCACTGCTACCACTTCGCTGGCCTGCTTCAGTACGCGGGTTTCCCAATGGCGGTAGCGCCAGCCGTCGAAGCTGTTGAACGGGCGCAGCCATAGCGGCAGGCGGTCCTGGCAGGCGGCGCCCTTGCGCCATTCGACCTGATGTTCGCTGACGATGAACGGCAGGCCGCTGGCCTGCAGTGCCCGTTCGAACGGCTGGAAGCTGTAGCTGTGCTCGATCTGGATCACGTCCCAATGCTCCTGCAGTAGCGCTTCGAAGCGGTGACGCAGGTGTGGAGCGAGGCCATTGATGCTGGTGCGCATCGGGTAGCTGACATTGAGCGCCGCCAGCAGATTGAGCGGGCTGTGCAAAGGACGGCGCGGCAGTACGATCAGGCGTTCCACCAGCGGCATCAGCGCCTGTCGCGCCGGCTCGGTCAGGGGCACCCTGGACTGGGTCAGCACAGTGATGCGATGACCTCGCTGCGCCAGGCCGCGCAACAGATTGAACTGGCGGGTCTTGCTGCCACTGGTGGTGGGCCAGGGGAGGTAGGGCAGTGTCCAGAGTACGCGCATGACACTTCCTCGCTTGCCGGAGGGGCTTGGGCGGGTGGAACGAAAACGCCCGCGGCGTCAGCTCGGTGCTGGCTCCGACGTGACGACGCTGCGGGCATCACGGATCATCTTTCGTCAATTAAGTGACTTGTCTGATTGGCTTGGTGAATTTAGCCAATTATTTGTCGAAGCATGGTCGTGCTTGGGGGATCTTTCAAATGTCATTCGTAAGATTGCAGAACTTTACGTGTGCGATGTGCAGCAACTGCCTGTCGGTTGTGGTCGAGATAGGGAGTTGAATGTCCGGCCGAGAAGGGGTCTATCGATGAGCGAACGTAAAGCGCTGCTGATTCTGCATGGCAAGCAGGCGATGAACGAAGACGTCCGCGCCGCAGTGCAGGGCATGCGCGAGCGCGGTTGGCAGCTGGATGTGCGCCTGACCTGGGAGGGCGGAGATGCCCAGCGGCTGGTGCATGAAGCGCTGGCGGCCGGTTATCCGCAACTGATCGCGGGTGGTGGCGACGGCACGCTGCGGGATGTGGTGCACGCCATGGCCGATGCCGACTGCGATGCCAGCCTGGTGCTGTTGCCGCTGGGTACCGCCAACGATTTCGCTCGCGCCGCCGGCATTCCGCTGGAGCCACAGGCAGCGCTGGCGTTGCTGGAGGGCGAGGCGACGTCGATCGATCTGGGTGAGGTCGGCGGTGAGGTGTTTCTCAATATGGGCACCGGTGGCTTTGGCAGCCAGGTGACCGCCAACACCTCGGAGGACCTGAAAAAGGTTCTCGGCGCCGCGGCCTATCTGTTCACCGGTCTGTCGCGTTTCAGCGAATTGAGCGCCGCCTCCGTCAGCCTGCAAGGGCCGGATTTCCATTGGCAGGGCGAGTTGCTGGCGTTGGGCATCGGTAATGGCCGCCAGGCCGGCGGTGGCCATGAGCTGTGCCCGGAGGCGCTGGTGGATGACGGGCTGCTGGACATCAGCATCCTGCCGGCGCCGCAGGAGGTGGTCGGCACCCTGCGCGACCTGCTCAGCGGCGGCCTGGGGCTGGACAGCATGTTCATCCGCGCCCGGCTGCCGTGGGTCGAGGTCAAGGGCTCGCAAGGGTTGGATATCAACCTCGATGGCGAACCGCTGCAAGGCGAAAGCCTGCGCTTCCGGGTGCTGCCCGGCGCGTTGCGGGTGCACATGCCGGCAGGGTCGCCGCTGCTCAGTCGTCGAGGCTGATGATCTGCTCGCGCACGGCGAACAGCACGAGGCCGGCCACGTCGTAGATCTGCAGGCGCTTCATGATCTGAGAACGGTGGGTTTCCACGGTCTTGACGCTCAGGCCGAGGCCGTTGGCGATCTCCCGGGTGGACTTGCCGCGCACGATCAGGCGCAGGATTTCCAGTTGGCGAGCGGTGAGGTTGTGGTTCTCCGCCGGTTCCACCTTCTGCGTGCGCAGCAGCGCCTGGTTGATCACGGTGTGGGCGATGGCCGGGCTGAGGTAGCGCTCGTCATTGCTCAGGGCAGCGAGGGCCTGTTCCAGCTCGGTGGCGGTGGTGTCCTTGAGCAGGTAGCCATGGGCGCCGGTTTCCAGCGCCTGCATGATCAGGTCCGGGTCGGTGTGCATCGACAGGATCAGCACCTTGCAGCGGCTGCCTTCGGCCTGCAGGTGGCTGAGGGCCTCAAGGCCGCCGATGGCGCGCATCGACAGGTCGAGCAGGACGATGTCCGGGTCCAGTTCGTGGATCAGGTCGACCAGTTGGCTGCCATCGCTGGCTTCGCCCACGACGGTGTAGCCGGGAATATCGGATACCAGGGCGCGGACGCCGGCACGGATCAGGGAATGGTCGTCAACCAGCAGCAATTTACAAGTCATGAAGTCTTACTTGAGTTGGCGCGCTCGCGCGAGCGGGGTGCCCAGGGAAGGAGCGCGTCGATCCGCGAGCCTTTGCCAGGCTCGCTGTGGACCGTCAGGCTGCCATTGAGCAGGTGCGCGCGTTCGGCCATGCCGGCCATTCCGCACTGGCCTTCCTCGCCGGGGTGGGAAGAGGGCAGGAAACCCTGGCCATCGTCACTGATCGATAGCGACAGGCCTTCCGGCTTGCGCTGAAACTGCACGATCAGGTTTCGCGCCCGGGCATGGCGCAAAACGTTGGTTATCGCTTCCTGCGTGATACGGAAGGCGGCCATGACCATCTCTTCCGGGAGGCCGTCCAGGCGGCTTTTGCATTCGAGGCTCCAACGCACGTCGGTGTTGTCCAGCGTGCGCGAGAGGTGCGTGCGCAGGCTGGCTTCCAGGCCGAGGCTGTTGAGCTGGCGCGGAGCGAGGCTGGTGGCCAGGCTGCGGGCGTGGGAAAGGGTTTCGTCAAGGGTATCGCGCAAGGCGGCGCACGAATCCTGCAGGGTTTCCGGCAGGCGCCGTTGCAGCCATTCGGCCTGCAGCTTGGCGGCGGTCAGCAGTTGGCCGATGTCGTCGTGCAGTTCGCGGCTCAGGCGCAGCCGCTCGCTTTCCTGCACCTTGAGCAGGCGGTCGGCCAGCTCCTGCGGGGTCATGACGATCACGTCTTTGGGTTTGCGTATCGTGACGAGCACGCCCAGCAGGGTGATGGCCTGTAGCACCAGCAGGATCGGGGGCAGTGGCGTGGCGCTGAAGTAGCAGGCCAGGGCAACCGCCAGCGAAGCCAGGCAAGTCAGTGCTATCGCACGCTGCAACAGGGCCGTGCCGCGTGGGTGCCGGGTGAAGGTCTTGAGGCTTGAGTGCACGGAAAATGAAGCCACTGGAGTATCACTTTTCAAAGCCAGTTCGGGGTTGATTGAAAGGCTTTTTAGAGGGGCCTTCAACAACTTTTATCATCATGTTGCAACGGGCGGTCAGGCACTTTTTTAGTGCGCTGAAAGCGCCATGTTCCAGCAGTGGCAACAGTCGGCAACCGGCTCGGAGCGGCGCATGGTATCACTTCGGGGTCGAATGGTCGCGGACCGATAATTGGTCTGAATAGTCAGGTTTTGCGGGCTGGTACGGGCGTTCCGCCTGGCGCGGATTCTAGCACTTTGCCACTACGACTGGCGAACTTAAACGTTCATTAAAAAGTCGGATGTACTTTTTCCAAATCGGCAGAGTTGTTTTAGACGGCTGTACTTAGTTGCACGTTAGTGCACGCAAAACACTAGCATGCTGTATGCCGGACAAGTTTTTCGTGTGAGCTTAGTTGTCGTTTGTTTGTCTTCGATCATCTTTCCATGCGCTGCTGAAGGCTCTGGGATGCAGCGCGCGAGCTGATCAGACGTTTTCGACGGATTGATTGCACGGCGTCCGCGCAGGATCGAGTGCCTTGTCCAGATGTGTGAGCAACTCCTGTTGTTCTTCACTGTCCAGATTCAGTGAGCCGGTAAACGGATCGATCAATTCGATCTGCCAGGCCAGCAGGCTCAGGCATGCTTCAAGGATACCCAGCGCCGGCCCGCGCAGCGGGTTACGGGGATGGCCCGGTTCCAGCAGGGCAATCAGTTGCTCGCAGAAATCGGCGATCTGCACCTGCTCCCGAGGCCCGGCTTTTTCCATAAGGGTGCGGAGGGTGCTGATCAGGCAATCACTGGCATCCGCATCCTCGCCAATCAACTGGAAATGTTGCAAGCAGTCGTGGGCGCGGCTCAAGAGTGCGTGGGCGTCATCCAGGAAATCGTGTAGCGGGCTCATATCCGGTGAGTCGTTCAGCATCAGTCGGCTCCTGGCTGGCATAGGCAACAGGCCTGGAAGCAGACGGGTGACAGGTCAGGGACAGAGGCTGGCCACAGCGAAGTGATAGCGAACAAGGGCCCGACTCCATTCATGCATTGAGAATGGCGTCACATTAATGGCTAACTGATTTCACGAACATCAGGTCCCTCCCGATTGATGGTAGGGGTTTCCCTGATGAGGAATTTAAGGTGTGGCCCCGTTGCGGAGCGGGATGGCAGGAAAGACTGTGAGTGCAGTAAAGCATGATGCTAAAGTGATATCAACGCTTCACGCAGCATTTTCTTCATAGGGTCAAGCTGTCGCATAAGCGGCCGATATAAGGCCGATGCATATTTACCTTTTGCAACAAGCCTGGGGGATTCAATGGCTGGCATTCTCGACTCGGTAGACCAAAGGACACAGCTGGTAGGCGAGAACCGCCTGGAAATCCTCATGTTTCGCCTCGCGGGGCGGCAGTTGTTCGCGATCAACGTCTTCAAGGTGCAGGAAGTCCTGCAGTTGCCCAAGCTGACCCTGATGCCCCAGCGCCACACCTACGTCTGCGGCGTGGTCAACCTGCGCGGCCAGACCCTGCCGGTTATCGACCTGTCGCAAGCCATTGGTATGCGTCCCCTGGAACCGGGTCCGAACAGCACCATCATCGTCACCGAGTACAACCGCTCGGTGCAGGCCTTCCTCGTCGGTGGCGTCGACCGCATCGTCAACATGAACTGGGAAGCCATCCTGCCGCCGCCAACCAGCGCGGGGCGTCAGCATTACCTCACCGCCATCAGCAAGGTCGACGAGCAGTTGGTGGAAATCATCGACGTAGAAAAGGTGCTGGCGGAAATCGTGCCGTACAACGCCAAGGTTTCCCGGGAAAAGCTCGACGATCCGGTCCTGCGCCGCGCCTATGGCCGCGAAGTGCTGCTGGTGGACGACTCCACTGTGGCCCTGGCGCAATTGCGTGAAACCCTCTCCCAGTTGGGCGTGAAGTTGCACGTGGCCAGCGATGGCCTCAAGGCCCTGAAAATGCTCAAGGGCTGGGCGGATGCTGGCGAGGATGTCTGTGAAAAACTGCTGATGATCTTCACCGACGCCGAAATGCCGGAAATGGACGGCTATCGCCTGACCACGGAGATCCGCAACGATCCGCGTCTGCGCGCACTGTACGTGGTACTGCACACCTCGCTGTCCGGCAGCTTCAACGAATCCATGGTGAAGAAGGTCGGTTGCGACAACTTCCTCTCCAAATTCCAGCCTGACCGCCTGGTGGATGTGGTTCGCCAGCGCCTGATGCTTGACGAAGCCACCGTCTGACCCCACGCCTGCCCGGCAGCCATTGCCGGGCATCGGGTGTAAGCTGCGCTTTTTCGTCAGGGAGCATCGGCTCATGCGTTTGAGTGCGCTTTATCGTTACCCGGTCAAATCCGCGCAGGGCGAAGCGCTGCAGCAGTCGCCCGCCGGGCTGCTGGGCCTGGCGGGTGATCGTCGCTGGATGCTGGTGGATGCTGGCAACAACCGTTTTCTGACCCAACGCGCTTTCCCACAGATGAGCCAGTTGTCGGCGCTGTATGCGGCTGACGGCGGACTGCTGCTCAATGCACCGGGCCAGCCAACGCTGCATGTCGCGGTGCCGAGCCCGGACGATGCGCTGCGTGGCGTCACCATCTGGCGCGATACCCTCCAGGTTCCGGATGCCGGCGATGTGGCGGCGGAGTGGCTGAGCGCCTTTATGGGGCGTGCGGTGCGCCTGGTGCATGTGCCTGAAAAGCGCACACGCTACTTGCCTTCTGGCTATGGCGAAAACAGTGACCGCGTGGCCTTCGCCGACGGTTTCCCGCTGCTGCTGATTGGTCAGGCGTCGCTTGATGACCTGACACAGCGGGTCGGTCGCCCCATGGAAATGATGCGTTTTCGTCCGAATCTGGTTATCGAGGGCAGCGAACCATTCGCCGAGGACGGCTGGAAACGTATTCGTATTGGCCAGCAGACTTTCCGCGTGGTCAAACCGTGCGGGCGCTGCATCCTCACCACCATCGACCCGGCCACCGGCGAACGCAGCCCGGACCGCGAGCCGTTTGCCACGCTGATGAATTATCGGCAGAAAGAAGGGGAGGCCATGTTCGGCCAGAACCTGGTGGCCGATGGCGAGGGTGTGCTTGAGGTGGGGATGGCGATTGAGGTGCTGGAGTAAAAGCTTGGGCCCATTCGCGAGCAAGCTCGCTCCTACAGGGGCATTGTAGGCGCGAGCTTGCTCGCGAAGGCCCGCTAAAGCGGGCCCCGCGCCCAATCACTGGTCGTCGAAATATCGCTCATGCCAATCCACCAGCGGCTGCGGCGAATTGAGCTTCTGCCCGTAGATCACCGCATAAGACAGCACGTTCTGCACGTACTGGCGGGTTTCGTCGAATGGGATCGATTCGACCCAGACGTCGAAACTCAGGTGGTCCGCGCCGCGTAGCCACTGACGCACGCGGCCGGGGCCGGCGTTATACGCCGCCGAGGCGAGCACCCGGTTGCCGTTGAACTGACCATGGACCTGGCTCAGGTACGCCGCGCCGAGCTGGATGTTCTTGTCCGGGTTGAGTACTTGGGCCGGCGAAGCCAGCGGAATGCTGAACTTGCGTGCGGTTTCCTTGGCGGTTGCCGGCATCAGTTGCATCAGGCCGCTGGCGCCGACGCTGGAGCGGGCGTCGTCCATGAACGCACTTTCCTGACGGGTGATGGCGAATACCCAGCTCGAATGCAGGCCGCGCACCTTGGCTTCGCGTACCAGCGTGTCGCGGTGGGCCATCGGGAAGCGGATATCCAGGTCATCCCAATATTGTGCCTGGCTGATGGTGCGAATGGCTGGGAAGTACCAGCGCAGTTCATAGGCGATGCGCGCCTGGGCGACCATTTCGTCGCGGTTGAAGTGACGGCTGACGTGGTACCACTCGCGGCGACCGTCAACGATCTGCCCCCGCTCATGGAATTCCAGCGCCCGGCGCACGCCCGGGGTATTGCGCACCTTGTTCATCAGTTGCTGGCTGATCACCAGCGGCTTGTTGTTCAACTGGTACGGCGTTTGTGCGCGGTCGGCGGCGAGGAAACCATAGAAGTCACGCTCGCGCGCCACGGTCTTGTACAGCAACGGGATTTGCGGGTTCCGCGGCTGGGCCAGCTCCAGGCTGCGGGCCTGCCAGTAGCGCCAGCGGTTGGTGGTGGCCAGATCCTGCGGCAGGCGCTTGGTCAGTTCGTAGGCATCTTCCCAGCGACCCAGGCGCAGCAGCAGGCGCAGGCGCCATTCGCTGACGGTGTTGTCGCGCAGTTGCGGGTCGTAGCGGGTCATCAGGTCGAGGCCGCGCGGGTCGTAGCGGCGGGCCAGGGTCAGGCCGATTTCGCGGGCGATGGCGACTTTTTCGTCGCTGGAGAAATGCATGCGGGTGGCGTAGTCGTCCAGCAGCGCCATGGCCCGGTCCGGGTCCTGACGGGCCAGGCGGCGCAAGCCGAGGCTGACCACATCGGACATCGCTTCGTTGACCGGCACGAAGCGCGACGGCTGATTGAGCAGTTCCGGCTTCTGCGCGACATCGATCAGCAGGCGGCCTTGTTCGCCGAGGGTCGGCAGGGTCTTCACCAGATTGGTGGCCAGCGCGTAGTTGCGCGCCTGGGCTGCCAGCTTGGTGCGCTGCCAGCGCTTGGCTTCGGTCAGTTGGCCCTGGGCGGCCCACTGGTCGAACAGTACGTCACAGGCGGCCGGTTGCGACTTGCCTACCAGCCAGAGTTTTTCTGCGGTGGCGAAGCCTTCGGCGCGCAGGCCGTGGCCCAACTGGTATTGGCCGTTGAGGCAGTCCAGTTCGGTGAAATTGAGTTTGGGATCGTAGTACTTGATGAAGGTCTGCCACTCGCCGCGCTCGGCGAGCCAGCGCAACCAGCGCAACTTCATCCAGTTGGCCTGGGGCAGGTCGCCATTCTTGGCCAGGAAGCTCTCGATCTCGGCATTGCTGGAGGTCTTGAGTCGCGCGGTCAGCTCGTCGTAGGCCAGGTACGGCTCCAGCGGATAGTCCTGCAGGGCGGCGGCGTAACGTCGGTAGGGCCCGGTATCGCCCTTGGCCAGCGCGCGCTTGGCTTCGTCGTACATCTGGCGTTGTTGGGCGAGGTCGGCAGCCTGCACGGCACCGGCCACGGAGGCCGAGAGGAGCAGGCAGGAAACGATGTTGAGCAGGCGGCGCATGATACTTCCAGACAGTTGACCAAAACGAGTGTCGGCGTCGCCAGCACTGTGGGTTCACGGGCTTAAGCTTAGCCGTTTGCCCGCGCCGGATGAAAGCATTGTGCTTGCATCCGGATGTAACGCGCTGCGGGCTGGCGGACGGCCATGTGTACTGTGTTGCCCGGTCAAGTCAGGTAGAATGCGCGCCCGCTTTCTGGAGAACAACATGACCCTGCTCAAATTCAGCGATGTGTCCCTCGCTTTTGGCACCATGCCCTTACTGGACAAGGTGTCCTGGCAGATCGCCCGTGGTGAGCGGGTCTGCATCATCGGCCGCAACGGCACCGGCAAATCGAGCATGATGCGCCTGGTCAAGGGCGACCAAAAGGCCGATGACGGCGAAATCTGGCGTGCGCCAGGGCTGAAAATCGGTGAGCTGCCGCAAGAATTGCCGGTAGCCGACGACCGTACCGTATTCGACGTGGTTGCCGAAGGCCTGGCTGGCGTCGGCGCATTGCTCGCCGAGTACCACCACCTGAGCCAGAACATCCATACCGATGCCGATCTGGAAAAACTCATGCACGTCCAGCAGGACCTGGAAGCCCGCGACGGCTGGCGCTTGCAGCAACTGGTGGACAGCACCCTGAGCCGCCTGCAGTTGCCGGCCGACAAGACCCTGGCCGAGCTGTCCGGTGGCTGGCGCCGCCGCGTACTGCTGGCGCAGGCGCTGGTGTGCGAGCCGGACCTGCTGCTCCTCGACGAGCCGACCAACCACCTGGACATCGGTGCCATCGCCTGGCTGGAAGATGCCCTCAGCGGTTTCGGCGGCGCGGTGCTGTTCATCACCCACGACCGTTCCTTCCTGCAGAACCTGGCCACGCGCATTCTTGAACTGGACCGTGGCGGCCTGATCGACTGGAACGGCGACTACGCCAGCTTCCTGGTGCACAAGGAGGCCGCACTGGCCGCCGAGGAAACCGCCAACGCGCTGTTCGACAAGCGCCTGGCCCAGGAAGAAGTCTGGATCCGCCAGGGCATCAAGGCCCGGCGTACCCGTAACGAAGGCCGCGTGCGTGCGCTGAAGGCGCTGCGGGTCGAGCGCAGCGAACGTCGCGAACGCCAGGGCAAGGCCAATATCCTGATCGAGTCTGCGGAGAAGTCCGGCAAGCAGGTGATGGTGCTGGAAAACGTCAGCTTCGCTCACCCCGGCGGCCCGACCCTGGTCAAGGATTTCTCGATGGTCCTGCAGCGCGAGGACCGTATTGGCCTGCTGGGTGCCAACGGTACCGGCAAGACCACGCTGCTCAAGCTGATGCTGGGTGACCTGGAGCCGACCGCCGGCAAGGTCGATTCGGGTACGCGTCTGGAAGTGGCTTACTTCGACCAGTTGCGCAATCAGCTGGAGCTGGAAAAGACCGTTATCGACAACCTTGCCGAAGGTCGTGACTTCATCGATATCGACGGCCAGAGCCGCCATGTCCTGAGCTACCTGGGTGACTTCCTGTTCAGCCCGCAGCGTGCGCGCACGCCGGTCAAGGCGCTGTCCGGGGGCGAGCGTGCGCGGTTGCTGCTGGCCAAGCTGTTCAGCAAGCCGGCCAACCTGCTGGTACTCGACGAACCGACCAACGACCTCGACGTGGAAACCCTGGAGCTGCTGGAAGAAGTACTGGCGGGCTACAAGGGCACCGTGCTGATGGTCAGCCACGACCGGGCATTCCTCGACAACGTGGTGACCAGCACCCTGGTGTTCGAGGGCGAGGGCAAGGTACGCGAGTATGTCGGCGGCTATCAGGACTGGATCCGTCAGGGCGGTTCGCCGCGTCTGCTGGGCGTCAGCGAGAGCAAGTCCGGCAAGTCCGAGCTGAACACCGCGGTGGTCACCGCGCCTGTGGCCGAGGCTGCGCCGGTTGCAGCGGCTGCGGATACCAAGAAAAAGCTCAGCTACAAGTTCCAGCGCGAGCTGGAAGCCCTGCCGGGCCAGATTGAGGCGGTTGAACAGAAGATCGCCGCGATCCAACTGCAGATTTCCGATGCGGGCTTCTATCAGAAGTCCAGCGAGCACACCAGCAAGGTGCTGGCTGACCTCGAGCGGATGCAGGCAGAGCTGGACGTGCTGGTCGAGCGCTGGGCCGAACTGGACGGTTGAGGCGGGAAGGGGCCCGGAGCGAAAGCTCCGGGCCTTTTTGCGTTACTCGGCTTTCTTCTGCAGGCGGACCGCCAGCACATCGCACGGCGCGCCGTGCAGCACGTCATTGGCGGTGGAGCCGAGCAGCAGGGCCAGGCCGTGGCGGCCATGGCTGCCGACCACGATCAGGTCGCATTTCTGCTCCTTGGCCAGCTGGTGGATCTCCTGGCGTGGCTGGCCATAGGTCAGGTGCGAATCGCCGCGATTGATTTCCGGGTATTTGTTGAACAGACGCTCCAGGCGCTCCTTGGCCTGGTCGAACTGCTGCTGTTGCAGTTGCGACAGGTCCATCGGCACGTCGCCACCAAACGCCATGGCCATCGGCTCGACGATATGTACCAGCGACACTTTGGCATTGCCCGGGGTTGCCAGCTCGCGGGCGCGTTTGATGACCGGGTCGCATTCTTCGGTCAGGTCGACGGCGACCAGTATGTGTTCGTAGGGCATGAGAGGCTCTCCTGACAATCGCGATAGTTAAAGTATGGTCCGTTTCAGGCTGATCGCATCCAGTGCGGCTAACCAGCTCATTTGCAAAGTCTTGATAGGAATAACAGATATGACGGTCTGGGTAGTAGTGTCAATCCTCGCGCTGATCCTCAGTCCGCTGGCCTGGCTGTTGCCTTCGCGGCGCATGAGCGGGCGTATGGCGCTGCGCCTGGAGGCTCGACGCATGGGGCTGGCGATGCAGCTTGCACCGCAGACCTGGCCGCACTGGCTGCCGGAAGAACCACCGGGCACCTGTGCGCAATACCATCAGGCCCGACGCCGTGGCAGCAGCGATGTCTGGTGTTATTGGCAAACCACGCCGGGCATCTGGCTCAACCAGTGGCGCGAGCCCTGCGCCGATGAGCGGGTGCTGGAACAGCTCAAGCGGTTGCCGGCGAGTGTCTATAAAGTCGAGGCCACTGCGCAGATGGTCGCCCTCTGCTGGGGTGAGCGTGAGGATGCCTCGGTGTTGCAGGATGTTGCTGAGGCGTTGAAAACCCTCGCATGAAAAAGCCCGCCAGGTTTCCCGGGCGGGCTGCATGCATCGAAAAAAAAGGCCAGGCAGGCCGGGAAGTGCTTCAGTAGCTCGCAGTGTAGTGCGCGATTTATTTTCGTGCCCGGTAAAACGCCCTTCTTTTTTCTCCTCCACGCTGTTTATGCGCCGGATCCATTTGCCGCGCGCAACGTCTAATCGCTTACGTGAATGATGGTGGATCACCGTCATGGCGAGTTGCTCAAGTCTCAACCAGAAATGACCGGAAAGTCGCGTTTGTCCAGCGCTCATGGGGGTTTGACAAAGCCGACCATTTCGGTAACTGTGTGCACACCCGAATCAAACGGGCGTATGAATTGAGCGTTTGTATCGTCAGAAAGCTCGTACAGAATCCCGACTATCGCGCTGACGGGTATGTCTGGGACAACGGATCGACATCCAACGGCCATGAGCCGGTCGACCGTCGTCACAGCGATCAGCGTGTACAGTTCAGCTTCCATATCGTGGAGATCAGTTGATGATTTACGAAGGTAAAGCCATCACGGTTAAGGCTCTTGAAAGCGGCATCGTCGAACTGAAGTTCGACCTCAAGGGTGAGTCCGTCAACAAATTCAACCGTCTTACCCTGAACGAACTGCGTCAGGCGGTGGACACCATCAAGGCCGACGCATCGATCAAAGGCGTGATTGTCAGCAGTGGCAAAGACGTCTTCATCGTCGGCGCGGACATCACCGAGTTTGTCGATAACTTCAAGCTGCCCGAGGCCGAGCTGGTTGCCGGCAACCTGGAAGCCAACCGCATTTTCAGCGACTTTGAAGACCTCGGCGTGCCGACTGTCGTTGCCATCAACGGCATCGCCTTGGGCGGCGGCCTGGAAATGTGCCTCGCGGCCGACTTCCGGGTCATGTCCAGCAGCGCCAAGATCGGCCTGCCGGAAGTCAAACTGGGTATCTACCCGGGCTTCGGCGGTACCGTTCGCCTGCCGCGCCTGATCGGCGCCGACAACGCGGTCGAGTGGATCGCATCGGGCAAGGAAAACCGTGCTGAAGATGCGCTGAAAGTTGGCGCTGTCGATGCTGTTGTCGCCCCCGAGAAGCTGGCTGAAGCAGCTCTGGACCTGATCAAGCGCGCCATCAGCGGCGAGTTCGACCACAAGGCCAAGCGTCAGCCGAAGCTGGAAAAACTCAAGCTCAACGCCATCGAGCAGATGATGGCCTTCGAAACCGCCAAGGGCTTCGTTGCTGGCCAGGCCGGCCCGAACTACCCAGCGCCGGTCGAAGCGATCAAGACCATCCAGAAAGCCGCCAACTTCGGTCGGGACAAGGCGCTGGAAGTCGAGGCCGCCGGCTTCGCCAAACTGGCCAAGACTTCGGTTGCCGAAAGCCTGATCGGCCTGTTCCTGAACGACCAGGAACTCAAGCGCAAAGCCAAGGCCCACGACGAAATCGCCCATGACGTGAAGCAGGCCGCCGTACTCGGCGCCGGCATCATGGGTGGCGGTATCGCCTACCAATCCGCGGTCAAGGGCACGCCGATCCTGATGAAGGATATCCGCGAGGAAGCCATCCAGCTGGGCCTGAACGAGGCCTCCAAGCTGCTCGGCAAGCGCGTCGAGAAGGGTCGCCTGACCCCGGCCAAAATGGCCGAGGCGCTGAACGCGATTCGTCCGACCCTGTCCTACGGCGATTTCGCCAACGTCGACATCGTCGTTGAAGCCGTGGTCGAAAACCCGAAAGTCAAGCAGGCCGTTCTGGCCGAGGTCGAAGGCCAGGTCAAGGACGATGCGATTCTCGCCTCGAACACTTCGACCATCTCCATCAACCTGCTGGCCAAGGCGCTCAAGCGTCCGGAAAACTTTGTCGGCATGCACTTCTTCAACCCGGTGCACATGATGCCGCTGGTCGAAGTCATCCGTGGCGAGAAGTCCAGTGAAGTGGCCGTCGCCACCACCGTGGCCTACGCCAAGAAAATGGGCAAGAACCCGATCGTCGTCAACGACTGCCCGGGCTTCCTGGTCAACCGCGTGCTGTTCCCGTACTTCGGCGGTTTCGCCAAGCTGGTCAGCGCTGGTGTGGACTTCGTCCGCATCGACAAAGTCATGGAAAAATTCGGCTGGCCGATGGGCCCGGCGTACCTGATGGACGTGGTCGGCATCGACACCGGCCACCACGGTCGCGACGTAATGGCCGAGGGCTTCCCGGACCGCATGAAGGATGATCGTCGTTCGGCTGTCGATGCGCTGTACGAAGCCAACCGCCTGGGCCAGAAGAACGGCAAGGGCTTCTACTCCTACGAAACCGACAAGCGCGGCAAGCCGAAGAAAGTCGCTGACGCCTCGGTCCTCGAAGTGCTCAAGCCGATCATTTTCGAACAACGCGAAGTCACTGATGAAGACATCATCAACTGGATGATGGTCCCGCTGTGCCTGGAGACCGTGCGCTGCCTGGAAGACGGCATCGTCGAAACCGCGGCCGAGGCCGACATGGGCCTGGTTTACGGCATTGGTTTCCCTCCCTTCCGTGGCGGCGCGCTGCGTTACATCGATTCGATCGGTGTGGCCGAATTCGTTGCCCTGGCAGACAAGTACGCCGATCTGGGTCCGCTGTACCACCCCACCGCGAAGCTGCGTGAAATGGCCAAGAATGGTCAGAGCTTCTTCGGTTAAGCGCCCAACGGTATAGAGCGAGAGAAAATATATGAGCCTGAATCCAAGAGACGTGGTGATTGTCGACTTCGGTCGCACACCGATGGGCCGCTCCAAGGGTGGCATGCACCGCAATACCCGCGCCGAAGACATGTCCGCGCACCTGATCAGCAAGGTCCTGGAGCGCAACAGCAAGGTCGACCCGGCTGAAGTCGAGGACGTGATCTGGGGCTGTGTGAACCAGACCCTGGAGCAGGGCTGGAACATCGCGCGCATGGCGTCGCTGATGACCCAGATCCCGCACACTGCTGCGGGCCAGACCGTCAGCCGCCTGTGCGGCTCGTCCATGAGCGCGCTGCACACCGCCGCTCAGGCGATCATGACCGGCAACGGTGATGTGTTCGTCGTCGGTGGTGTCGAGCACATGGGTCACGTCAGCATGATGCACGGCGTCGATCCGAACCCGCACATGTCGCTGTACGCCGCCAAGGCGTCGGGCATGATGGGCCTGACCGCCGAGATGCTCGGCAAAATGCACGGCATCAGCCGTGAACAGCAGGATCTGTTCGGTCTGCGCTCCCACCAGCTCGCCCACAAGGCGACCGTGGAAGGCAAGTTCAAGGACGAGATCATCCCGATGCAGGGTTACGACGAGAATGGCTTCCTCAAGGTCTTCGACTACGATGAAACCATTCGTCCGGACACCACCCTGGAAAGCCTGGCTGCACTGCGCCCTGCGTTCAACCCGAAAGGCGGCACCGTGACGGCGGGTACTTCCTCGCAGATCACCGATGGCGCTTCGTGCATGATCGTGATGTCGGCCCAGCGTGCCCAGGACCTGGGCATCCAGCCGCTGGCGGTGATCCGCTCGATGGCGGTGGCGGGTGTCGACCCGGCGATCATGGGTTACGGCCCGGTGCCGGCGACCCAGAAAGCGCTCAAGCGCGCGGGTCTGAGCATTGCCGACATCGACTTCTTCGAGCTCAACGAAGCCTTCGCTGCACAGGCCCTGCCGGTGCTGAAGGATCTGAAAGTGCTCGACAAGATGGACGAGAAGGTTAACCTGCACGGCGGCGCGATTGCTTTGGGCCATCCGTTCGGTTGCTCGGGTGCACGGATTTCCGGCACTCTGCTCAACGTCATGAAGCAGAACGGCGGTACCTTCGGCGTGTCGACCATGTGCGTCGGCCTCGGCCAGGGTATCACCACGGTCTTCGAGCGCGTCTGATCGCGTGGTTGACCAAACCGGGGCCTGGTGCCCCGGTTTTTGTTTTTTCGGAATTTTTTTTCAAGAGGGCCAGCGGCATGCAGATACAACCAGGCGTATACCGGCACTACAAGGGGCCTGAGTACCGTGTCTTCAGCGTTGCACAGCATTCCGAGACCGAGGAGTGGGTGGTGTTTTACCAAGCCCTGTACGGCGAATTCGGTCTTTGGGTCAGGCCTCTTTCGATGTTTCTCGAGTCGGTCGAAGTTGACGGCGAGCAGGTGCCACGCTTTGCTTTGATTGAGGCGGAAACGACACTGTTTTCCCGTCCGGATGGTGCAGGCGGCTGAACTCCCGCGCTTGACCTCATTCTATAGCCACTATATATAGCGGTGCCGCGTCAGGTACCTGCCGTGTTTTTATTTTCAGTATTCAGGAATTTTCCGATCCATGGGCAAATCGCTGGTCATTGTGGAATCCCCGGCTAAGGCCAAGACCATCAACAAGTACCTGGGCAACCAGTACGTGGTGAAGTCGAGTATCGGCCATATCCGAGACCTGCCCACCAGCGGTTCGGCCAGTGCCACCAAGGAACCGGCTGCCAAGCGTGGCAAGACCGCGGGCGAGGCCCCGGCGCTGTCGCCCAAGGAAAAGGCGCGCAAGCAACTGGTAGCGCGCATGGGTGTCGATCCCGATCATGGCTGGAAAGCCAAGTACGAGATTCTGCCGGGCAAGGAGAAGGTGATCGAGGAGCTGCGCCGCCTCGCCAAGGATGCCGACACCATCTATCTCGCAACCGACTTGGACCGCGAAGGGGAAGCCATTGCCTGGCACCTGCGGGAAGCCATCGGTGGGGATGACAGCCGCTACAAGCGCGTGGTGTTCAACGAAATCACCAAGAAGGCCATCCAGGAAGCCTTCTCCCAGCCAGGCGAGCTGGATATCGACCGGGTCAACGCGCAGCAGGCCCGCCGCTTCCTCGACCGCGTGGTCGGTTACATGGTCTCGCCGCTGCTGTGGCAGAAGATTGCCCGGGGCCTGTCGGCCGGCCGCGTGCAGTCGGTAGCCGTGAAGCTGGTGGTGGAGCGTGAGCGGGAAATCCGTGCCTTCATCCCGGAAGAATACTGGGAAGTCCACGCTGACCTCGGTACTGCCAAGAACGCCAAGGTGCGCTTCGAGGTTGCCCGGGAAAAAGGCGAGGCCTTCAAACCGCTGAACGAAGCACAGGCCATGGCGGCCCTGGAAAAGCTCAAGTCTTCCAGCTACACCGTGGCCAAGCGCGAAGACCGCCCGACCAGCAGCAAGCCGTCGGCACCCTTCATCACTTCGACCCTGCAGCAGGCGGCGAGCAATCGTCTCGGCTTCGGCGTGAAGAAGACCATGATGATGGCGCAACGGCTCTACGAAGCGGGTTACATCACCTATATGCGTACCGACTCGACCAACCTGTCGACGGATGCACTGGAGATGGCGCGCAGCTACATCGAAAGCGAATTCGGCAAGAAATACCTGCCCGAGGCCCCGCTGGTCTACGGCAGCAAGGAAGGCGCCCAGGAGGCGCACGAAGCGATTCGTCCTTCCGACGTCAATACCCATCCGAGCAAGCTCAGCGGCATGGAGCGCGATGCAGAGCGCCTGTACGAGCTGATCTGGCGTCAGTTCCTGGCCTGCCAGATGCCACCGGCGCAGTACCTGTCGACCACTGTCAGCGTTGCCGCAGGTGATTTCGAGCTGCGCGCCAAGGGCCGCATCCTCAAGTTCGACGGTTACACCCGGGTGCTGCCGCAGCAAAGCAAACCGGGCGACGACGACGTTCTGCCGGAAATGAACCAGGGCGAAGTGCTCAAGCTGATCCAGATCGACCCGAGCCAGCACTTTACCAAGCCGCCTGCGCGTTACTCCGAGGCAAGCCTGGTCAAGGAAATGGAAAAACGCGGTATCGGTCGTCCATCGACCTACGCGGCAATCATTTCCACCATCCAGGACCGCGGCTACGTGACCCTGCACAACCGCCGCTTCTACTCCGAGAAGATGGGCGACATTGTCACCGAGCGCCTGTCGGAGAGCTTCTCCAACCTCATGGACTACGGCTTCACCGCCGGCATGGAGGAGAACCTCGACGACGTGGCCCATGGCGAGCGTGACTGGAAGAACGTGCTGGACGAGTTCTACGGTGATTTCAGCAAGAAGCTGCAGGTCGCCGAGGCCAGCGAAAACGGCATGCGCGCCAACCAGCCGACCCCGACCGACATTCCATGCAAGGAATGCGGCCGGCACATGATGATCCGCACCGCGTCCACCGGTGTGTTCCTCGGTTGCTCGGGCTACAGCCTGCCGCCGAAAGAGCGCTGCAAGGCCACCGTGAACCTGGTGCCGGGCGACGAGATTGCCGCGGATGACGAAGGCGAGTCCGAATCCCTCGTGCTGCTTGGCAAGCACCGTTGCCCGATCTGCTCGACGGCGATGGATGCCTATCTGCTGGACGAGAAGCGCAAGCTGCACATCTGTGGCAACAACCCGGACTGCACCGGCTACGAGATCGAGGAAGGCAACTACCGGATCAAGGGCTACGAAGGTCCGAGCCTGGAATGCGACAAGTGCGGCAGTGAAATGCAGCTCAAGACCGGGCGTTTCGGCAAGTTCTTCGGTTGCACCAACTCGGAGTGCAAGAACACCCGCAAGCTGCTCAAGAACGGAGAGGCGGCGCCACCGAAGATGGACAAGGTGGACATGCCGGAGCTCAAGTGCGAGAAGGTCAACGACACCTACGTGTTGCGTGATGGTGCTTCCGGGCTGTTCCTGGCTGCCAGCCAGTTCCCGAAAAACCGTGAAACCCGTGCGCCGCTGGTGATCGAGATCATCCCGCACAAGCACGAGATCGATCCGAAGTACCACTTCCTTTGCGAAGCGCCGCAGAAGGATCCGGATGGTCGCCCGGCGGTGATTCGCTACAGCCGCAAGACCAAGGAGCAGTACGTGCAGACCGAAGTGGAAGGCAAGCCGACCGGCTGGCGTGCGTTCTATGACGGCAATGCGTGGAAGGTCGAAGACAAGCGCTAAGCGCTGATCTTCGCGTTCGAGGGCCGTGTCTGACAGTGTCGGGCACGGCTTTTTTGTTTGTCTGGACGGACCTTATCCATCACAGATCCTTGCGCGGGGGAAACGCTTCCCCGAAACTGACAGACCTCGCCCCGCAGCCTTATCGGAGAGCGCCTTCATGGCCCAGGAACTCTATACCCGTACCAATCAGAAAATTTTCTTCGCCGGCCTTGCGCTTGAAGGTATGGGCAAGGCTCAGGAGAGTCGGGCCATGAACGCCCAGGCGCTGCTCCAGGCCGAGCGCGAGTCAGCGTTGTTTCACCTCTACGGTGCACTGCTGGGGCTGTGCCATGAAATCGCCGGCTTCTATCGGTTGCCACAGGCCGCCGCGCCACGGGCTGAGGCCTTGCTGACCCCTGAGGTGCTGGAGGCGATCGCCATTCCGGAAATGGCCGAACTGGTGGAACTGGCCCAGCAATCAGAGACCTGGCTGGCACGACTGTTAAAAGCTTATTCCGATTTGTTCAAACCGCCGGTCGCAACAAAAGCCCCGAAAGGCGATGTTACTCAGCCGTTGATTCATGCTGTCAGCCTCGACGCACCCGAGGTGGCGCCGCTTTCTCGGGAGGAATTGGAGGAGTGGCGGCAGAATCTGAAGAAGCTTACCGTCCGTTTTCGCGAGGGGTTGAGTGAGTGCTGATCGTAACGGTCACTGTTACAATGCCGGTCTTTCCTGGAGAACATTCCTGATATGCCCACGTCCTTTCTAGAAATTGTCGAGTTGCCTGATGGCCGGATCGAGCTGCGCCGTGCCGAGGACGAGGGTTCGTTGGTAACCCTGAACTTCTCCGAAGACGCCAAGGCGTTCCTGCAGGGCCAGCATGTAGAGGTGGCCAAGGCTATGCTCAGCGTTGGCGTGCAGATGGCAGGTCGTCTGGTGGAAGGTGAGATCGAGCGGGACGAAGGTCCGCGGGTCCTTCATTGATGGTGACCGGGCTTCCTCGCAATGAGGAAGCCGGACTCTCGCGGGTCAATTCAAGTATCAGCCCAAACGAATATTCAGGCTTTGCGCGCTACCGGCGCGTGCGGCACGGGTCAGTTGTTGCCGCGCGGCGGCGCTGACCGGGTTCAGCCAGCTCACCACGGTGTGGCTGCGGCCCAGGCGCAGGGCGTCGCAGGCCAGTTGCATCGCGCTTTGATTGCCGCGTGGTTGCAGGATCAGGATACGTTCGCGGTTGAGCCCGGCTTCGCGCAGCCAGGTCTGCGTCAGGCTGGCGGGCGGGGCGATCAGGGTCAGCCAGCGGGCATCCTGTTCTTCACTCAGCTCACGCAGGATCGGCGCCAGCAGATTCTGGCAGTGCTCCAGCGCACCACGGAAAGACAACTCGCTGAACGCGTCCGGGGTGCTGACGCGTGCGGGCGCTTCGGTTTTCAGCTTCGGCAGGACCGGCTGGGCCAGGAATGCCTCGAACAGGGTTAACTGTACTTGCTGTGGTGCGTGTGGAAACTGCATGACGCCTCCTGATTTATCGGCGAATGACGCCGACACTCAAACCCTCGATCACCAGATCCTGTTCTTTCAGGTTCACCTCGATGGGCGCGAATTCGGGATTCTCCGCAAGCAGCCAGACCTTGCTGCCTTCACGTTTGAAGCGCTTGACCGTCACTTCGTCACCCAGTCGGGCTACGACGATCTGACCATTGCGCGCTTCACGGCAGGTGTGTACGGCCAGCAGGTCGCCGTCGTAAATGCCGACGTCCTTCATGCTCATGCCGTGCACGCGTAGCAGGTAGTCGGCGCGAGGATGGAAGAAGGTGGGGTTGATGGCGCAGGATTCCTCGATGTGTTGCTGGGCGAGGATCGGCGCGCCGGCGGCCACGCGACCGATGATCGGCAGCGAGCTGTCGTCCTGGCTCTGGCGTGCTTCGAAGCCGGGGATGCGAATGCCGCGGGAAGCACCGGGGGTCATTTCGATGGCGCCTTTTCGCGCCAGCGCCTTGAGGTGCTCCTCGGCGGCGTTGGGAGACTTGAAGCCCAGTTCCTGGGCGATTTCAGCCCGGGTAGGGGGGAAGCCGTTGTCTTCCAGGCAGCGCTTGATAAAAGCCAGAATCTCAGCTTGGCGTGGCGTCAGTTTTAGCATGTCGATGGCTCTGTCTTTTTATACAGTGACTGGGATTATATACAGTAGAAGTGTCGCTGCAAGCATGAAGCTGCAAGCAGTCGGAAAAAGCCGCGTGAACTTTGCCCGCCTGGCGCCTGAAGCTGTGATCTAATTGCCCGCCTGACTTGACAGTCACGACCATGAAACGTATGTTTCAAACAACTGTTTGTCAGGTGGATTACCCATGGCCCAATCGGAAACCGTTGAACGCATTCTCGATGCTGCCGAGCAGCTGTTCGCGGAAAAAGGGTTCGCTGAAACGTCGTTGCGGCTGATCACCAGCAAAGCCGGAGTCAATCTGGCCGCGGTCAACTATCACTTTGGTTCGAAGAAGGCGCTGATCCAGGCGGTTTTCTCGCGTTTCCTCGGGCCTTTCTGCCAGAGCCTCGAGCGTGAGCTGGATCGTCGACAGGCGCGTCCCGAGCACAAGCCGAACCTCGAAGAGCTGCTGGAGATGCTGGTGGAGCAGGCGCTGGTGGTGCAGCCACGCAGCGGCAACGACCTGTCCATCTTCATGCGTTTGCTGGGCCTGGCCTTCAGTCAGAGCCAAGGGCACTTGCGGCGTTACCTGGAAGACATGTATGGCAAGGTGTTCCGCCGCTATATGCTGCTGGTCAATGAGGCCGCTCCGCGCATCCCGCCCATCGAGCTGTTCTGGCGCGTGCACTTCATGCTTGGTGCCGCGGCGTTCAGCATGTCGGGGATCAAGGCGCTGCGGGCCATCGCGGAAACCGATTTCGGCATCAACACCTCCATCGAGCAGGTCATGCGCCTGATGGTGCCGTTTCTCGCCGCCGGCATGCGTGCCGACAGCGGTGTCACTGACGAGGCCATGGCTGCCGCGCAACTGCGTCCGCGCAACAAGTCAGGTAGCGCGCCGGCACCGGCCAAGGCCTGATTCGCGACTGGGCGCGACGACTGGCTTCGGCTAAGCTAGCGCCCCATGTCTACTCTCGATCTGCTGCATATTTCCCTCGCCGACCAATGCCTCTACGGGTTCTCCCAAGGCCGTCTGGTCGTGCGTCTGCCGGTGTCCACGGCGCTCAATGGTCCAGGTGAAAACAACGGCTCCGGCTGCACGCCGCGCGGCCTGCATCAGGTGCGCGCGAAGATCGGCGTCGGGCTGCCTCAAGGCGCGGTGCTTCGCGGGCGACGCTGGACCGGCGAAACCTGGACCCCCGACCTGCACGCACAATTTCCCGGGCGCGACTGGATCCTCTCGCGGATTCTCTGGCTCAGTGGCTGCGAGCCCGGCCGCAACCGCCTCGGTGCGGTGGACACCTTCCGTCGTTATATTTACCTGCATGGCACACCTGACACGGAACCCATGGGCGTGCCGCTGTCCCATGGCTGCGTGCGCCTGCGCAATGCCGATCTGGTGAGCCTGTTCGAGCGGGTTCCGGCGCATTGTCCGGTGCAAATAGAAGAAGCCGCCTGCCCGCAGTGGGCCAGTGCCCCCGTCAACTGAAGGATCATTTATGAGTGCCAGCCTGCAAGGCTCCCTGATGGTGGATATCGCCGGTACCTGGCTGACCGCCGAAGACCGCCACCTCCTGCGCCAGCCCGAAGTGGCCGGCCTGATCATTTTTGCGCGCAATATCGACAGCCCGCGCCAGGTGCGCGAGCTGACCGCGTCGATCCGCGCCATTCGCCCTGAGCTGATCCTTGCCGTCGACCAGGAAGGCGGCCGCGTGCAGCGCCTGCGCCAGGGCTTCGTGCGCCTGCCGGCGATGCGTGCAATTGCCGACAATCCCAATGCCGAGTACCTGGCGGAGCAGTGCGGTTGGCTGATGGCCACCGAAGTCCTGGCGGTCGGCCTGGACCTGAGCTTCGCGCCGGTGCTGGACCTCGACCACCAGCGCAGTGCCGTGGTCGGCAGCCGCGCTTTCGAAGGCGATCCTGAGCGGGCGACCGCGCTCGCCGGCGCTTTTATCCGCGGCATGAACGCCGCCGGCATGGCCGCCTGTGGCAAGCACTTCCCCGGCCACGGCTGGGCGGAAGCCGACTCCCATGTGGCTATTCCTACTGACGAGCGCAGCCTGGAGCAGATCCGCGCGGCGGACCTGGTGCCGTTCACCCGTCTGAGCGGCCAACTGGCCGCAGTGATGCCGGCCCACGTGATTTATCCACAGGTCGACAACCAGCCGGCAGGCTTCTCCCGCCGCTGGCTGCAAGACATCCTGCGTGGCGAGTTGGGCTTCGACGGGGTGATTTTCAGCGATGACCTGTCCATGGCCGGCGCCCACGTGGTTGGCGATGCGGCCAGCCGCATCGAGGCCGCGTTGACCGCCGGTTGCGACATGGGCCTGGTGTGCAACGACCGGGCGGCGGCCGAGCTGGCCCTGAGTGCTGCCCAGCGCTTGAAGGTCACGCCATCGCCGCGCATCGCGGCCATGCGCGGCCAGGGCTTTGCCCGTACCGACTACCGCCAGCAGCCGCGCTGGCTGGAAGCGCTGGGCGCCTTGAAACAGGCCCAGTTGGTCGACTGATTGCCGAGCATGCCCGCCGTCGAGAGGCGGCGGGCTGTTGCCTTCATCACTTGGCTTTCTTACTTTCCGGCAGCGGCGCGAACAGTGCTTCGATATCGTCCGCCGCCAGCTTCCACTGACCCGCCTCATTTCCTTCAAGCAGCCCTGCAGCCAGGGCGGCTTTGTCTTTTTGCAGCTTCTGGATCTTCTCTTCCACGGTTCCGCGGGTGATCAGCTTGTAGACGAATACCGGCTTGTCCTGGCCTATGCGGTAGGCGCGGTCGGTGGCCTGGTTTTCCGTGGCCGGGTTCCACCAGGGGTCGTAGTGGATCACCGTATCGGCCGCAGTCAGGTTCAGCCCGGTGCCGCCGGCTTTCAGGCTGATCAGGAACACGGGCGTTTCGCCGCTCTGGAACTGCTGCACGGGCGTGCGACGGTCCTTGGTGTCGCCGGTCAGCAGGCTGTAGCTCACCTTGCGCTTTTGCAGTTCTTCTTCGATCAACGTCAGCATCGAGGTGAACTGCGAGAACAGCAGGATGCGCCGGCCTTCGTTGAGCAGCTCATCGAGCATGTCCATCAGGCTGCCCAGCTTGCCCTTGTCGGACTGCGGACCTTTGACATTGGCGTTGGCCACCAGGCGCAGGTCACAGCACACCTGACGCAGCTTCAGCAGGGCATCAAGGATGACGATCTGGCTGCGCGCCGCACCGCTGCGGGTGATTTCGGCGCGGACCTTGCTGTCCATGGCCACGCGCACCGTTTCATAGGTATCGCGCTGGGCATCGCTGAGGTCGACCCAGTGGATGATCTCGCTCTTGGCCGGCAGTTCCTTGGCCACCTGCTCCTTGGTACGGCGCAACAGGAACGGGCGAATGCGGCCGGCCAGATGGCTCATGCGTTCGCCGTCGCCATGTTTTTCGATCGGGGTGCGGTAGTCGCGGGCGAAGCGTTTGCTGTCGCCCAGCCAGCCCGGCATCAGGAAGTGGAAGATCGACCAGAGTTCGCCGAGGTTGTTTTCCATGGGCGTGCCGGTCAGGCACAGGCGCTGGGTGGCCTTTAGCTCGCGCGCGGCTTGTGCGGCCTTGCTGGTGGCGTTCTTGATGTTCTGCGCTTCATCGAGGATCACCAGGTGCCAGTCGATCGGGGTGAAGTGCTCCAGGTCCCGGGGCAGCAGCGCGTAGGTGCTGAGTACCAGGTCGTAGTCCTTCAGATTGGCGAAGTGCTTGGTGCGGCCCGGCCCGTGCAGGGCGATCACGCGCAGTTGCGGGGTGAAGCGCTCGGCTTCGTCCAGCCAGTTCGGGATCAGGCTGGTGGGCATGACGGCAAGTGCCGGACTCTGCAGGCGGCCGGCGTTCTTTTCCGTCAGCACATGGCTGAGGGTCTGCAGGGTCTTGCCCAGGCCCATGTCGTCGCCAAGCAGGCCGCCGATGTCCAGGCTGCGCAGTGTTTGCAGCCAGCTCAGGCCTTCCAGTTGATAGGGGCGCAGCGTGGCATTGAGGCCTTCCGGTGCCTGGACTTCGGTGTACTGGGCGCTTTTAAGGCGCGTCGCGAAGTCGCGTACACGTTCGCCGCCGAGCCAGGTGAGGGGCACCTCGTCCAGGTTGCTCAGGCGCGCCGCATCCGGTGCGGCAAGGCGCAGTGAGCGGCCATCATTTTCGGTCAGGTACAGCTCGCCCAAGGTGGCCATCAGCGGCTTGATGCGCGCGTAGGGCAGGGCGACGCGGGCTGCGGCGCTGCCATGGCGGTGGCGATTCAGGTCGATCAGCAGGTGTTCGTCGTCACCGCGTCTGGCCAGTTCGCCGGACCGAAGCAGTTCGGGGTTGCTGCGCAGCAGGTGCAGAAGGATCGGCAGAAGGCTGTGACGCTCGCCGTTGACGACGATGCCCAGTTCCAGGTCGAACCACTGTTGGCTGGGATTTTCCTCGATATCGGCGTACCAGTCGTCGACCTCCTGCAGGATGAACGCGAAGTCATCGTGGATCTCGAGTTCCCAGCCGGCCTCGCGCAACGCCGGGATGCCCTCGCGGGCGAATGCCAGCCACTGCTGGTCGGTGTCGAGCAGGAGCAGTTCCCCGGCAGTCTCCGGCAGCGCCTTGCTTTGCCGGGTGGCGACCTTGAAGCCCCAGCGTTGCAGGGTTTTCCTGAACGCCTGTTCGGCCTGTGTGTCGCGCTGAATATGTTGGGTGGTGCTGCCGACCAGGCGGGTCGGGGATTTTCCGTCGGTGCCGCTGGCGCGGACGCCGTCATAGTTGAAAGAGAGCGCGGCGCGGTGTTGCAGTTGCCGTTGCATGCGCCCGGTTTTCGGGGCGTAGGCGCTGAATTCGTGGCTGCCCAGGATCAGGTGGGCAGCGGGGCTTAGATGGTCGATTGTTTCTTCCTGCAATTTTGTCGGGGTCGGGACCTGTTGATTCAGCGCGCTCAGGCGGTGGCTGAGTTGTGCCACCAGCGGCTCCGGAACGTCCGGGGCGCGGGTCAGTTGCAGGGCGACGTAAGGGTCCAGGTCGTGCTGTAGCAGGCCGGCCTGCAAGGTCAATCCGCTCAAGTAATACAGCGGCTGGAAGGGGAGTGTCATGCCTACCGGCTCCTCCCCGTCATACCAGTCGCCGCGGTAGTTGCCGTTGTTCATGCGTACCCAGCGAAACTCGCCGTGCCGGGAAGGGCCGGGCTGCACGGGAGGCATGTCCTCGTCGATCATCAGTCGGCCGGTGTCCAAGGCTTGCTGGAACAGTTCGCCGTCATGTGGGTCGTCTAGCGGGAAGCTCATCTGGTAACTGCCGGGCTTGCGGTTGAGCCGCAGAAGAATCTCGCGGTCCTCGGGCATCACAAACTTCGGCGGTTCGTACAGCAGGTCATAGATCGAGTGCAGCCGGGCAACCTGGATGCGGCCATCGGGTTGGCGCGTGCCCTTCTTCACATTGAGGAAGGGTGTACCGTTTTCGAGCCGGATGAAGTAGTAGACACCGCGACCTTGCCGGTCCGGTTTGGCCGCGCCGCTGTCCGCGCGAGGTTTCTCGAGGCCGTCCAGCCAGGTTTGCAGGTCGCTGGGCATTTCCTGCCCTGAGCCGGCCGTGAGCTTTTGCTGGGCATGGAACAACACGGCGGCGCAGTGCTTGCAACTCTGGCTGACCGGGCACGAGCAGCGGCAGGTAAGCCCGGGACGTCCCGCGCGAGTGAAGGCGGAAATGGTCTGCTGGTAACGATTGCCGCCTGAGCCTGCGCAGGTGGCGAGGATTATGTCGCCGCCGTTGCTCTTGATGCTGACACGCTGATCTTCTGCATAACGTAGTCCTCGACTCAGGGCGTTGTGGCTGAATCCCTCTTTCCACTTGCCGTCGGCAAGCAGCGAATCGAGCGGCCCCGGCATTCCGTTACTGCTCCATCAGTGCAGGGTCGGGCGCTGCGTTGGCGGGAGTACCGGCCTTGCGAATCTTCAACACCAGCGCCAGGTGTCCGCCATCGAGGTAGGTCAGCTCGGCGTTCTTGACGTTGCTGTTGCTTTGCTTGAACTGCTCGCTCTGGAGTACGCCGCCATTGGCGTCGAACTGGTTGACCCACAGAGTGGCCTCGACGCCGATGAAGCGGCCTTCGCTCACGCTCAGGTTGCCCTCGATGGGGAAGTGGCCGAACTGTTCCTGGCCATCGCTGAAGGCGATTTTCGAGCCTTCGGCGCCGACGTTCTGCTGCCAGGCCTTGTGCAGCAGCACGCTGTACTGGCTGTCGGCGGCAAGGCGCTCGGCCTGCTCGGTGAGGAGCGGCTGGCGAATGTCGTAGTCGGCGACCGGCTTGGCGCCATCGCTCCAGTTTTCCGGGGCGAACTGGCTGGTGACGGCAGGCACGGCGTTCTGCCGCACCAGGATCATCTCGATCAGGTATTGGGTGTCGGCAAAGGCTGCTGGCGAGCACAACGCCAGCAGCAGGCTCAGGTTACGAATGGCGCGCATGGATCTTCCTTCAAGCGGTTTTCGGTGTCAGGCGCTCGAACAGCGCTTCCAGTGTGGTGAATCGTTCATCGGCGCGCTCCATGGGCACCATGAACTTGAATTGCGTGGCGCCTTCGAACTTGTAGCGCTTGGGCTGACCCTGGATCAGTTTGATCAGCACCAGCGGATCGACCGGTGTCTCGGCCTCGAACTCGATCTTGCCGCCATTGGGGCCGGCATCGACTTTCTTGATGCCGAGCTTTTCCGCCTGCAACTTGAGCAGGGTCAGGCGTACCAGGTTCTTGGTCGGCTCGGGCAACAGGCCGAAGCGGTCGATCATCTCCACTTGCAGGTCCTTGAGACCTTCCTCGTCCACCGCCGAGGCGATGCGCTTGTACAGGATCAGGCGGGCATGGACGTCGGGCAGGTAATCCTCGGGAATCAGTGCCGGCAACCGCAGGTTGATTTCCGGCCCGCCGCCCAGCGGCTGGTCGAGGTTCGGCTGGGTGCCCTTGCGGATGGCCTTGACCGCGCGTTCAAGCATTTCCATGTACAGGGTGAACCCGACGGCCTGGATCTGCCCGCTCTGGCCTTCGCCGAGCAGCTCGCCGGCGCCGCGGATCTCCAGGTCGTTGGTCGCCAGGACGAAACCGGCACCCAGGTCCTGGGTGTTGGCGATGGCTTCCAGGCGTTTTTCCGCGTCGGCGCTGATCTGCTGGCGCGGCGGCGTCAGCAGGTAGGCGTAGGCCTGGTGGTGACTGCGTCCGACCCGGCCGCGCAACTGGTGCAACTGCGCCAGGCCGAACTTGTCGGCGCGCTCGATGACGATGGTGTTGGCGCTCGGCACGTCGATGCCGGTCTCGATGATGGTCGAGGCGATCAGCACGTTGAAGCGCTTGTGGTAGAAGTCGCTCATCACCTGTTCAAGTTCGCGTTCGCGCATCTGCCCGTGGCCGATACCGATGCGCGCCTCAGGCACCAGCTCGGCGAGGTCGGCGGCGCATTTTTCGATGCTCTTCACGTCGTTGTGCAGGTAGTAGACCTGGCCGCCGCGCAACAGCTCGCGCAGCAGCGCCTCCTTGATGGTGCTCTTGTTCTGCTCCATGACGAAGGTGCGCACCGACAGGCGCCGCGCCGGCGGGGTGGCGATGATCGACAGGTCGCGCATGCCCGACACCGCCATGTTCAGCGTGCGCGGAATCGGCGTGGCGGTGAGGGTGAGGATGTCGACTTCGCTGCGCAGGGCTTTCAGTTGCTCTTTCTGGCGCACGCCGAAGCGGTGCTCTTCGTCGATGATGACCAGGCCCAGGTCTTTGAACTTGACGTCGTCCTGCAGCAGCTTGTGGGTGCCGATGACGATGTCGATCTTGCCCTCGGCCAGTTCGGCCATGGCGCTGCTGATTTCCTTGGCCGATTTGAAGCGGCTCATCACTTCCACGCTCACCGGCCAGTCGGCGAAGCGGTCGCGGAAGCTGTTGTAGTGCTGCTGGGCGAGCAGGGTGGTCGGCACCAGGATCGCCACCTGACGGCCGCTGTGCACGGCGATGAACGCCGCGCGCATCGCCACTTCGGTCTTGCCGAAGCCGACGTCGCCGCAGACCAGGCGGTCCATCGGCTTGGCGGCGAGCATGTCTTCGCGCACGGCTTCGATGGCGGACTGTTGGTCCGGGGTTTCCTCGAAGGGGAAACCGGCGCTGAAGGTGGCGTAGTCGGCGGCCGGGTCGGCGAAGGCGTAGCCTTTGCGCGCGGCACGGCGGGCGTAGATGTCGAGCAGTTCGGCGGCCACGTCACGGACCTGTTCGGCGGCCTTGCGCTTGGCTTTCTGCCAGGTCTCGGAGCCGAGCCGGTGCAGCGGCGCCAGGGCATCGTCGCTGCCGGTGTAGCGGGCGATCAGGTGCAGGTTGGCGACGGGCACATAGAGCTTGGCGCCCTCGGCGTATTCGAGGGTGAGGAACTCGGCGACCTGGCTGTCGATTTCCAGCGTCGCCAGGCCCAGGTAGCGGCCGACGCCGTGGTCGATATGCACCACCGGCGCGCCTTCGCGCAGCTCGGTGAGGTTCTTGATGACCGCGTCGTTGTTGACGTCGCTGCGCTTTTCCCGGCGCCGGCGCTGCATGACGCGCTGGCCGAACAGCGGGCTTTCGGCGACCAGCGCCACGGCCGGGTCGTCGAGTACCAGGCCATCGTCCAGCGGCGCGATGGTGATCGCCAGGCGGTCCTTGCCGGTGACGAAGTCTTCCCAGCCTTCCACGGTCTGCGGACGCAGCTTCAGGCGTTCGAGCAGCTCCAGCAGCACTTCACGGCGGCCCGCCGACTCGGCGGTGAACAGCACCCGGCCGGGGAAATCATCGAGGAACGCCGACAGCGCGGCCAGCGGCTGGCTGGCCTTGGCTTCGATGGCCAGGTTCGGCAGCTTGCGCGCGGGGAA
This sequence comes from Pseudomonas sp. 20P_3.2_Bac5, assembly GCF_025466035.1. Taxonomy (NCBI): domain Bacteria; kingdom Pseudomonadati; phylum Pseudomonadota; class Gammaproteobacteria; order Pseudomonadales; family Pseudomonadaceae; genus Pseudomonas; species Pseudomonas sp. 20P_3.2_Bac5. The sequence goes on along the minus strand of NZ_JANLOA010000082.1, from coordinate 48,079 downwards.
GCGCTCACGGCCGCCACCGCCCTCGATGTCGTCCGGGCTGGCGACGATGCGCGGCCAGCCTTTGAGCCGGGCGAAGCAGTCTTCCACCGGCAGGAACAGCTCGGCGGGTGGCAGCAGCGGGCGGGTCGGGTCGATGCGGCGCTCTTCATAGCGGCCACGCACATCGTTCCAGAAGTGTTCGGCGGCCTGTTCTACGCCCGGCAGGGAAAACACCTGGGTGTCCTGGGGCAGGTAGTCGAACAGGGTCGAGGTTTCGTCGAAAAACAGCGGCAGGTAGTACTCGATGCCGGCGGGGATGATCCCGCTGGTCAGGTCCTGGAAGATCGCACTGCGGCGGAAGTCGACATCGAAACGCTCGCGAAAGCGCGCCTTGAAGCGGGTGACGGCGTCCTTCTGCAGCGGGAATTCCCGCGCGGGCAGCAGGCGCACCGACTCGACCTTGTCGATGGAACGCTGGGTTTCCGGGTCGAAGGTACGCAGGGTTTCGATTTCATCGTCGAACAGGTCGATCCGGTATGGCAGCTTGCTGCCCATCGGGAACAGGTCGATCAAGGCGCCGCGGACGGCGAATTCACCGTGCTCGTAGACCGTGTCGACGCAGCGGTAGCCGCTGGCTTCCAGGCGCGTGCGCATTTGCTCGACGTCGAGCTTCTGGCCGATGTCCAGCACCAGGCTGCTGCCCAGCAGGAAGCGGGTTGGCGCCAGGCGATGGAGGGCGGTGGTGATCGGCACCACGAGAATGCCGTGGTCCAGCTCCGGCAGCCGGTACAGGCTGGCGATCCGTTGCGAAATGATGTCCTGGTGCGGCGAGAACAGGTCGTAGGGCAGGGTTTCCCAGTCGGGGAACGGCAATACCGCCAGTTCAGGCGCGAAGAAACGCAGCTCCTGCTCCAGCCGGTCAGCGCTCTGGCTGTCGGCGGTCAGCAGCAGGGTGAAGCGTTTGGCGGCACTGGCAGCTTCGGCGATGGCCAGGCTGAGTGCGGCGCCGGGCAGGTTGCCCCAGGTTTGTTTGCCGGCAGTGGCCGGAAGGTGCGGTAGACGCAGAACAGGCACGGGAGGTCGAGCTCCAAGCGTTGCGACAAAGAGGCCGATTGTAACGGGCCAATGCCCGTGCTGTCAGGCGTGCAGCGGGCAAAATCCTTTCAGGTGGGACTGTCGACAGGCGCTCATTGCTCGAAGCGATATGCGGCGTCATAATGTAGCCCCTTTTTTCTGTCCCTACATGTGGAAGGTTCCCGTGACTCAGAAGCCCGACCAGTGTCTTGGTGAGTGGATCGATCGTGAAGCACTTGCAGAAGCGATGATCCCGCTTATCGGTCAGCTCTACCGCAATAACAACGTGGTGAGCTCGATCTATGGCCGTAGCCTGATCAACCGTTCGGTGATCGCGATCCTCAAGGCTCACCGCTTTGCTCGCCATCGCCAGACTGACGAAACCGAACTGTCCGTCCACGAGACATTCCCCCTGCTCAAGGCCATGAGCGAGCTGAAACTGGGCGCTGCTTCGGTTGACCTCGGCAAGCTGGCCAACAAGTTCAAGCTGGAAGGCAATGGCCGTAGCGCCGAGCAGTTCGTTCGCGAAGAACTGGCTGAAGTCGTCGGTCAGCAGAACGCTTCCGCACGCAAAGGCACCGACGTTGTCCTGTACGGCTTCGGTCGCATCGGCCGCCTGTTGGCGCGCATCCTGATCGAGAAAACCGGTGGCGGCGACGGCCTGCGCCTGCGGGCCATCGTTGTGCGCAAAGGCGCCGAGAACGATCTGGTCAAGCGTGCCAGCCTGCTGCGCCGTGACTCGGTTCACGGTCCGTTCGATGGCACCATCACCATCGACGAAGAAAACAACACCATCACCGCCAACGGCAACCTGATCCAAGTGATCTATGCCAAGAGCCCGAGTGAAGTCGACTACACCCAGTACGGCATCAACAATGCCCTGATCGTCGACAACACCGGTGTATGGCGTGACGCCGACGGCCTGGGCCAGCACCTGGCCTGCCCGGGCGCTGCCCGCGTGATCCTCACCGCACCTGGCAAGGGCGCGCTGAAGAACATCGTTCACGGCATCAACCACGGCGAAATCACCGCCGACGACAAGATCATCTCCGCCGCTTCCTGCACCACCAACGCCATCGTGCCGGTGCTGAAAGCCGTGAATGACAAGTACGGCATCATCAACGGCCACGTCGAAACCGTTCACTCGTTCACCAACGACCAGAACCTGATCGACAACTTCCACAAGGGCAGCCGTCGTGGCCGCGCCGCGCCGCTGAACATGGTGATCACCGAGACTGGCGCTGCTACCGCCGCCGCCAAGGCTCTGCCTGTCCTGAAGGGCAAGCTGACCGGCAACGCCATCCGCGTTCCGACGCCGAACGTCTCCATGGCCATCCTGAACCTGAACCTGGAAAAGGCGACCTCGCGCGACGAGATCAACGAGTACCTGCGTCAGACCGCCATGCACTCGGAACTGCACAAGCAGATCGACTACGTGAGCTCCCAGGAAGTGGTCTCCACCGACTTCGTCGGCTCCCGCCACGCGGGTGTGGTCGACGCCGAAGCGACCATCTGCAACGACAGCCGCGTTGTTCTGTACGTCTGGTACGACAACGAGTTCGGTTACAGCTGCCAGGTAGTGCGCGTGATGGAAGACATGGCTGGTGTGAACCCGCCTGCATTCCCACGCTAAGCTTCTTGGTGTGTTGAAAAGAACGGGAACCTACGGGTTCCCGTTTTTTTTGAGCGTTGTGAAGCCGGCCGAGTAAGGAGGAGCGTTTTGAAAGGAGCCTTGGGCACCCTCTGTGCTTTGTTGATGTTGGCCGGCTGCGAAAAGGACGACCCGGTCGAGCGCATCAGCGGCCCCACCATGGGCAGCAGCTACACCGTGCAGTACGTGCGGCCCGCCGAGGGGCCGGATGCGGAGCAGGTGCAGCGCGAGATCGAGGGCATTCTCGCGAGCATCGACCAGCAGTTTTCCACCTACCGTAGCGATTCCATGGTCGCGCGCTTCAATCGTCTGCCCGCAGGCAGCTGTCAGGTCATGCCGGAAGGTGTGCTCAAGCTGGTGCAACTGGGCGACACGTTGTGGCGCGAAAGTGGTGGGGCCTTCGACCTGAGTGTCGAGCCGCTGCTGGACCTGTGGGGGTTCGGTCCTCAGGCGCGGGAGGAGAAAATCCCCGATCCGAACCGGCTGGCAGAGGTGCGCCAGCGTATTGGCCAGGGCCATCTGCGCATCGACGGCGAGCAGTTGTGCAAGGACATCGCCCTGGAGCTGGACTTCAACAGCATCGCCGCCGGCTACAGTGTTGATCTGATCGTCGAGCGCCTGCGCGCCCTGGGCATCAACAATATGCTGGTGGAGGTCACGGGCGAACTCAAGGCCGTGGGGCACAAGCCTGACGACAGTCCCTGGCGAGTCGCTCTGGAACTGCCGCGCGAAGACCGCCAGATTGCCCAGCAGGTGCTCAGTATCGACGGCCTTGGTGTGTCGACGTCGGGTGACTACCGTAACTATTTCGAGGAGAATGGCCAGCGTTTTTCCCACACCTTCGACGCCCGTCTTGGCCGGCCGGTCGCGCATGCGCTGGCGGCGGTGACGGTGTTCGATCCCTCCGCGCTGGTGGCTGACGGTTATTCCACGCTGTTGCTGATACTGGGCCCGGAGCAGGGCTGGGAGTTTGCCGTGGCACAGGACCTCGCCGCCGTATTTGTGGTGCGGGCCGAGACGGGGTTCATTGCCCGTGTGACCCCGGCATTCGAGCGAATCGTCGGAACGGGCGACGCAACGAACGAGAAATGAATGTCTTGCATGTAGTGCAGAGAAAAATAGCCTACGACGCGACCAAGGGTTAATGTGCGCGCCGTTCAAGCTTGATTAGACTGCACCCGAATTTTTTCATGGCGCCCCCGAGGCGTCATGATCGAAGCCCCGGCCGCCGGCGTGGCGCCCGGGCCTGTTCTGAAGGAGTACGCATGGCTGTCTACAACTACGACGTAGTGGTGCTGGGTTCCGGCCCCGCAGGAGAAGGGGCGGCAATGAATGCCGCCAAAGCAGGACGCAAGGTAGCGATGGTCGATAGCCGTCGTCAGGTCGGCGGCAACTGCACCCATCTGGGCACCATCCCGTCCAAGGCCCTGCGTCACTCGGTGCGCCAGATCATGCAGTTCAACACCAACCCGATGTTCCGGGCCATTGGTGAGCCGCGCTGGTTCTCGTTCCCTGACGTGCTGAAAAGCGCGGAAAAGGTGATCTCCAAGCAGGTCGCTTCGCGTACCGGCTACTACGCCCGCAACCGCGTCGACGTGTTCGTCGGCACCGGCAGCTTCGCCGACGAGCAGACCATCGAAGTGGTCTGCGCCAACGGTGTGGTCGAGAAGCTGGTGGCCAAGCACATCATCATCGCCACTGGCTCGCGTCCTTATCGCCCGGCCGATATCGATTTCCACCACCCGCGTATCTACGATAGCGACACCATCCTCAGCCTCGGCCACACCCCGCGCAAACTGATCGTCTACGGCGCTGGTGTGATCGGCTGCGAATACGCGTCGATCTTCAGCGGTCTCGGCGTGTTGGTGGAACTGGTGGACAACCGTGGCCAGTTGCTCAGCTTCCTGGACTCGGAAATCTCCCAGGCCCTGAGCTACCACTTCAGCAACAACAACATCACTGTTCGCCACAACGAAGACTACGAGCGTGTCGAAGGCCTGGACAACGGTGTGATCCTGCACCTGAAATCGGGCAAGAAGATCAAGGCCGACGCCTTGCTCTGGTGCAACGGCCGTACCGGCAACACCGACCGCCTGGGCCTGGAAAACATCGGCATCAAGGTCAACAGCCGTGGCCAGATCGAAGTCGACGAAGCCTACCGGACCCAGGTGCCGAACATCTATGGCGCCGGTGACGTGATCGGCTGGCCAAGCCTGGCCAGTGCTGCCCACGACCAGGGTCGCTCGGCGGCCGGCAGCATCGTCGACAACGGTAGCTGGCGCTTCGTCAACGACGTGCCGACCGGGATCTACACCATTCCGGAGATCAGCTCGATCGGCAAGAACGAGCAGGAGCTGACCCAGGCCAAGGTGCCTTACGAAGTCGGCAAGGCGTTCTTCAAGAGCATGGCGCGTGCGCAGATCGCCGGCGAGCCGCAAGGCATGCTGAAGATCCTGTTCCACCGCGAAACCCTGGAAATCCTCGGCGTGCACTGCTTCGGCTACCAGGCGTCGGAGATCGTCCACATCGGCCAGGCCATCATGGACCAGCCGGGTGAGCGCAATACGCTGAAGTACTTCGTCAACACCACCTTCAACTACCCGACCATGGCCGAGGCCTATCGGGTGGCTGCGTACGACGGCCTCAACCGGCTTTTTTGAGCGGCTCCGGCCGGTGGCCTGAGCCGGCCGGGGAGACCGATTTCAGCGATTCTCGAGGGTGGCAGTGGCCAAACCGGGAAAGTCTGTAATCAGGCTGTCTACGCCGAAGTCAGCGAGCCGACGCATCAGCGCCGGTTCGTTGACCGTCCACACCGACACATGCAGCCCCTGGCGCTGGGCCTTGGCCAGGCGTTCGGGGCTGCAGTGCGTCCAGTTCAGTGCCAGCAATTCACAGCCATAGTTCTGCGCGACCTTCAGTGGGTCGAGCCAGGTGTATTCCGCTACCAGTCCACGTGAGATGTCCGGCGTCAGTTCCAGGGCAGCGGCGAGCACTTCCCGCGAGCTGGAGGTGATGGTCACCTTGTCGAGCAGGCCGAAGCGCTGGGCCATTTCCCGGATGGCCAGGACCGTGGTGGCGGCGCGGGTGCGCGAGGCGCTCTTGACCTCCAGTTGCCAGTGCTCGAACGGGCATTTCTCGAACAACTCTTCCAGGCGCGGGATCGGGCACGGCTGCACCCAGCCCGGACCACCGTTGCGTGCGTCGTAGGTCACAAGCTCCGCAGCGCTGTGCTCCACCACCTTGCCGCGACGGCCGGTGGTGCGCTTGAGGGTAGGATCGTGGATCACCATCAGTTCGTTGTCGGCTGACAGGTGCAGATCGAGTTCGCAACGCCGCACGCCGTGTTTCAGGCACTGCTGGAAGCTGGTCAGGGTGTTTTCGGGGGCTTCGCCCTTGGCGCCACGATGGCCGTAAATCTGGGTCACGTTTGTTCCTTCAAGAAAGACTGAAGCTCAGGAGGCTGCCGGGCCGTTCTGTTCCAGGGCCTGGCGGCGCTGTTGCGCCTGCCGTTGCAGGATGTAGCGCGCCAGCAGTTGACGCTGGGCGTCACTGATATCGACGAATTCGGTACCGATCTCGTAATGGCCGTCGGCCTTCTTGTCACAGTGCGTGACTTTCGCTCGCAACAGCAAGCCCGAGGCCCGCGGCATCAGCACCATTTTCAGTGCCACGCGGCTGCCGGGCGTGAACGCGCTGGCGTGCGTGAACTCGACACCGCCTTCGGACAGGATGACCGGCTGCGGCGCGCCAATCTCGCCGATCAGGGTCTGTGCCACCACTGCACTGAGCAGGTCGATGCGTTTGTTCTGGGCCTTGAGGAAGGCCGCCAGGGTGCGATCCTTTTCGCTGAGCTGGCGTAGCAGGTGCTGGGATTCGAACTCGCTGAGGTGCAGTTCGCTAAGCAGATTGAACAGCGGCGAATCATCCTGCAACAAGTCTGTGCCAAGGGCTTCAGCCGCGCTCAGCGGGGTAATTTCCAGTGCGATCCGGTCCTCGATACGGTAGTATTCGCGGCGATCTTCTTCATCTATTGTCGACATGGCGAACCCATGGTAGCGGCGGTGGTCTGAGTGTAAATCCGCCGTCCTGGCCCCGCCACAAGGACGTTCCTCTTTCATCCGAACAAGCCCCGACATGTTCAGACCTCTTTTCGTATACATCGGTACGCGCTACACCCGTGCCAAGCGGCGCAATCACTTCGTTTCGTTCATTTCCCTGACCTCGATGATCGGCCTCGCCCTCGGCGTGGTGGTGATGATCGTGGTGCTCTCGGTCATGAACGGCTTCGATCATGAGATGCGTACCCGCGTACTGGGCATGGTCCCTCATGCCACGCTGGAGACCGGTCAACCGCTGAGCGATTGGCCAGCCCTTGCCGATAGAGTTAAGCAGAATCCGTCCGTGCTGGCAGTGGCGCCATTCACTCAGATGCAGGGTTTGCTGACCCACGAAGGCAAGGTACAGAAGGTACTGCTCAACGGTGTTGACCCGGCGCAAGAGCGCAAGGTTTCGATTATCGGCGACTTCATCCGCGAAGGCCGCCTCGAAGACCTTGAGCCCGGCAGCTTCGGCATCATGATCGGCGACAAGGCGGCCGCCAAACTGGGCGTCAGCGTCGGCGACAAGCTGACCTTCGTCGCGCCCGAGGTCACCGTCACCCCGGCCGGGATGTTCCCGCGCATGAAGCGTTTCACCGTGACCGGCATCTTCCATGTCGGCGCCGGTGAAATCGACGGCTACCTGGGCCTGACCAACCTCTCCGACCTGTCCCGCCTGCACCGCTGGAAAGCCGATCAGGTCCAGGGCCTGCGGCTGAAATTCGATGACCTGTTCCAGGCCCCGCGCAACGCCTACAACATTGCCCGGGAACTGGGCGACCAAGAGTTCTACGCCCGCGACTGGACCCGCAGCTACGGCAACCTGTACCAGGCGATCCGCATGGAAAAGGCCATGATCGGCCTGTTGCTGCTGCTGATCGTCGCGGTGGCGGCGTTCAACATCATATCCACGCTGGTGATGGTGGTGAACGACAAGCGCGGCGATATCGCGATCCTGCGGACCCTTGGTTCGACGCCGCGGCAGATCATGGCGATCTTCATGGTCCAGGGCACGGTGATCGGCGTGGTCGGCACGGCCATCGGCGCCGCGGTCGGGATCCTTGCGGCGCTCAATGTCAGTGCCGCCATCGCCGGCCTCGAGCGGCTGATCGGTCACAAGTTCCTCAACGCCGATGTCTACTTCATCGACTACCTGCCGTCGCGGATCATGGCCGAAGACGTGTGGATGGTCTGTGGCGCGGCGCTGGTCCTGAGTTTCCTCGCCACCCTGTATCCGGCCTGGCGTGCGGCACGCACCCAGCCCGCGGAGGCGCTTCGTTATGAGTGAGTTGGGCATGAGTGATAAAGCCGTACTGAGTTGCCGCAACCTGGGCAAATCCTATGAGGAAGGCCCGGAGTCGGTGCAGGTGCTGTCGAACCTGCAACTGGAACTGCTCCCCGGTGAGCGGGTCGCGATCGTCGGCAGTTCCGGTTCGGGCAAGAGCACCTTGCTCAACCTGCTGGGCGGCCTCGATACGCCGAGCCAAGGCAGCGTCTGGCTGGCCGGCGAGGAGCTTTCGGCCCTCGGCGAGCGTGCCCGCGGCCTGCTGCGCAACCGCGCGCTGGGCTTCGTCTACCAGTTCCATCACCTGTTGCCGGAATTCACCGCGCTGGAAAACGTGTGCATGCCGCTGCTGATCGGCCGCACGCCGATCCCGGAAGCCCGCGAGCGCGCCGAGGCGCTGCTCAAGCGTGTCGGTCTCGGTCACCGCCTGAGCCACAAGCCGTCCGAACTGTCCGGTGGCGAGCGCCAGCGCGTGGCCATCGCCCGCGCCCTGGTCAACCGGCCGGGCCTGGTGATGCTCGACGAGCCCACCGGCAACCTCGACCAACACACCGCCCAGGGCATCCAGGACCTGATGCGCGAGCTGAGCAGCTCGTCGCAGACCGCGTTCCTGGTGGTAACCCATGACCTGAACCTGGCGCGGCAGATGGATCGTGTGCTGCGCCTGGAAGAGGGTCACCTGGTTCCGATCTGATTCGAGGAGGGCGCCCGTGCCGATGCCGGGCGCCCTGGCCGTTATTCTTGCTGGGTGCATCCGTTCATGTTCAGACCTTTGTCTATTTTCATCGGCGCGCGCTACACCCGCGCCAAGCGCCGCAACCATTTCATCTCGTTCATTTCCATGACTTCGATGATCGGCCTGTCCCTGGGCGTGCTGGCGATGATCGTGGTGTTGTCGGTGATGAACGGCTTCCAGCGCGAGATGAGCTCGCGCATCCTCGGCATGGTGCCGCACGCCACCATCGTCGGCGTCAAGCCGCTGGACGACTGGCAGCCGGTGGCCGCCGCCGCGCTGAAGAATCCCGAGGTCATCGCCGCGGTGCCCTTCACCGAAATGGAAGGCATGCTCTCCTACAAGGGCTCGATGCAGCCGATCAAGATCAATGGCATCGACCCGGAACAGGAAGGCAAGGTTTCGATCGTCGCCGAGCACATCGTCCAGGGTCGCCTGGAAGACCTCAAGCCGGGCGAGTTCGGCGTGGTCATCGGCGAAATCACCGCGCGGCGTTTCCGCCTGAGCGTCGGTGACAAGCTGACCCTGATCGTGCCCGAGGTGAGCAGCGAAGCGGGTGGCATCACCCCGCGCATGCAGCGCCTGAACGTGGTCGGGATCTTCAAGGTAGGCGCCGAGCTGGATGGCTCCATGGGCATGATCCATGTGGCCGACGCCGCGCAGATGCAGCGTTGGGAGCCGAACCAGGTGCAGAGCGTGCGCCTCAAGCTCAAGGATCTGTACGCCGCGCCGGCGGTGTCCGCGGCGATTGTCGCGGGCCTTGGCGATCAGTACCGCGCCGACGACTGGACCCACACCCAGGGCAGCCTGTTCAGCGCCATGAAAATGGAAAAGACTATGATCGGCCTGTTGCTGCTGATGATCATCGCGGTGGCGGCGTTCAACATCATCGCCACCCTGATCATGGTAGTGAACGACAAGGGCGCGGATATCGCCATCCTGCGCACCATCGGCGCAACACCCGGGCAGATCATGGGCGCGTTCATGGTTCAGGGCAGCCTGATCGGCGTGGTCGGCACCCTGATCGGCGGTGTGTTCGGGGTGTTAGCGGCGTTGAATGTCAGCGCGCTGGTGGGTTGGCTGGAGCGCATCAGCGGCCAGCATATCTTCACCTCTGACGTGTATTTCATCAGCTCGCTGCCATCGGAGTTGCAGTGGGGCGATGTGGCGCTGATCTGCAGCGCCGGCCTGGTGATGAGCTTCCTCGCGACGATTTACCCGGCCTGGCGTGCATCGCAGGTCGAGCCGGCCATGGCGCTGCGCTACGAGTAAACGGCGTTGTCAGGCGGCCGGTAGCTGGATGATGAAACGCGTCCAGCCATCGGCCGATTCGGCGCGCAGCGTCCCGCCATGGGCACGGACGATGGATTGGGTGATGGCCAAGCCCAGCCCCGCATGTTCGCTGCTGCCAGCCCGGCGTGCCGGGTCGGCGCGGTAGAAACGATCGAACAGCCGCGGCAGCAGCGCCGGATCGATCGGCTCGCCACGGTTGGCCACTTCCAGGCGTAGTTGCCCGCTACTTTCCGCGATACCTACCTGAATATCCCCTCCCTGTGCGGTGTAGCGCAGCGCATTGTCGAGCAGGTTGGACAAGGCGCGGCGCAGCATATGCCGGTCGCCGTCCAGCGTGGCGGCGCCGTTGCGCGCCAGCCGGACCTGGGCGTCCTCGGCCAGTGGCGCGTAATACTCCAGCAGCGCATCGACTTCCTCGTGCAACGCCAATGGCTCACGGTTGGGCATCAGCAGGCCGTGGTCGGCCTTGGCCAGGTAAAGCATGTCGTTGACCAGTTGCGCCATCCATTGCAGCTCTTCGAGGTTGCCGTGCAGCGCTTCGCGGTATTCGTCCAGGCTGCGCGGCCGGGTCAGGGTGACCTGGGTGTGGGTCAGCAGGTTCGACAGCGGCGTGCGTAATTCATGGGCGATATCGGCGGAGAAGGCCGAGAGGCGCTGGAAGGCGTCGTCCAGTCGCTCCAGCATGGCGTTCATCGTGGTTGCCAGTTCCGCCAGTTCCACCGGCATCTGCCCCACCGGCAGGCGGGTGGTCAGCGAGCGCGCGGAAACGCTGGCGGCAATTTCGCCCATCTGGCGCAACGGGCGCAGGCCGCTGCGCGCAGCCCAGACCCCGAGCAGGGCGGTGGCCAGGGCGCAGAGGCCGACGGTCAGCCAGATCAGCCGCTGCATGCGTTGCAGGAAATGTTGGTGGTGGGTGATGTCGAGCAGCAGCGTCAGTTGCAGGTCTGGCAGTTGCACGCCGAGGCTGCGGTAGTCGGCATGTTCGGCGCGCAGGGTGTTCAGGCCAGGCCCTGCCGGCGCATCAGGCAGGCCCGCGCGACTGTCAAACCAGATCTCGCCGTCGGTGCCGCGGATACGCAGGGCCAGATCGGACTGGTGGCTCAGCTCGCTCTGCAGGGCGGGCAGGCGCAAGGCGAGGTCGGCGCTGCTGTGCACACCCTCGAGCATGCGCTGCAGGACCGGCAGGCGGCTGTTGAGCAATTGCTGGTCGAGTTCGATGAAGTGGGTTTCGCTGGCGCGGCTGAACAGGATCCCCGCCAGCAGCGACACCACGGCGGTGCAGGCGGCGAACAGCAGGGCGAGGCGGGCGCCGAGGGACAGCCGGAGCATCAGGCCGGACGCTCTTCGAGCACATAGCCCATGCCGCGCACCGTGTGGATCAGCTTATTGTCGTGGGCATCGTCGATCTTCAGACGCAGCCGGCGGATCGCCACTTCGATGACGTTGGTGTCGCTGTCGAAATTCATGTCCCAGACCTGCGACGCAATCAGCGATTTGGGCAGCACCTCGCCCTGGCGCCGCAGCAGCAGTTCCAGCAGGGCGAACTCCTTGGCGGTCAGGTCCAGACGCTGGCCGCCGCGTTCGACCCGGCGGCGGATCAGGTCCAGGCGCAGGTCGGCCAGGCCGAGGGTGGTTTCCTGAGCCGGGTTGAGGCCGCGACGCAGCAGGGTGCGGACCCGCGCCAGCAGCTCGGAGAAGGCGAACGGCTTGACCAGATAGTCGTCGGCGCCCAGTTCCAGGCCGTGGACCCGGTCTTCCACGGCATCGCGGGCGGTGAGGAACAGCACCGGCACATTGAGGCCGGCGTCACGCACAGCCTGGAGAATCTGCCAGCCATTGCGACCGGGCAGCATCACATCGAGGATCAGCAGGTCATAGTCGCCGGTCAGCGCCAGGTGCTGGCCGCTGTCGCCGTCGTTGGCCAGCTCGGTACTGAACCCCGCCTCGCTGAGGCCCTGGCGCAGGTACTGGCCGGTCTTGGCCTGGTCTTCGACGATCAACAGTTTCATGGGGTTCTCGGAGGCGGTGGGGCAGGGACGTTATACCTTTCCTGCATTCAGGCAGGGCGAAGCTGACAAAGTTGTAATCTTTTCGTCAGGTGGACGCCAGCGCCGGCTTTGCACTATGGCGGCATGAAGCAATCGATGATGAGGAACACCCCGATGAAATCCCTGATAACCGCTGCCGTCCTCGCACTGCTCAGCCTTCCGGCCATGGCCGCGCCGGGCGCACACGAGTTCGCTTTCGGCCAGCCAGCGCCAGCGGCCAAGGCCACGCGCACCGTCGAGGTGGTGCTGGGCGACATGTACTTCGAGCCGCGCAGCCTGGAGGTGAAGGCCGGGGAGACGGTGCGTTTCGTGGTGATCAACAAGGGTCAGGTGACCCACGAGTTCAACCTTGGCGATGCGGCCATGCATGCGCAGCACCAGAAGGAAATGCTGGCGATGGCGACGATGGACCACGCCAGCATGGGCCATGGGGGAATGGAGCACGGCGCGATGCAGCATGACGAGCCGAACATGGTGATGGTCGCGCCGGGCCAGCGCGGTGAATTGACCTGGAGCTTCAGCCAGTCGACCCCGATCGAGTTCGCTTGCAACGTGCCGGGGCACTATCAGGCCGGGATGGTTGGCAAGCTGACCATCGCGCAATGACCAAAGGCAGGCGCAAACCCGATAAACTACGGCAATTTCGTCCTTCAGGTTTGAGCCATGCACCCCGCTGCAGAACATTCCCCGCTGGGTAAAGCCAGCGAATACGTTTCCACTTACACGCCTTCGTTGCTGTTCCCGATCCCGCGTACCGCCAAATGGGCCGAGCTGGGCGTCAGCGCCGAGACCCTGCCGTGGCACGGCACCGATTTCTGGAACTGCTTCGAGCTGTCCTGGCTGCTGCCATCGGGCAAGCCGGTGGTGGCCATCGGTGAGTTCGCCATTCCTGCGGATTCGCCGAACATCATCGAGTCCAAGTCGTTCAAGCTCTACCTCAATTCGCTGAACCAGACCGCTTTCGACTCGCCGCAGGCGCTGCAGGCCTGCCTGGAGAAAGACCTCGGCGCGGCCGCCGGCAAGCCGGTGAGCGTGCGTATCCGCACCCTGGGTGATGTGGAAAAAGAGGGTGTGGCCGGGTTGCCGGGCCAGTGCATCGACGAGCTGGACGTCAGCATCAGCAACTACGAGCAACCGCAACCTGAGTTGCTGCGTTGCAACACGGACAAGGTGGTCGAGCAGACCCTGCACAGCCATTTGCTCAAGTCCAACTGCCCGGTGACCGGTCAGCCGGACTGGGGCAGCGTGGTCGTCGAGTACCGCGGCCCGGAGCTGGACGCGGCAAGCCTGCTGACGTACCTGATCAGTTTCCGCCAGCACGCGGACTTCCATGAGCAGTGCGTGGAGCGCATCTTCCTCGACCTCAAGCGCCTGCTCGATCCGCAGCACCTAACGGTGTACGCGCGCTATGTGCGCCGTGGCGGGCTGGACATCAACCCGTACCGCAGCCTCGGTCAGGTGAGCCCGGATAACCGGCGGTTGGTCCGGCAGTAACGAAAAAGCCCCGTCTGGACGGGGCTTTTTATTTGAGCGGGGTGGGTTCAGATCCCCATGCTTTGCAGGCTCTGGACGATATTGCGCAAGGTGGCGGTCAGGCCCGGGTGATCGACCTCGAAGCGTTCCACGGCGAGGTTGACGCCGTCGACCAGGTTGGTGTCCTGGGTTGCCGCTTCCAGTTTGATCTGGGCATCGATTTGCTGCATCAGCACCTGGAGTTGCTCACGCTCTTCCAGCGACAGCGGCGGGTTTTGCTCCAGTTGCTCGCGCAGGGTGTTGAGCTGTTCTTGCAGTTCGCGGGCAGGCATGGTGATCTCCCTTTATCAGTAGGCACAGCCATGGACCCCTGCCTTGTGCGAAAGGTCCATGCATGGCTGACAGATTAATCCACACGGGCCGGCTTTGCATGATCCGGATCAAGCGCGGGTGATCAGGGTTTTTCGCCCTTGAGCCGGCGCTGGCTGATATCGGCGAGGCAGTCGGCCAGCTCCTGCAAATGATCGATCACCGAATGCACGCCGAGGCTGAACAGTTGCAGGGTGGCCTTGCCGCGTTTGTGCTCGCGCTGCTTGTCGTCCAGCGCTTGCCACTCGGTTTCGGATAACCCGCACAACGGGCCGCAGGCCGCCAGGCCGATGGTCCACAGGCCGGCATTGAGGCCGGCCTGGAGCAGCCGCGGTTCGCCGCTGATCAGCACACAGCCATCCAGTTGCCTGGCCTCGATGGCCATCAATGCCCGCCAACAGGCGTCCGGCGCGGGCCAGGGCTTGGCGTCGTGGTGCGGCGTTGCCGCCAGCCAGTCGGGCAGGGCGCGGCTCAGGTGTTGGCCGGTGTGCGCCGGCACTTCGTCCAGCCAGGCGCAGGGCACGCGATGGCGGCGTAGCCAGTCGAGTACGTCGAGGGCACCGGGGGTGGGGAGAACGGGGAGGTCCGGCGCGCTGTCCAGGCTACGGCCGCCGAAGTCGACCAGGCAGCCACGAAGTCCGAACAGGAGCGCGGTGAAGGCGGGCGCGTGAGGCATGGCAACATCCCTGAAATATCAGGACACTACTGGCCGTTCGTGACGATTTGGTGACGGGCGTTTGACGCGCGTGGCGTCAACTATTTGCGACGCAAACGTTACTAGGCTTTATACTCGTCCACTTTGGCGCGGAGCTGTTTCGCGCGTTGCGTTCATCAGGAGAACATCTATGCGTGGGATCGGTGCGAGCGTGCTCGATCGTTTGTTCCGGGCCAGCGTGTGCGCAACTGCGCTGCTGGCGCCTTTCGCGGCTCAGGCGGCTACCGAGGAAGACCCTTGGGAAAGCATCAACCGGCCGATTTTCCGTTTCAACGACACGGTCGACACCTATGCGTTCAAGCCGATCGCCCAGGGCTACCGGTTTGTAACGCCGCAGTTCGTGGAAGACGGCATCCATAACATGTTCCTCAACCTGAGTGATGTGACCAACCTGGCCAACAACATCCTCCAGCTCAAGCCCCATGCGGCCGGTGTCGATACCGCCCGGCTGATCGTCAACACCACCTTCGGTCTTGGCGGCTTCTTCGATGTGGGGACCAAAATGGGCCTGCAGCGCAATGATGAAGACTTCGGCCAGACCCTGGGCTACTGGGGTGTACACAGCGGTCCTTACGTGATGCTGCCGTTGCTGGGTCCGAGCACCGTGCGCGATGCGCTGGGCAAGTATCCCGATACCTACACCGAACCCTACCGCTACGTGAATCACGTGCCGACCCGCAACACCGCGATCGGCGTCGACCTGGTCGACACACGCGCCAGCCTGCTGTCGGCGGAGAAGATGATCCAGGGCGACAAGTACATCTTCATCCGCAACGCCTACCTGCAGAACCGCGAGTTCAAGGTCAAGGACGGCGACGTCGAAGACGATTTCTGATCGTCGGCAAGTAGAAAAGGCGACCTCCGGGTCGCCTTTTTCATTGGGGCATCCTTCCATTGAGTTGCCACAAACCGGGTTTTTATAACCACCGGTGATTTGCACTGCAAACAGCCGCACGCGAGCGGCGGTGCATGCTTGAAACGCCTGGCGGATGGGAGTACCGTCTGCGCCTTACAGGGCACCTCTGCAAGTTGCCGGTCGGCTTTTTCTGACCTACAACTCAGATAGACAGAGTGGCTAGAAGAGAATCCAGTACGTGTGCTCCAACCTGTCGAGCCGCTTACGCCAACCTATTTCTGGCGCCGTTTGCCCACATGCAGAAAACCAGTGCAACGCTGCTGATAATCGATGACGACGACGTGGTGCGCGAGAGCCTCGCCGCCTACCTGGAAGACAGCGGTTTCAGTGTCCTGCAGGCAAGCAATGGCCAGCAGGGCCTTCAAGTCTTCGAGCAGGATCGTCCCGACCTTGTGCTCTGTGACCTGCGCATGCCGCAAATGGGCGGTCTGGAGCTGATCCGACAAGTGACCGAACGTGCGCCTGACCTGCCGGTGATCGTGGTTTCCGGTGCGGGCGTGATGAACGATGCTGTCGAAGCCCTGCGTCTGGGCGCTGCCGATTACCTGATCAAGCCGCTTGAAGACCTCGCAGTGCTCGAGCACTCGGTTCGCCGCGCGCTCGATCGTGCGTACCTGATCAAGGAAAACCAGCGCTACCGGGAAAAGCTCGAAACCGCCAACCGCGAACTTGAAGCCAGCCTCCACCTGCTTCAGGAAGACCAGACAGCGGGTCGCCAGGTGCAGATGAACATGCTCCCGGAAAGCCCGTGGAGCATTGGCGAGTTTTCCTTCGAACACCAGATCATCCCGTCGCTGTATCTCTCTGGCGACTTTGCTGATTACTTCCGCGTCGACGAGCGGCGGATCGCCTTCTACCTGGCGGACGTGTCCGGCCATGGCGCGTCCTCGGCCTTCGTGACCGTACTGCTGAAGTTCATGACCACCCGCCTGCTGTTCGAATTCAAGCGCAGCGGCACCCTGCGGGACTTCAAGCCGTCGGAAGTGCTCGGGCACATCAACCGCGGCCTGATCAACTGCAAGCTGGGCAAGCACGTGACCATGGTTGGCGGTGTCATCGATGAAGACAACGGATTGCTGACCTATGCCATCGGCGGCCACCTGCCGCTGCCGGTACTGTATACCCCGGAGCAGAGCCTTTATCTGGAAGGCCGAGGATTGCCGGTCGGTCTGTTCGACGAAGCAACGTACCAGGATCACGTCCTGGAGCTGCCGTCGCAGTTCAGCCTGACCCTGCTATCTGATGGCATTCTGGACCTTTTGCCCGGCGCAACACTCAAAGAAAAAGAAGCATCCCTGCCTGAGATTGTCAGGGATGCGGGCGGCAGCCTGGATGGCCTGCGGCAACGATTCGGATTGGCTACGCTTGGGGAGATGCCGGATGATATCGCCCTATTGGTGTTGAGCAGGAACCTTCAATGAGTACCGGTAGAATCCAGTTCGCCGAACAGAGCGGCACCTTTGTTCTGAAGTTTGTCGGTGAAGTGCGTCTGACCCTGTGTTCGGCGCTGGATGCAACTATTGAGAAGATCTTCACCGCGCTGAATTTCTCGGCGATCGTCATCGATCTCACAGAAACCCAGAGCATCGACAGCACCACGCTCGGCCTGTTGGCCAAGCTGTCGATTCTGTCGCGGCAGAAGGTTGGCCTGCTGCCGACCGTGGTGACCACCCACGCCGACATCACTCGCCTGTTGCAGTCGATGGGCTTCGATCAGGTGTTCAACATCGTCGACCGGCCGATTCCGTGCCCGGAATGCCTGACCGACCTGCCTTCCCAGGACCAGGACGAAGAGGTGGTGCGGGCCAAGGTGCTGGAGGCGCACAAAATCCTGATGGGCTTGAATGACTCCAACCGTGAAGCCTTCCATGACCTGGTGAACGCGCTCGAGCGTAGCTGAATCCTTCAGGGCCTCATCGCCGCGATGAGGCCCTTGTCATTCCCGCCGCGGAAACTCCGTCGCCTCTGACCCATCCGCATTCAACTGGAACACCCGCTCCGGTTGCCCCTGTTCATTGAAAAACACCTGGCCCAGGCCCGCGCTGTTCCACAGCCGCTCGCCGGCTTTGCTGTGGCTGGGTATGCGCGGCACCACTTCCATCAGTCGCCGGCGGGTGAACCAGTTCAAGGGCGAGCGCGGTGCGTAGAGCCAGCGGTTGAGGCGATCGAAGGTGTCCAGCAGGCGCGCGGGGAAGCGGTTCTTGATGCCGCTGCTGGTGATCTGCCACAGGTGCGGACTGCGTTGGCGGTGGCGGATCAGCACTTCGTAGACGAAGGAATAGTGCACGTCGCCGGAGAGGATCACGTAGTGCCCCGGCGTGCGCGAGTGGCGGAAGATGTTCAGGATCACCTGTGCCGCGCCGCGGTGAGCCATCCAGTTTTCCGCGTCCACCAGCAGCGGGTAACCGCACCAGCTGAACACCTTCTGCACCGTCTCGATCAGCTTGACGCCGAAGATCGGTGCGGGCGAAACGATGATCGCCGACGGGTGGTCGAGCAGCGCTTGCTGCAACTCGCAGAGCGCTTCCCAGTCCAGCAGGCCTGAAGGTTTCTTCAGATTGCTTTCGCTGCGCCAGCGCCGGGTGCGGGTGTCCAGCACCAGTAGCGCTGGGCTGGTCGGGAGTTGGTAATGCCACTGCTGGAAGCGCAGCAGGTCGTTGATCAACTGATCCTGCTGCGGACTGTCCAGGTGGCGGTCGTCCGCGGTGCTGGCGAAGAGTTGCCGGCATTTTTCCAGGAGATCACCGAACACGTCCGGGTTGTTGCCCCAGGCCTGGCAGAGCAGGTAAGCAAGCAGGGCGTTGCCGATGATCCGGCGCGAGAACGGATGGCCGTAGGCGGTTTCCTCCCATTGCGCCGAAAGGTTCCAGTCATCGGTGATGTCGTGGTCGTCGAAAATCATCAGGCTCGGCAAGTGCGCCAACACCCGGGCGACCCCGCCCAGCCCGGCGACGAAGCCATCCAGGCAACCCTGTTCCAGCCTGTAGCGCGTTTGGTGTTCGGCGTTCAGCGGCGGCATGTCCGGCGCAATCAGCGTCCACGGCACGGGCGACCAGACCAGCAGGTACATCGCCAGGGTTTCGCCGAAGGTCACCAAGTGGTTGTCGGCATTGCTGCTGGTGAAGATCGGTTTGCGCACGCCACCGAAGAAGCGCTCGCGCAGGGTTTCGTTGCTTTTCAGCGCTGGCAGCAGGTCGCCACGGTGGTAGTAGCTGGCGGGATGGCCATAAAGCTCGACGCTGTCACGGATCACCGCGCCGTCCAGGCATTCCTCGAACAGGCCGAGCCGTGCAATCAGCGTATGAATGGCGCGCAGCATCGGCCCGGCGACATCGTCGGCGTAGACCTGATCGCCGCTCATCATCAACAAGGCTGGGCGCTGTGCGGGCTGATGCGGGCTGGCCAGCAGCCGGTCGGCGCAGAGCAGGCCGTCTTCGGCGGGAAAGTGAGGTTTGCGGCAGGAGCCGTGGAGCAACTGATCCAGCCGTTCGCGGACGACGAAGTTCGCACGCTGTGCGCCGTCATAAAGCAGATGCGGCGCCCACTCGGCGATGCCGTGGCCATCGAGCAGCAGGTCGTAGTCGATCCGGGTGTCGCAGGGTAGCGGTGTTTCCAGAGACACATCGATCAGGTGCACGAACGCCTGGCGACCCACCGGAATGATCTGGCAGCGAGTGGCGTCCAGTGGCAGGACCAGCGGATCGGAATGTGCAACATGAAGGTGCAGTTCGGCGTTCAGCGGCTGCGAGGCGACCAGCCAGAACACCATGCGCGTCGGCTCCAGGCGGCGAAGCAGTGGCCCGGCCAGGACCAACGGCAAAAAAGAAGAGTCGGACATCAATGCGGGAACACGAGGCTGTTTGCCAGTAGTTGCGGAAGAGGCGGGACTTTCCGCGCTGTCGCGACTACTGGCAAACCGAGATTTGTATCAAGCCTTTGCAGAAAGCAGGGCTTCGAGTTTTTCCTGGTCACGGGCGAACAGGCGAATGCCTTCGGCGAGTTTTTCGGTGGCCATGGCGTCTTCGTTGAAGGCCCAGCGGAACTGGCTTTCGTTCAGCGTCAGGCGTGGCTCGGCGCTGGCGCCGGGGGCGAGTTTGCGGGCCAGGGTGCCCTGGTCTTCGCTGAGTTTCTGTAGCAGGTCCGGGCTGATGGTCAGTCGATCGCAGCCGGCCAGCTCTTCGATCTGGCTGAGGTTGCGGAAGCTCGCGCCCATGACCACGGTGTCGTAGCCATTGGCCTTGTAGTAGTTGTAGATGCGGGTGACCGACTGCACGCCCGGATCTTCGGCGCCGACATAGTCCTGACCGCTGGACTTCTTGTACCAGTCGTAGATGCGGCCCACGAACGGCGAAATCAGGAACACCCCGGCATCGGCGCAGGCGGCAGCCTGGGCGAAGGAGAACAACAGGGTCAGGTTGGTCTGGATGCCTTCCTTCTCCAGGGTTTCGGCGGCGCGGATGCCTTCCCAGGTGGAGGCCAGCTTGATCAGCACGCGATCACGACCAACGCCGGCCTTGTCGTACAGCTCGATCAGTTGGCGGGCCTTGGCCAGCAGCGCCGGCTCGTCGAAGGACAGGCGCGCGTCCACTTCGGTGGAAATGCGGCCGGGGATCGCTTTCAGGATGCCGCTGCCCACCGCGACGGCGAAGGCATCACAGGCCAGATCGACATTGCCCTTGCTGCTGGCGATCACCTGCTTCAGCAGGTCGGCGTAGCCGGGCATGGCGGCCGCTTTCAGCAGGAGGGAAGGGTTGGTGGTGGCATCGACCGGCTTGAGGCGGCTGATCGCGTCGATATCGCCGGTGTCGGCGACGACCGTGGTGAACTGCTTGAGTTGTTCCAGCTTGGAAGTCATGAGCGTGCTCTGTCCTGTGCGGTGCGACGACATTACCCGAGCGCCGTCAGCGGCTCAAGGGCCGTGCCGGCGGGCGTCGGGAGGGTATGTCTTCGAGTGCCGCGGAGCGCGCCGGTTCCTAGTGGCCCTTTAACAATTCAGCAGCTTGATCGAGCAGGGCCAGCGGGTCGTTGGTCTTGTGCACATCCACCGAAAGCAACTGACGGAACTTGCGCGCGCCCTTGAAGCCCTGGGCCAGACCGAGGATATGCCGGGTGATGTGGTGCATGGCGCCGCCGGCCTGCAGGTGGGCGGCGATGTATGGCTTCAACTGCTCCAGCACCTCGCTGCGGGAAATCACCGGGGCATCGCTGCCGAACAGTTGCTGGTCGACTTCGGCCAGCAGATAGGGATTGTGGTAAGCCTCGCGGCCGAGCATCACGCCGTCGAAGGTCTTGAGGTGCTCGTGGCATTCCTCGAGGGTCTTGATCCCGCCATTGAGGATGATTTCCAGGTCAGGGAAGTCCGCTTTCAACTGCGCGGCGATGTCATAGCGCAGCGGCGGGATCTCGCGGTTTTCCTTCGGCGACAGCCCTTCGAGGATGGCGATCCGGGCATGCACGGTGAAACTGCGGCAACCGGCATCGCGGACCTGACCGACGAAATCGCACAGCTCGGCGTAACTGTCGCGGCCGTTGATGCCGATCCGGTGCTTGACCGTCACCGGGGTCGATACCGCGTCCATCATCGCCTTCACACAATCGGCCACCAGCGCCGGGTGACCCATCAGGCAAGCGCCGATCATG
Source organism: Pseudomonas sp. 20P_3.2_Bac5 (assembly GCF_025466035.1). Classification (NCBI taxonomy): domain Bacteria; kingdom Pseudomonadati; phylum Pseudomonadota; class Gammaproteobacteria; order Pseudomonadales; family Pseudomonadaceae; genus Pseudomonas; species Pseudomonas sp. 20P_3.2_Bac5. The sequence goes on along the minus strand of NZ_JANLOA010000082.1, from coordinate 26,806 downwards.
TTGTTCTGCACCCGGTCGCTGGGGCAGCCGACGTTCAGGTTCACTTCCTGGTAGCCCGCCACCTCGGCCAGCTTCGCGCAGGCGGCCAGATCGGCCGGCACGCTACCGCCCAATTGCAGGGCTAGCGGGTACTCGGCGGCATCGTGGCCGAGAAAACGCGCGGCATCGCCATGAAGCAGGGCGCCGGTGGTGACCATTTCGGTATAGAGCAGGGCGTGGCGGGACAGCAGGCGCAGGAAGAATCGGCAGCGGCGGTCTGTCCAGTCCATCATCGGGGCGACGGAAAACCTCCTGAGTACCGGACTCGAAGGATTGCTCGGGTTTTCCGCGGGGGTATTGTGCATGCCGGTGGTCTCGTCTGCTGCCGTCTTCGGATGCATTACGCACCCTGAAAAAAGGCGGCGGAGTTTAACAGGAATGCGCTTTGCCGGCTTATCGCCCCGACAAAAACGTCACCAACTGCCGCCCATGTGAACTCAGCTTCTCCCACTCACGAAAACAAATCCGCAACTCCAGCGTCGCCCAACGCTCTTCCAGTGGCAGGCAGCGTACGGGCAGTTCCTGTTCCAGGCGGCGTGCGGTGGTTTCCGGGAGCATGGCGATGCCGGCGCGCTGGGCCACCAGTTGCGCGATGGCTTCGAAGCCGGGGGCGCGGACGCGGACTTTGAGCGGCATCGACAGGTTGATCGCCAGTTCTTCGACGAAGCGCTGCATGGCCCGCTCCGCCGGCAGGCAGACGAAGGCGTAGTCGAGGGCGTCGCGCAGGCGCAAGGCGGTCCGTTCGGTCAGGGGGTGGTCGAGCGGCACCAGCAGCACCAGGCGCTCGGTGCGGAAGGGCAGGGAGACCACGCCGTCGTTGATCAGGTTGCCGTCGTAGACGCCGATCTCGCATTCGCCGGCGAGGACCATGCGCAAGATGTCGACGCTCTTGTGCTCCACCAGTTGCAGGTCGATTTCCGGGTAGTCGAAGAGGAACGGGCCGAGCACCGTCGGGAGGATGGTGCTGTTGGTCACGGTGGATGCCGCAAGGTGCAGGTTGATGCGTTTCTGCCCGGCCAGTTCCTTGAGCGTGTCGTGCAGCTTGCGGGCTTCGCCGAGGACGCCGCGCGCAGATTCCAGCACCAGCCGGCCCGCCGGTGTCAGGTGCATGCCGTCGGCCTTGCGCACGAACAGGGTCAGGCCGCTGCGTTCCTCGAACAGGCGCAGGCGGGTGCTGGCGGCCGATACCGCCACCGGAAAGCTCGCCGCCGCCTTGCTCAGGCTGCCGGTTTCGGCGATGGCGGCGATCAGGCGCAGGTCGGGAAGGTCGAAGTGCATCAGGGGGTTCTCCAATTCAGAAAGCCTGCTTCGTAAAAAAGCGATTCTGGCGTGCTGGCTTTCTGTTCAGAATAAAGCCTGTCACATTTTGGTGCGGACCTCCATGATCAGCTTTCCTCCCCGGATTCAGCGTTACATCGATAACGGCAGCCTGTTCGCAGTGCTGTCGGCCTTGGGTTTCAGCTTCAAGGCGATCTTCGTCAAGCTTGCCTACGCGGCGGGCCCGGTGGATGCGATCACCTTGCTCGCCCTGCGCATGGCCCTGTCGTTGCCGCTGTTTCTCTGGCTGGTGTGGTTCAGTCGCGGCCACGCCAATGCACCGCTGAGCTGGGGCAGTGCCGGGCGGGTGCTGTTGCTCGGGCTGTTCGGCTATTACCTGGCGAGCCTGTTCGACTTCTACGGCTTGCAATACATCAGCGCCGGGCTGGAGCGGCTGATCCTTTTCACTTATCCGACCCTGGTACTGATCTTCCAGGCCGTGGCCCTGCGCGAGCGGCCGACCCCACGAGTGCTAGTGGCGATGGGCATCTGCTACCTCGGCCTGGGCGTGGCCTTTGTGCATGACGTCAGCGTTTCGGGGGTGGGCGATCAGGTGATTCTCGGTTCGCTGTGGGTTTTCGCCAGCGCCGTGACCTACGCGCTGTACTACTCCGGCACCGGCGTGATGCTCAAGACCATGAGTTCGATGCGCCTCGCCGGCCTGGCGGGCACGGCTTCGTCGCTCATGGTTCTGGGTCATTACCTGTTGACCGGGGATTTCTCGCAACTGGGCCAGTTGCCCGCGGCGGTCTGGGTGAATGCCGCGTTGATGGCGCTGTTTTCCACGGTGTTGCCGATTTACTGGGTGGCGCTGGCGATCCAGCGCATGGGCGCCACGCAAACGGCGGCGGTGGGCAACCTCGGCCCGGTGCTGACGGTGCTGGCGTCCTGGGCGCTGCTCAACGAGGACATTTCCGCGTATCAGATCGCCGGGCTGGCGCTGGTGCTGTTCGGGGTGTCGCGGTTGAAGCCGGGCAAGGCCAGGGTTGCGCCGCAGGCCCAGGGCAAGGATGCCCCGGCCTGACACCTTGGCCTGTGAGGCTCAGACCTGATGGGCAACCTCTGCTGCGTCGGCCACGCGGACCCGGTTGCGCCCGCCGATCTTGGCCTGATAAAGCTGCTCGTCAGCCACTTCGAAGACCCGCGCGGCGTTGTCCGAGTGCAGCGGCCAGTTGGCCACGCCCATGGACAGCGTGAGGTTGCCGACCGTTTCGAATTCCATCTGCTCGACCCGATGGCGCAAGCGCTCGGCCACCCGCGCGGCCGTGTCGGGGCGGGTGCCCGGCAGCAGCATGAAGAATTCCTCGCCGCCGGAACGGCAGATCACGTCGTGGTCCCGTGAGCAGCCGCGCATCACCTCCGCCAGCGCTTGCAGCACCTCGTCCCCGGCGGCGTGCCCGTAGGTGTCGTTGACCTGCTTGAAGTGGTCGATGTCGATGGCGATCACCGAGAACGGGCGTTTTTCCGCCTGCCACAGCGTCACCGCGAGGTCGAGGCCGCGGCGGTTACGCAGGCCGGTCAGCGGGTCGGTCTGGATGTCGTGATTGAGCTTGCCCAGGCGCTCATGCAGCAGGTTGAGGCCAATCAACAGGGCGCGCTTGAGTTCCGACGATTCGAAGTACCAGGAGCGCACGCTCTCGATTTGCGCGCTGGTTTCCGGCTCGTTGATCTTCTTCGCGCCCGCGGCCAACTGCCTGAGCGGTTGGGCGATGATCCGCGAGAACCACCAGATCAGGATGAAGCTGACGATCGCCAGCGGGATGGTCTTGAAGATCACGCTCATCAGTAACTGGTCGAGCCCTTCGAGGGTCGATTCGGTGGAGCGTTGGGCGACGATGCCCCAATGCGCCGAGGGCACGGAGGCGAAACCGGCGAGCATGTCCATGCCCTGGCTGTTGATTACCCGTTGGGTGCCGTTGTCCCGCGTGCCGAGGGTGTCGATCAGGCTGTTGCTGCCGACGATGCTGCCGACCCGGTCGGCATCGGGGTGATAGAGCAGGCGGCGGTTGCTGTCGACCACGTACAGGTAGGAGCCGTTCTTGTAGTAGTGCTCGCCGAGCAGTTCGTTGAGGATGCTCTTGTGCTTGAGGTAGATGCTGCCGCCGATCAGTCCGCGGTAGCGGCCGGCTTTGTCGAACACCGGTTGCGAGATGAAGATGATCAGGTTGTTCGCCGCCGACATGTAAGGGCTGGAGATCAGCGGCCGGCGCTCGCGCAGGGCCGCCAGGGCACCCTCCGATTGCAGCTTCTTGCCGAGAATCTGCAGGGTGTCCGGCGAGGTGGAGCGCACCACGCCTTGGTCGTCGGTAATGACGATGGAGTTGAAGGTGTTGGTCTGCAGGCGCAGGCGCACGGCTTCGCGGTTCAGTTGTGCGAGGTCGTCGAAGTGCTCGCCGAGCAGGTCGGCGGCGTAGGCCAGTTGTTGCTGCGAGGCTTGCAGGTAGGTTTCGGTGCTGGACGCGAGCTTCGAGGCATAGGCGTGGTTGGCTTCCAGCGCGTTGTCGATCAGCAACTGGTACTGCACGCGATAGCTGGCATAGAAACTGTTGAGCAGGGTGACCAGAGCGGTGATCAGCGTCAGCAGCAGAATCAGGCTGCGCAGATCCCAACGGAAGAAATGTCTCAACTGCACCGAAGTCCCCTTGCCCCGATCCTGAATCATTTGAAGGCGCGCACGGTCATGGCAAACCGCCATGGGCCGTGACGAAGCGCGGCATACTGCGCCTGAAGCCCGAAGTTGTCGCGCCAAGGGTAATGAGACTTTGGTCGAATAGCCACAGTGTATACGTGGACATGAATTTGACTGATGGGTCACGCAGTGAACCGAAAACCACGCCGATTCAGACAGTTGTGTTGTTTCGGTGAGGCCGGCAACTGCGCCGAAGGGCTTGTTTTGCACGGTGGAGAGATGGACCGCCATGCGGGAGGGGTAATATCATGCTGACATCAATGCATGTGCCATGGATGCGGCCGCGGGTTTCGGGCGCCGCAGTGGGCACAGGTTCCTGGTCTATCCCGGCCACTGCCTGGCTGGATTCTCTTGAGTAGAACATGACGTCTCACGACAACCGTTCCATCGAATTGTCGCTGGCTCAACTGGCCGCCCTCGACCGGGTGATGTCCATCGCCGAGTTCGCCCCGGATGGCACGCTGCTGCGGGCCAATCAGAACTACCTGGTGCTGCTGGGGTACTCGCTGGAGGACATCTGCGGCCGCCACCACAGCTTCTTCTGCCCGCGCACGCTGGTGGAGAGCCCGGCTTACGAATTGTTCTGGCCACGCTTGCGCGAAGGCAGCGGAAGTTCCGGAATCCAGGAACGGGTGCGCAGCGACGGCAGCAGTTGCTGGCTGGAGGCGACCTATACGCCGGTGTTCGACGGCAACGGTGAGGTTGTCCAGGTACTCAAGCTGGCCACCGATATCAGCGCGCGGCTGGAGCAGGAACGGGTCCAGCAGGAACGCCTGCGCATGCTGTCGCTGGTGGCGGATGCCAGCGACACCGCGGTGATGATCAGCGACAGCCAGCGGCGCATCGCCTACACCAACGCCGGCTTCGGGCGGATGTTCGGCTGGCGTGGCGACGAGATCAAAGGCCTGAGCCCGATGGCGCTGCTGGTGCCGGACCGGGACGAGCAGACCATCGCCGAGTACTACGCCGAGATGTACGCCGCCGGTGCCATGCAGCGCGAGGAAATCGTCACCGGCAAGCATGGCCAGCGCTACTGGGCGAAGGTGGTCAGCAACCCGATCTTTGATAGTGCCGGCCAGTTGCAGCACACCGTGACCCTGTTCACCGACATCACCCAGGCCAAGATGCACGAAGCCCTGCAGCACCGGGTGCTGGAGTCCATGGCCCGGGAGCAGCCGCTGACTGAAGTGCTGGAGCTGATCTGCCTGGAAGTGGAGCGCATCGCCCCGGAAATCACCGCCTCGATCCTCAAGGTCGACGAAGAGGGGCAACTGCATTCGCTCGCCGCGCCGAGCCTGCCGAGCGATTACAGCCGCCAACTGAATGGCGTGCGTATCGGCCCGATGGTGGGTTCCTGCGGTACCGCCGCCTGGCGCAACGAATCGGTGCTGGTGGACGACATTGCCAGCGACCCGCTGTGGGCCGGCTACCAGGACCTGGCGCGACCGCTGGGCTTTCGCAGTTGCTGGTCGACGCCGATCCGCAACAGCCAGGGCGAGGCCATCGGCACCTTCGCCTTCTATTTCCGCCAGCCGCGCAATGTCGCCTCGGCGCTGTTCCACCAGCGCCTGGTGGACGCCTGCGCGCACCTCTGTTCGCTGGCGCTGGAGCGGGAAAACTCGCGTCAGCGGATCCGCCAACTGGCCTACTACGACGCCCTGACCGGCCTGCCCAACCGCAGCCTGTTGCAGGCCAAGGCCGATCAGGCGATCGCCACCGCCGCGCGCAACAACGAGCAACTGGCGGTGCTGTTCATCGACCTCGACCGCTTCAAGCAGGTCAACGATTCCCTTGGTCATCCGGCCGGCGACGAACTGCTGCGTAACGTGGCGGCGAAAATGCGCCGTGAACTGCGTGGTTCGGATATCGCCGGGCGGCTGTCGGGCGACGAGTTCGTGGTGATCCTGCCGCAGTGCGACGGCGACCATGCCGCCGACGCGGTGGAGCGCATCCAGACGTTGCTGTGCCAGCCGATGACCATCGCCAACACCAACCTGTCGATTTCCGCCAGCGTGGGCGTCGCCATGTACCCGTCCGATGGTTGCGACGTGGAAACCCTGCTGCACCGCGCCGACATGGCCATGTACCAGGCCAAGAGCAGCGGCCGCGGCTGCTTCAGTTTCTTCAGCAGCGAAATGAACAAGTTGGCGCAGGAGCGCCTGGCGCTGGAAAACGCCCTGCGCGAGGCCCTGCAGAAAGGCCAGTTGCGCCTGCATTACCAACCGCAGATCGAGATGTCCACCGGGCGCCTGTACGGCGTCGAGGCGCTGGCGCGCTGGACCCATCCGCAGTTCGGCGACGTATCGCCGGCGCGTTTCATTCCGCTGGCCGAAGAGTGTGGCCTGGTGGCCGAACTGGGACGCTGGGCGCTGCGCGAGGCGTGCCGGCAGTTGTCCGAATGGCGCGCCCGGGGCCTGGTGGTGCCGGCGGTGGCGGTCAACCTGTCGCCGACCAGTTTCCACAACCTCGACCTGCCGCGGATGATCGCCGACACCCTGCGCAGCCATCACCTGGCGCCGGCGGACCTGACCCTCGAACTGACCGAGAACATTCTGCTGGACACCAACCCCAGCACCATGAAGACCATCGAGGAAGTACATGCCCAGGGCATTCGCCTGTCGATGGACGATTTCGGCACCGGCTATTCCAGCCTCAGCTACCTGCGGCGCCTGCCGGTGTCGGAGTTGAAACTGGACCGCAGTTTTGTCGCGGATCTTGAGCATGACGAAGCGGCGCGGGCGTTGAGCAATGCCATTCTCGGCATTGGCAAGAGCCTGCACCTGACGGTGGTGGCCGAGGGTATCGAGACCGACTCGCAGAGTGTCTGGCTGCAGGAGCAGGGTTATCCGGTGGCCCAGGGCTATCTGTTCTCTCCGCCATTGGCGCCGGATGCGCTGGCGCAGTGGCTGGAGGAACGGGTGGTGATCGAAGAAGAGGCGGGGGTTGTGGGGTAGGACTTCGGGGTGGTGCGCATCGCGATCAAGCTCGCTCCTACAGAATCGCGCAAAGTTTTGAATCAGCGCTTTAGTGCAGGAGCGAGCTTGTCGGGGCGCCGAACCGCCGCGAAGCGCCGCGCGGGCGGCGCTCGATCTTCAGAACGCTGAAGATCTGTCGGCTAGCGACGGGATGCGATTTACCAAAGCGCCACGGTGTAACTCACAATCAGCCGGTTCTCATCCAGGTCATTGCCGAAATTGGTCGAGCGCACGGTCGCGTTGCGCCATTTCACCCCCAGGTTTTTCAGCGGTCCGCTCTGGATCACGTAGCCGATATCCATGTCCCGTTCCCATTCCTTGCCGTTCGGCCGTGACGCGCCGAGGTCGACGTTGTCGCCGCTCAGGTAGCGGGTCATGAAGGTCAGGCCGGGGATACCGACGCTGGCGAAGTTGAAGTCATACCGCGCCTGCCACGAGCGCTCGTCCTTGTTGGCGAAGTCGCCGATCTGCACGAAGTTCACCAGGTATGCGTCGGCGCCGTTGATGTAGGCGAAGCCGGTGTCGCCGCTCATGCGCTGGTAGCCGAGCCCCAAGGCGTGGCCCTTGAGGCCGTAGGTGAACATCGCGCCCAGCGCCTTGTTGTCGATATTGCTGCCGCCGTCGTCCAGCGAGCGGGCGAAGCGCAGGTCGCTTTTCAGCGTCTGGCCGTCGCCCAGCGCCCAGGTGTGAGTGAGCCCGAGCATGTGCTGGCGATAGAGGTTTTCCAGGCCGCCGTAGCTGTAGCTGGTGCTCAGGCTGTCGTTCCACTTGTACAGCGCGTGGCCGAAGTCGAAGCGGTCGGTGGTGGTCTGGCGCACAACGATGTTCTTCGCCGCGCCAGTGGTGACGCTCATGTCCTCGTAGTCCTGGGAATCACGCTGGTTGACCTGGCGCAACCGGCCCAGGTCTACGCTGAGGTTGCTGATTTCCTGCACTGTCACCTGGCCGCCCTGGAAAACCTGCGGCAGCAGGCGCGAGTCGTTGGGCATCAGCACCGGCAGTTTGGGGATCAGTGTGCCGAGCTTGAGCACGCTATTGGACGCGCGGACCTTGGCGGTCAGACCGAGGTCGCTGGAGCTGTCCTGGGCGCGCTTCGGTGCTTCGCGGTCCCGTTGCAGCAGGCCGCTGCCGGCGCGGTCGGGGCTGGAGTCGAGCTTGAGGCCGAGCAGGCCAATGGCATCGACGCCGAAGCCAAGGGTGCCTTCGGTGAAGCCGGATTCGTAGCGCAGGATGAAGCCTTGCGCCCATTCCTCGGCTTTCGACTGGGCCGCGCCGTCCTGGCGGAAATCGCGGTTGAAGTAGAAGTTGCGGGCTTCGACGCTGGCCTTGCTGTCGTCGAGGAAGGCGGCGTGGGCGTTGCTGCAGAGGATGGCCAGGGCCAGTGGGGTCAGGGTGCGGAGCATGTTGGGTTCTCTTGTTGTTATGTGTGGGGCGGGGCCTGCTGGCGCAGGCCTTCGCGAGCGAGCTCGCTCCTACAGGGGGATGTGACAGGAATCAGTGGTTGGATGCGGCGGCGGCGCCGAGGCCGGTCTGGGCGCGGACGAACTGGTCGTCGAAGGCGTCGCGTTCACGGGCGGCGCGGGCGCTGGTGTCCAGCAGCGAGACCACCACGGTGACCAGGAACGCCAACGGCATGGAGAACAGCGCCGGGTGGTCGTAGGGGTAGATCGCCTTGGCATTGCCCAGCACGGTCACCCACACGGCCGGCGACAGGATCACCAGCACCAGCGCCGAAATCAGACCGGCGAAGCCGCCCGCCAGGGCGCCGCGGGTGGTCAGGTTCTTCCAGTACATGGCCATGATCAGCACCGGGAAGTTGGTCGACGCGGCGATGCCGAAGGTCAGGCCAACCAGGAAGGCGATGTTCTGGTTCTCGAAGAGGAAGCCCAGCAGGATGGCGATCACGCCCAGACCCACGGTGGCGAAGCGGGTGACGCGCATTTCCTGCGCTTCGCTGGCGGTGCCTTTCTTCAGCACGGTGGCGTACAGGTCGTGGGAAATTGCCGAAGCACCGGCCAGCGCCAGCCCCGAAACCACCGCGAGGATGGTGGCGAAGGCCACCGCCGAGAGGAAACCGAGGAACAGGTTGCCGCCCACGGCCTTGGCCAGATGCATGGCGACCATGTTGCCGCCGCCGATCAGCGCGCCCTTGAGGTCGCCGCCAACATAGAACTGCGGATCGGTGCCGACGATGACGATGGCGGCATAGCCCAGCACCATCACCACAAGGAAGAAGAAGCCGATGAAGCCGGTGGCGTAGAACACCGATTTACGCGCTTCCCTGGCGTTCGGCACGGTGAAGAAGCGCATGAGGATATGCGGCAGGCCGGCGATGCCGAACACCAGGCCGAGGGACAGCGACGCGGCGTTGATCGGGTCGGCGAGCATCGCGCCCGGGCCCATGATGTTCCAGCCGATGGCGTGGGCTTCGACGGCGCGGGTGGCGAGGGTCTCGAAGCTGAAGCCGAACTCGGCCATGGCCAGCATCGCCAGGGTGGTGCCGCCGGCGAGCAGCAGGACCGCCTTGATGATCTGCACCCAGGTGGTGGCGATCATGCCGCCGAAGATCACGTACACCAGCATCAGCGCGCCGACCACGATCACCGCAGTGCGGTAGTCGAGGCCGAACAGCAGCTTGATCAGTTGCCCAGCGCCGACCATCTGCACCACCAGGTAGCAGCACACCACGGTCAGCGAACCGAAGGCGGCGAAGGTGCGCATGCGGGTCTGGTCGAGGCGGTAAGAGACGATGTCGGCGAAGGTGAAGCGGCCCAGGTTGCGCAACCGCTCGGCCATCAGGAAGGTGATGATCGGCCAGCCGACGAAGAACGCCACGGTGTAGATGAAACCGTCGTAGCCCTTGGCGAAGACCAGGCTGGAGAGGCCCAGCAGGGTGGCGGCGGACATGTAGTCACCGGCGATCGCCAGGCCGTTCTGGAAGCCGCTGATACCGCCGCCGGCGGTGTAGAAATCGGAGGTGGATTGGGTCTGGCGGGCGGCCCACCAGGTGATCGCCAGCGTGCCGAGGACGAAGACGAAGAACATGCCGATGGCATGCAGGTTGACCGGTTGTTTTTCGGCGACGATGGGCGCGGCGAAGACCAGTGCCGGGGCCAGCAGCAGGGCGCCGAGGGCGAGCAGGCGTGGGTTCATTTCAACTCCTCCAGCAGGTCGGCGCTCATCGCGTCGAAGCGGGTGTTGGCGCTGCGCACATACCAGCCGGTGAGCAGCCAGGACAGCACGATCAGCGACGCCGCCACGGGAATCCCGAGGGTCAGTTGGCGGCCTTCGGCCAGTGGGGTGTGCAGCCATTGCGGCTGGAAGGCGACCACCAGCATGAACAGGTAATAGGCGGTCAGCACTGCGGCGCTGAGTGACCAGGACAGCCGCGAACGGCTGCGCACCAGGTGCTGGAATTTCGGATTGGCGCGGATCCGCGCACATCGCTGGCTATGGGACAGTTCAGCATTGCTCATGGGTGGGGCTCCTTGGCTTTCTTATGGTCTTGCACGCCACGCACGGATTTCAGGGTGCGCGACACCGGGGCGGCGGGCGTGGCCCGTCACCGGAGGGAAACGTGAGAAGTGCTGGCGCGTCAGCGCGCGCGGTTATTCGCGGCGATGGGGATCGTCGTGGACGGGTGTTCGGTGTGAGAGGTGACGGCGGTCGTGAACAACGGACGGTCGCGCGGACGTACTGAGGGCGGCAGGGGCGAGGCCCTGGGCAAGTTTCGACATGTGTGGCACCCGGTGGCTGATTGTTAGCTCTTTATGTTTGCCGTTTCCGTGTCGACGGGAAGCGGCGCAGATGGCTCCGGGGGCTTTATATATCATTCCGGTGCAGATATGGAAGTGTTACCTGTTTGATATGGTATTTGTACTATACGTGTTCGTAGTTTTAAGGCTGATTCGAGGCTGATCGGGTGTAGCTGAATGGATTAGTCGCTAGTCGGAGCGCATCGTGCAGTCAGTCGAGCCGCGCCAGACGCTCCATCAGGCTCGCCGCCTCGTTGTGCAGGGCTTGGCAAAAGGCTTCGACGAACACCGATGACGGTCGGAATTCCGGGCGGATCAGCATCACCCGGTAAGGGATCGACACTGTCAGGCGTCGCACCGCCAGGCCCCGGCCAGCTTCCTGCAGGGCGCTCAGCGGGTTGATGATCGCCACGCCAAGACCCTCGCGAACCATGGCGCAGACCGACGCGGCGTTGGTGGTTTCGATCACCGTATGGCGCTCCACCACGGCAGTGCGAAAGTGCTCGTCGAGGCGCTGGCGGTAGATGTCGCGCCCGGCGAGGTTGATGAAATCGACCCCGTGAAAATCGCTCATCGCCAGTTGCTCCCGCGCCGCCAGCGGATGGCCGTCGGGCAGCACGCAGAGCATGTCGGCGCTGAACAGCGACTCGCCGCGGGTGCCGCGTGGCACCTGCTCGCCCTCGGTCAGGCCGAGGTCATGGCGCTGGGCGCTGAGGGATTCGTCCAGCAGCGGTGATTCCTGGGCGCTGATGCACAGGCTGATGCCCGACTGCTGGCGCTGGAACTGTTTGCACACCCGCGGCAGCAGGGTCTGCGAGAACAGCGGCAGGCAGGTCAGGTGCAACTGGCCGTGCTCGAAGCGGCGGATCGACTGCGCCAGGCTGTTGATCCGCTCCAGCCCGACATAGGAGCGCTCGACTTCCTCCAGCAGCATCAACGCCTGTGCCGTCGGCAACAGGCGACCGCCCTGGCGGTCGAACAGCTTCAATCCGCTGAGGCTTTCCAGGCGCGCCAGTTCCCGGCTCAAAGTCGGCTGCGAGGTGAACAGCAAGCGCGCCGCGCCGGTGACGCTGCCGGCCAGCATGATGGCGCGGAACACTTCGATGTGGCGGACGGAGATGCTCACGGCGATGGCCTGCTCTGGAAAAGTGGTCATATCAAAACTGAATCGACTGACAAAGAATAGATATTTTTCTGCATGGAAGGCGTTGGGCATGATGGCGTCATTCTCATCGCCCGCAGGATTCCCGCGTCATGACCCTTCCTTTCGCCCAGCAGACCCTGGTTGCCGCCGCGCAGCAGTTCCCCACGCCGTTCTGGACCTATGACGCCGCCATCATCCGTGACCGCATCGTGCAACTGCGCTGCTTCGACGTGGTCCGTTTCGCCCAGAAAGCCAGCTCCAACCTGCACATCCTGCGGCTGATGCGCGAGCACGGCGTGCGCGTCGACGCGGTGTCCGTTGGTGAACTGGAGCGGGCGCTGCTGGCGGGCTACAGCCCGGACGGCGACCCGGCCGGGGTGGTCCTGACCTGCGACCTGCTGGACAAACCGACCCTGCGCCGGGTGGTGGAACTCAAGGTTGAAGTCAACTGCGGCTCCATCGACATGCTGCGTCAACTGGGCGAGCACTCGCCGGGCCACCGCGTCTGGCTGCGCATCAACCCCGGCTTCGGTTACGGCCACAGCCGCAAGACCAACACCGGCGGCGAGAACAGCAAGCACGGCATCTGGCACGAAGAAATCGGCGACGCACTCGCGGTGATCCGTGCCAAGGGCCTGCACCTGGTGGGCCTGCACATGCACATCGGTTCGGGCGTCGATTACGGCCACCTGGCCCAGGTCGGCGGGGCGATGGTCGAGGTCATCAAGGCCCTGGACCACGATATCGAGGCGTTCTCGATTGGCGGTGGCCTGTCCACGCCGTACCGCGAAGGCGATGTGGCGGTGGATGTCGAGCGTTATGCCAGCACCTGGCAGAAAGCCAAGGAAGAAATCGAAGCCTTCCTCGCGCATCCGGTGCGCATGGAAATCGAGCCGGGGCGTTTCCTCGTCGCCGAATCGGGCCGTCTGGTGACCGAAGTGCGTGCGGTGAAACGCGCGGGCAGCCGCCAGTTCGTGCTGGTGGACGCCGGCTTCAACGACCTGATGCGCCCGGCCATGTACGGCGCCTATCACCACATGAGCGTGCTGGATGCCCAGGGCCAGGCGGTCGAGCGGCCGTTGGTGGAATGCGTGGTGGGCGGTCCGCTGTGCGAGTCCGGCGACGTCTTCACCCAGGACGATCAGGGCCTGGTCCCGCGTCTGTTGCCGCAACCCCAGGTGGGCGATCTGCTGGTGATGCACGACACCGGCGCCTATGGCGCGTCGATGTCGTCCAACTACAACAGCCGGCCACTGCTGGCCGAAGTGCTGCTGGACAACGGCGAGGCGCGGCTGATTCGCCGGGCCCAGCCGCTGTCGGATCTGCTGGCGCTGGAACAGGGTCTCTAACCCGAGGCCCTTGTAGGAGCGAGCTTGCTCGCGAAGTGCGAGCCGCTCCTTCCTCAAAACTGCCAGTCAGCCGCCTTCACCACGCGACAGAACGGCCCCGCCAGCGTCGCGTTGTGATGAGCAACGATCGCCTCGGCGCTCAGTTGCGGCGTGTCGGAGCAGGTGTGGCCGTCCTCGATCAGTACCGCGTCGAACCCCAGATCCCGCGCCACGCGGCAACTGCTGTCGACGCAGTACTGAGTCTTCATCCCGGCGATCACCAGCCCGCTGGCGCCGGCGTCCTTGAGTTTCTCCAGCAACCCGGTGCCGGCAAAGGCACTGGGGCGCTGTTTCTCGAATACCGTCTCGCTGCCGTTCAGGTCCAGTTCCGGAATCAGTTGGGTCAGCGCGCTGTCCGGCGCCAGCGGCGAGCCGGGCGGGCCGACATGGCGGGCGAGGAAGATCGGCGCACCGGCGGCGTGGGCCTTGGCCAGCAGGCTGTTCACTGCGGCCAGCAGCGCGTCGCCGCGCCACGGCTGCTCCGGGCCGTGGAACAGGCCGACCTGCAGATCGAGAATCAAGAGTGCATGCATGGGTGTCGCTCCTTGTGATGAGCCAGCGACACGGGACAACGAAAAAGGCCCCGTCCATCGCTGGCGGGGCCTTTCGGGTGTGGCATCAGACGCTCACGAACACCCGCACGGCCCGCCGGTGGCGGTAGTGGTCAGGGTGGTCGAGGTGCTGCGGAACCGATTCATGGGGCTGACAGTAGCGTTACTGGCGGGGTGATGGCAAGTGCGCTGAATATCTGTTGGACAGCACATGGCTGCCACTCCATGAGATGGGCGATCAACCCAGCAGCGCCTCGCTGGCACTGCCCACGATCATCCCGGCCATGCCCAGCAGGCAAACCAGCGCCACGGCGTAGAACATCGTCCGCCATGGCTGCCACTGGTTGAGGTACGCGAGAGTGTGCGCCACCCGCGCCAGGGTGAACACGCAGAACAACAGGATAGTGGCGCTGACGCTGGTCTTGAGTACTACGCACAAGCCGCCGAGGACGAAGAACAGCGGGATGTTTTCCAGGTCGTTGCCCCAGGCTTTTGCCGCCCGGGTGACTTCGGGCAGTTCCTGCGGGCTGGCCGCGCGCCCCACGAAGCGGGCGTCCTCGGGGTTGGCGAAGGTCAACCGGCTGATGCGGTGAAAGCCTTGGTAGCAAGAGATACCGAGCATTTTCAGGAACAGGACCACGACACACAGGGCGTAAACCGACAGGGTAAGGCTCATATTCACTCCTTTGAGAAACATCAGGTCTGGCTGAGTCTTTCGCTCAGCCAGGCAGGCTCAGGCGCAGCGCCAGCGCGGCCAGCGTGACCAGCAACACCGGCAGTGTCAGCAGGCTGCCGACCTTGAAGTAGTAACCCCAGGTGATGCGGATATCCCGTCGCGCCAGCACATGCAGCCAGAGCAGGGTGGCGAGGCTGCCGATCGGGGTGATCTTCGGGCCGAGGTCGCAGCCGATCACGTTGGCGTAGATCATCGCCTCGCGGATCACCCCGCTGGCCTCGGCGCCGTGGATCGACAGCGCGCCGACCAGCACGCTGGGCAGGTTGTTCATCACCGACGACAGCAGCGCCGCGAGCAGCCCGGTGCCGAGGGTCGCGGCCCACAGGCCGTGGCTGGCGAGCAGGTCGAGCAGGCCGCTGATGTACTCGGTCAGCCCGGCGTTGCGCAGGCCGTAGACCACCAGGTACATCCCCAGCGAGAACACCACGATATGCCAGGGCGCGTGACGCATGACCTTGCGCGTGGAAATCACCTTGCCGCGCCCGGCCACCAGCAGCAGGACCAGCGCGCACACACCCGATACCAGGCTGACCGGAATTCCCAGCGGTTCCAGGGCGAACAGCGCCAGCAGCAGGAACACCAGCACCACCCAGCCGGCGTAAAACGTGTGCACGTCGCGGATGGCGTCGCGCGGGGCTTTCAGGGTCGGCTCGAAGTGGCGCGGGATGTCCTTGCGAAAGAACCACCAGAGCATCCCGAGGGTGGCGGCGATGCTCGCCAGGTTCACCGGCCACATCACTGACGCGTACTCGCCGAAGCCGATGCCGAAGAAGTCCGCCGAGACGATATTCACCAGGTTCGACACCACCAGCGGCAGGCTCGCGGTGTCGGCGATAAAACCTGCGGCCATGACGAAGGCCAGGGTCGCCGCCGGCGAAAAGCGCAGGGCCTGGAGCATCGCCACCACGATCGGGGTAAGGATCAGCGCCGCACCGTCGTTGGCGAACAGCGCCGACACCGCCGCGCCGAGCAGCACCATCAGGGTGAACAGGCGTGCGCCGCGGCCCTTGCTCCAGCGCGCCATGTGCAGTGCGGCCCATTCGAAGAAGCCGGCTTCATCCAGCAGCAGACTGATGATGATCAGCGCGATAAAGGTGGCGGTAGCGTTCCAGACGATGGCCCAGACCGCCGGGATATCGCCCGGATGCACCACCCCGGCGAGCAGCGCCAGGACCGCGCCACCGCTGGCGCTCCAGCCGATGCTCAAGCCTCGCGGTTGCCAGATCACCAGCACCAGGGTGAGGACGAAAATCGAGACGGCGATCAGCATGGCGTGGGCTCGGCGGGGTGAGTGATGGGCGCAAGGCCGGTCAATGTAGCGAGGATCGGGTAATCGGCAAAGTGACAGGGTGCGCGGCTACGTGCCATCATGTGTAACACTATTACATTGCATGAATGAGAAATCCTGTCGCATGTCCCCCCTACCTTCAACGCGTCTCCATTCGATCGATGCCCTGCGCGGGCTGGTGATCCTCTTCATGTTGCTGGACCACGTCCGGGAAACCTTCTACCTGCACCTGCAGGTCGCCGACCCGATGGATGTGACCCAGATCGATCCGGCCTTGTTCCTCAGCCGCACCCTGGCGCACCTGTGCGCGCCGGTGTTCATCCTGCTGACCGGTTTGTCGGCGTTTCTCTACGGCGAGAAATACCAGGGCAAGGCGGCCGTCTCGGCCTTCCTGTTCAAGCGCGGGTTGTTTCTGGTGGTGCTGGAATTCACCCTGGTCAACTTCGCCTGGACCTTCCAGTTGCCGCCGAGCGTGGTCTACCTGCAGGTGATCTGGGCCATCGGCCTGAGCATGCTGGCACTGAGCGCGTTGCTGTGGCTGCCGCGCGGTGTGCTGATCGCCCTTGGCGTGTTGCTGGTGGCCGGGCACAACCTCCTCGACGGACTGCATTTCGCGGTCGGGCACTGGGCCCATGTGCCGTGGGCGGTGCTGCATGACCGTGGCTGGATCGAGGTGTCCGAGGGGTTGCGGTTGCGCACGTCGTATCCGCTGTTGCCGTGGATCGGCGTGATTTCGCTGGGCTATGCCATCGGCCCATGGTTTGCGCGGGGCACTGAGGCGGGTCAGCGTCGCCAGTTATTGCTGGGGACTGCCATCGGGGCTTTGGGCCTGTTCCTGGTGTTGCGCTTGCTCAACGGCTATGGCGAAAAGCCCTGGTTGAGCGGTGACACGGCCGTGCAGACGCTGATGAGCTTTTTCAACATCACCAAATACCCGCCGTCGTTGTTGTTCCTCGCCCTGACGCTGGGGATCGGCCTGCTGTTGCTGGTGCTGTTCGAACGCCGCAACGACGGACGCGCAGTGCGCTGGCTGGCGGTGTTCGGCGCGGCGCCGATGTTCTTCTACTTGCTGCACTTGTATGTGTTGAAGCTGCTGTACCTCGCCAGCGTGGCGATCTGGGGTACCAACCATGGGCAGTATTTCGGCTTTGATTCGGTGCTGGCGGTGTGGATCGCGGCGGCACTGCTGGCGTTGGCGTTGTACCTGCCGGTGCGCTGGTTTGCGCGGTTGAAGGCACGGCGGCGGGATATTGCCTGGTTGAAGTATTTATAAGCGAGATCACTGACGGTCCATGGGTCCAGGGCCGTCAGCGATTGCTGCCTCAGAAACATCCTACATATCACTAAGAATCGCCCTGCTGACTGCCAGCCTGCGCCCAGCAAGTATCTGCCCTTTGCCCGGTGAACCCTTTCCCGGGAGCTCTTGAGCGAACCTACAAGGACGCAGATTCATGGTGCTGGGCCACCTCATTCGCATTGGCGACAAGACCACCTGTGGCGGCCAGGTTCTAACCGGCGACAGCGAATTCATCATCGAGGGCTTGCCTTCGGCCCGTCAGGGTGACTCGGTGACGTGCGGCGTGACCGGGAAGACCTATCAGATCCACGGCGGCATTCCGTCATTTATCAACGAAGGCGGTGCTGGTCGCGGGAAGCCTGGACAGCTTCAGTGGCTGCCCGTGTTACGCCGGGTTGATTCCCTCGGACTTCGGCTTCTCTTACGAGTCCACCAACAGCGTCATGGCGCCGAGGCACAATCAGCCCTCGACCACGGCTTCAAGCAGCCCGGCCAATCCAGCCTGGGGGCAACAATCCTTCTCTATCCACCAAAACTTCGCCTCGGCCCCTATCGCCTCCTCCGGGTTCACGGAAACAATCGAGTCCGCCTGCGAGAAAAACTGGCGTTTTTACCAGAAACAAGCCGAAGACTTCATTGCACCTAGCGGAAAGTTGATAGCCGATCCCAAGGTGCGTAACCAGATGATCAACTCTGCCTACGCCCAGCTATGGCAATCCGATCACCGTTTTCAATGGACTGGCCTCGCCGCGTTTGCATCCAAACAAGTGGGCTGCGGCTTGTTGCATGCATCTGAATCCATCGAGAAAATTCAGGCGGAATATGAGGCTGCGGAGCATTTGAGGACAAGTGCCAGAGCAGGTGTGTGGGGACTGTTCAGCACCGAAGAACGCGAAAGACGGGCCAGGTTTCTGGAGTACGAGAAAAGACAAAAGGAGTATGAAAAGGCTAACCGTAATAATCCGGTGCCAAGCGTTGATATACGGAGTGAAGGTGAGCCGTTGTCCAGCGTGCAACAGCTTTATCAGCATGTGTACGAAATGATGGCGATGGGTAATACAACGCTGTTTTTGGATGTGTTTCCGTTGCATGCGTTTTATAAAGATAAGGGATTTCAGTCGCTTAAAACGTGCTTACGCTTGCGCAAGAATATTTATGGAAATGCCCAATCTCCAGTGCTATGGCCCATCGAGCAAGATAAATTAAGGTTCGGTACTGACTATAGGGAAATCCTGCAAGCCTTCGAAGCTATTGATGCTGGCAATATCGCTAAAAGCGTTGAGTATCTAGCTGACCATGAGCAACGAAATATCCTTCAGCCCACGATGTATACCGACCCCAAACTGGTAAGCCTGTTACGAGGCAACCATCTTTCCTACGTCACGGGCATACCGTCCGGCGTAGCTCAAGCGATTGAGTTGACGCTCGCAAGCCAATGCCGCTCCCTCAACGATGGCCGCACCATTGAGTTCAGCAACAACCCCATCGCTAACCTAGCCGATATCAACCAACGCATGACTTTCGTGCTTAAAGCAGCTGCGGAGTTTGAAGGATTGTTGCACAGCACTGAGCAGCATCGAATCGAACAGGCCATTGACGATATCGCCAAAGGCCTGGGTGTCCGATGAACCGGCTCGGGCCGATAGGTTGGCAACGTGGCGGGCTTGGTCTATTCGTTGCCGCACTTCTGGTCTTTGGGGGCGTGCGTCTTTTTGCAGATGAACCCGAAATCGCATTGACGCCTGGCGAACCTTGGGAAGACATGCGTCAGCGCTCCAGCGCAGCGATCGACCCCGCCATTCCTGGGCATCACTGGTTCATGGTGCCAAAGACTGATGCCCGACTGCGACTCATAGACCCTCAATATGGATTTGTAACCCCTCTGGCCCGTTTCTTCACGATAGGTTTCACTGATGAGCTGGTCGACGGCATCCGCATGTCCCCTCAAATTGAGCCGCTAGTGCTCGACGACACCCTAAGGGTCGTGCTGGATTTGCAGGAGCAATGGCGCAAGGCTGGTTGGATTTCCATCGGGACAGAAAAAGACCCTCCGTTCGCCGACACGCCTGAGTGGCGTGCCCGATTGCGAGACGTCAACCGAGGCGGTAGTGCTTACTGGCGAGCGAGTAACAAATATGAAGTGATGCTGGTAGTTGGACGCTTCAGAGATGATAGTCGCCCAACAGAGGAGCGTTACCTCATCACGCTACAACTGGCCACCCCATGGGGATATCCATAAGCCGGTATCGTTTCCGAGTTCAAAACGGCATTCGAGGCAGCCGTGAAGAGCTGTCCTACTTCGCAGTAAAGCCCCTCCTGTTGTCATCCGACAACACCGGCCTGGAAACTGCCAAGCCAGCTCCCCCCACCTGCACCCAAACCCCAAAAATGCAAAAGGGCCGCAATAGCGGCCCTCTTTCATTCACCTCTCCGGCATCTCAAAACGCCAGCTTGTACCCGATCAACAACAGCATCGTCGCCAGGCAAGGGCGCAGCACGTTGTCCGAGATCCGCCCGGTCAGGTGGCTGCCGATGTAGATCCCCGGCAACGAGCCCAGCAGTAGATAACCCAGCAACGACCAGTCCATGTTGCCCATGCTGGCATGGCCAAGGCCGGCGACCAGGGTCAGCGGCACGGCGTGGGCGATTTCGGTGCCGACCAGGCGGCGGGTCACCAGGTACGGGTAAAGCAGGAACAACGCCACGGTGCCCAGCGCGCCGGCACCGATGGAGGTCAGCGAGACCATCACGCCGAGGACCACGCCTGTGATCACGGTCAGCACATTCAGGCTGCGCCCGCTCAGGTGGTAACGGTCACCGGCATGCTTGCTGGCAAAGGCTTGAAGACGGGATTTGAACAGGATCGCCAGCGCCGTGAGGATCAGCACCACCGCCAGGCCCTGCTTGATGATGGCGTTCAGCGCCGCAGTGTCGGTGTGCAGGGTGCTGAGGAACCACAAGGTCGCCGCCGCCGCCGGCACGCTGCCCAGGGCCAGCCAACCGGTGATCGCCCAGTCGATGTTTTTCTGTTTGCTATGGACCCAGACGCCGCTGGCCTTGGTGATGGCCGCGTAGAGCAGGTCGGTGCCGACCGCGGTGGCCGGGTTGATGCCGAACCAGAGCAGGATCGGGGTCATCAGCGAGCCGCCGCCGACACCGGTCATACCGACAATGAAACCGACTACCAGACCAGCAATGGTGAAGCCAAAAGAACCGACATCCATACGTTACCTGACACGCTCTTGAATCGAAGGGCGCGCGCAGCATAACCACTTTTTTTATACCCAAATATATTCATATCGAATTAGCTTATAACCGATATCGATTCGCTCTATGCATATGCGTGCAGGTCTGATTGTGCCGAGCGCATCAAAATCGCCGGCGGGCGCTGGTTTTACGCTTTCTTTATGCGCAACACGCATCTTCGGTCTCGTCCCTTTACTCGCCTCAGCCAGAGAATTTCCCTACGCGGCAGGTGCCGTTGGACGGAGATTTCTCATGAGCATTCTGGACGGGGTGTCACTGCTGCTGGCAGTGGCGTTGTTTGTGTACCTGATGGCCGCGTTGCTGCGCGCCGATCGCGGCTAGGGAGCAGCCATGCACAGTTACGATTACGCATTGCTGCTGGTGTTCTTCGCCTTGGTGCTGTTGCCGGCACCCTGGCTCGGGCGCTTCTATTACAAGGTGATGGAAGGCCAGCGCACCTGGATGACGCCCGTGCTGGGACCGGTCGAGCGCGGTTGCTACCGTATCGCCGGGGTCAAGGCCGAACAGGAGCAGAACTGGAAGCAGTACGCCCTGGCGCTGCTGGCGTTCAACCTTGCCGGCTTCCTGCTGTTGTTCACGGTGCTGCGCCTGCAGGCGTTCCTGCCGCTGAACCCGCAGCACCTGCCGGGCCAGGAGTGGTCGCTGGCGTTCAACACCGCGGTCAGTTTCATGACCAACACCAACTGGCAGTCCTACAGCGGCGAAGCCTCGGTCAGCTACCTGAGCCAGATGATCGGCCTGACCGTGCAGAACTTCGTCAGCGCCGCCACCGGCCTGGCCGTGCTGGTCGCCCTGTGCCGCGGCATCGCCCGGCGTTCCGTCGGCACCCTCGGCAACTTCTGGGTCGACATGACCCGCGCCACCCTCTACGGCCTGTTGCCGCTGTGCCTGGTGCTGGCGTTGCTGCTGGTCTGGCAGGGCGTGCCGCAGACCTTCAGTGACTACGTTCACGCGGTCACCCTGCAAGGCGCCGATCAGCTCATTCCGCTCGGCCCGGCCGCCAGCCAGATCGCCATCAAGCAGTTGGGCACCAACGGTGGCGGCTTCTTCGGCGTCAACTCGGCGCACCCGTTCGAGAACCCCACGGCCTGGAGCAACCTGTTCGAAGTCGCGTCGATCATCCTCATTCCGGTGGCCCTGGTGTTCACCTTCGGCCACTACGTCAAGGACCTGCGCCAGAGCCGCGCGATCATCGCCGGCATGCTGGCGCTGTTCCTGATCGGCGGCGCTACAGCGCTGTGGTCGGAGTACCAGGCCAACCCGACCTTGAGTAACCCGCAGGTCGAGCAAAGCGCGCCGCTCGAAGGCAAGGAAAGCCGCTTCGGCACCACCGGCAGCGTGCTCTGGACCGTGACCACCACCGCCGCCTCCAACGGCTCGGTGAACGCCATGCACGACAGCCTCAACCCGCTGACCGGCATGGTCGCGCTGGTCAACATGATGGTCGGCGAAGTGATCTTCGGCGGCGTCGGCGCCGGGCTCTACGGCATGTTGCTGAACGTGCTGATCGCGGTGTTCCTCGCCGGCCTGATGATCGGCCGCACCCCGGAATACCTCGGCAAGAAACTCCAGGCCCGCGAGGTGCAACTGCTGGTCGCGACCCTGCTGGTGATGCCGCTCGGTGTGCTGGTCCTCGGCGCCCTCGCCACCGCGTTGCCCGGTCCGGCGGCGAGCGTCAGCAACCCCGGACCTCACGGTTTCAGCCAGTTGCTCTACGCCTACACCTCGGCCAGCGCCAACAACGGTTCGGCTTTCGCCGGGCTGGGCGCCAACACCACCTTCCACAACCTGATGATCGGCCTGGGCATGTTGATCGGGCGCTTCGGCTACATCCTCCCGGTGCTCGCCCTGGCCGGTAGCCTGGCGCTGAAGAAGACCGCGCCGGTGGGCCTGAACAGCTTCCCGACCCACGGCCCGCTGTTTGTCACCCTGCTGGTGGTCACCATCCTGTTGGTCGGTGGCCTGACGTTCCTGCCGGCCCTGGCCCTGGGTCCGGTCGCTGAATTCCTGAGCCTGGGCTTGCAAGGAGTGAATCCATGAACATGCCGATTCCCGAAGTGAACACGGCAGCCAACAGCAGCCCGCGGACCTCGTTCGCCGCCTTGTGGCGCCCGGCGCTGTTGCAGGCCTTCGTCAAGCTGGATCCGCGTCAGCTCAAGCGTGCTCCGGTGATGCTGGTGGTGGAGCTGACCGCGATTTTCACCACGGTGCTGTGCCTGTTGCCCGACAGCGGCGTGCCCACTGGCGTGTCGCTGCAGATCGCGGTGTGGCTGTGGTTCACCGTGCTGTTCGCCAACTTCGCCGAAGCCCTCGCCGAGGGCCGCGGCAAGGCCCGCGCAGACAGCCTCAAGGCCGGCAACGAGGGCCTCAGTGCCCGGCGCCGGACCGGCGCCGGCGGTTTCGAAGTGGTCGCCGCCACGGCCCTGCGCAAGGGTGACGTGGTGCGGGTCGAAGCCGGCGAGATGATCCCTGGCGACGGCGAAGTGATCGAAGGCATCGCCGCGGTCAACGAAGCGGCGATTACCGGTGAATCCGCGCCGGTGATCCGCGAGTCCGGCGGTGATCGTTCGGCGGTCACCGGCAGTACCCGGCTGGTGTCCGACTGGCTGTTGGTGCGGATCACCAGCAACCCCGGCGAGTCGACCCTCGACCGCATGATCGCCCTGGTCGAAGGCGCCAAGCGGCAGAAGACGCCCAATGAAATCGCCCTCGACATCCTGCTGATCGGCCTGACCCTGATCTTCCTCGTGGTGGTGGTCACGCTGCAGCCGTTCGCCCATTTCGCCGGCGGCAGCATTCCCATGGTGTTTCTCGTGGCGCTGCTGGTGACGCTGATCCCCACCACCATCGGCGGCCTGCTCTCGGCCATCGGCATCGCCGGCATGGACCGCCTGGTGCGCCTGAACGTCATCGCCCGCTCCGGCCGCGCGGTGGAGGCGGCGGGTGACGTGCATGTGCTGATGCTCGACAAGACCGGCACCATCACCTTTGGCAACCGCCGTTGCAGCGCCGTGTTCGCCGCGCCTGGCGTCACCGCGCGGGAGCTGGCCGAGGGCGCCTTGCTCGCTTCGCTGGCCGACGACACCGCCGAAGGCAAGTCCATCGTCGAGTACCTGCGCCAGTTGCATGACTTCGCCGAGCCGTCGATGGCGGAGCTGGTGCCGGTGGCGTTCAGCGCCGAGACGCGGCTGTCCGGTGTGGATTTCGGTCCGCGTCGCTACCGCAAGGGCGCAGTGGATTCGGTGCTGGCGTTCGTCGGCCTGCAACGCCTGGAAATGCCGGCACCGCTGGCCCGCGAAGTGGACAAGATCGCCCAGAGCGGCGGCACGCCGTTGCTGGTCTGCGTCGACAAGCGCCTGCTCGGGGTCATTCACCTCAAGGACGTGGTCAAGCCGGGCATCCGCGAACGTTTCGCCGAACTGCGCAAGTTGGGTATCCGCACCGTCATGGTCACCGGCGACAACCCGCTGACCGCCGCCGCCATCGCCGCCGAGGCCGGGGTCGATGACGTGCTGGCCGAAGCCACGCCGGAGAAGAAACTGGCGCGCATTCGCCAGGAGCAGGACGACGGCCGCCTGGTCGCAATGTGCGGCGACGGCGCCAACGATGCCCCGGCGCTGGCCCAGGCCGATGTCGGCATGGCGATGAACGACGGCACCCAGGCGGCCCGCGAGGCGGCCAACATGGTCGACCTCGACAGCGACCCGACCAAGCTGCTGGATGTGGTTCAGGTCGGCAAGGAACTGCTGGTCACCCGTGGCGCGCTGACCACCTTTTCCATCGCCAACGACGTGGCCAAGTACTTCGCCATCCTGCCGGCGCTGTTCGCCGCGATCTACCCGCAACTGGGCGTGCTCAACCTTATGCACCTGGCCAGCCCGCAGAGCGCGATCGTCTCGGCGATCGTGTTCAACGCGCTGATTATCGTCGTGCTGATTCCGCTGGCCCTGCGCGGGGTGCGGGTCAAGGCCGCGAGCGCCGCTCACCTGCTGCGGCGCAACCTGCTGATCTATGGCCTGGGCGGTCTGCTGGTGCCGTTCGCCGGTATCAAGCTGATCGACCTGCTGCTCAACGCCCTGCACCTGGTCTGAACCGAGGAATTACCCATGACGACTCATCTACGTCCGGCCCTGAGCCTGTTGTTGCTGATGACCCTGCTGACCGGGGTCGGTTATCCGCTGCTGGTCACCGGCATCGCCCAGGTGGCCTTTCCCGAGCAGGCCAATGGCAGCCTGATGCGCGACGAACAGGGCCAGGTCCGTGGCTCCTGGCTGATCGCCCAGCCGTTCAGCGGCGACGCCTGGTTCCAGTCGCGGCCGTCCGCCGCCGACTACGCTACCGTGGCCAGCGGTGCGAGCAACCTGGCGCCGAGCAACCCGGCCCTGGCCACGCGGATCGACGAGGCCGCCGGCGGTCTCTATCGTGAGGCGCAGGGGCCGGTGCCGCTGGCCTTGCTGACCACCTCCGGCAGCGGCCTCGATCCGCACCTGCCGCCGGCGGCGGTGGCGTATCAACTGCCGCGGGTGGCGGCGGCGCGGCAGATCTCGCAACAGACGTTGCAAGCGCTGGTGGAGCAGGCCACCCTGCAACCCTTGATCGGTCCGCCGGTGGTCAGCGTGCTGGCGCTGAACGCGGCCCTCGACCGGCTCGCCCCGCTTTCGAAATAAGGACACAGCGTGACCCACAGTGATTCGCAGCGCGCCGACGCGCTGCTTGCCGAACTGCCGCGCGAAGGCCGCGGCCGGCTCAAGGTGTTTCTCGGCGCCGCCCCAGGGGTGGGCAAGACCTACGCCATGCTGCAGGCCGCCCATGCGCGCCTGCGGCATAACGTGCGCGTGCTCGCCGGGGTGGTGGAAACCCACGGGCGCAGCGAGACGGAGGCGCTGCTCGGCGGTATTCCGCAGCAGCCGCTGGTGCGCTCGGAATACCGCGGCGTGACCCTTGAGGAAATGGACCTCGACGGCCTGCTCAAGGCCGCGCCGGAGCTGGTGCTGGTGGACGAACTGGCCCACAGCAACGCCCCCGGCAGCCGTCACGCCAAACGCTGGCAGGATGTGCAGGAACTGCTGGCGGCGGGCATCGACGTTTACACCACGGTCAACGTCCAGCACCTGGAAAGTCTCAACGACCATGTGCGCGGCATCACCGGCGTACAGGTGCGCGAGACGCTGCCGGACTGGGTCCTGCAGGAAGCCTTCGAACTGGTGCTGATCGACCTGCCGCCGCGAGAACTGCTGGAGCGCCTGCGCGACGGCAAGGTCTACGTGCCGGAACAGGCGAGGGCGGCGATCGATGCCTTCTTCACCCAGACCAACCTCACCGCCTTGCGCGAGTTGGCGATGCAGACCGCCGCGGCCCAGGTCGATGCCGACCTGGCCCATGGTTATCGTCGTCTCGGCCAGGATGCCCCGGCGCTGCGCGGGCGCTTGTTGGTGGGGGTGGATGGCGATGCCCAGGCCGAGCGGCTGGTGCGCCATGCCAGCCGGGTCGCCCAGCGCCGTCATCTGCCGTGGAGCCTGGTGCATGTCGACAACGGCCGCCTGCGCGACGAAACCGCTCGCCAGCGCCTGCAAGCGGCGCAGCAACTGGCAGAGCGCCTGGGCGGCGAAGTGGTGGTGCTGCGCGCCGGGGAAGTGGCGCGCACGCTGATCCAGCATGCCATCGAGCGCCGCGCCAGCCTGGTGCTGGTGGGGCAGTCGCGGGATCGCCTGCGCCGCCGCCTGTTCGGCGCGGGCGTGGCGACCCGCCTGCTGCGCGAGGCCCACGGCCTGGAAATCAACGTCCTTGACCGCGATGCCCAGCCGGAACCGACGCGGACGGTCGCGCCTCGCGTCTGGGTCTGGCGTCACTACGCCCTGGCGCTGCTGGCGACCTTGCTCGCTACCGGGCTGGCTTCGGCGGTGGCGCGGGTCATGGACCTGCCGAACATCTCGCTGGTGTTCCTCGCTGCGGTCCTGCTGGTGGCGGTGCGCAGTAGCATCGGTCCGGCGCTGGCCTGTGCGGCGATGTCGTTCCTGGCGTATGACTTCCTGTTTATCCCGCCGAATTTCTCCTTCGCCATCCAGCGCGAAGAAGACGTGCTGACCTCGCTGTTCTTCCTGTTGATGGCGGTGCTCACCGGCAACCTCGCCGCGCGGCAGCGTCGGCAACTCAAAGCGCTGCGCGAGACTCAGGAGCAGACCGGGCAACTGCTCGACCTGTCGCGCAAACTCACCGCGGCCACTGACCGCCAGGCGGTGTTCAGCGCCGCCGGGCAACACCTGGAAGGCTGGTCGGACTTGCAGGCGTGCCTGCTGGAGCGCGACGCCGAAGGCCGTTTGCAGGTGGCCAGTGGCGGCGTGCTGCAATTCAGCGACAACG